>NZ_NJGF01000013.1:0-142492 GCF_002209985.1 Bacillus sp. K2I17
TTCTTCTTTTGGCTTTACTACTTCTTGTACTTTCACTTCTTCTTTTGGCTTTACTACTTCTTGTACCTTCACTTCTTCCTTAGGCTTTACTACTTCTTGTATTTTCACTTCTTCCTTAGGCTTTACTACTTCTTGTACTTTCACTTCTTCCTTAGGCTTTGTTACTTTTTGTACTTTCGCTTCTTCCTTAGGCTTTGCTATCTTTTGTGCTTTAACTTCATCCTTAGCTTTAGCTGTTTTGTATACTTTCGCTACTTGCTTCGTTTTCTCTTTAGCTGTTTTTTCAACTGGTGCTGTACTTGATAGGAAAGAAACATTAACATAAGCTGTTTTTCCTTTATACTCAAATTGTAACCAACCGTCTTTTACTTGATGCGTTGATTCAATTACATCATTTGTTTTTAGTCTGCCAAGTATTTCTGATTCTGTACTTGCATCAGAACGGACATTTAACAAATTCGCTGTTACATAATACACATCTTTTGTAAACTCCGCACTTACAAACACTTCTTTACCATTTAAATCAATTTTGGACCATCCTTCTTCCGTATGTATAACCTTTAACTTTTCTCCTTCTTTTACTTTTTTGACAACTTTTGATTCAGTAGTCGGTTTTTCACGTACGTTGAGTACATCTGCTGTTACGATTGTTTCTGCGGTAGCAGTTGTAGTAAATGCTCCCAATCCAAAAACAGTTGCTGTTGCTGCGCCAATTATTTTTTTCATATTAGCCTCCATTATTTTTTTGAATTCTATCAAATACTTCCATAAAATTAGGAAAGCATTTGTAACAGTATATTAATACGACTTAATATACTGCTATTAAAACTCCTTACTCCAATACTATCAAATTCTCATTTTTAATTCTATATATTATAAAGTGAAACTTTAATCATTGGGGGTTTTGTTCATCCCCCAATGATTATTAGTTGAACCAATCGGACGTTTACGGACAGTTGATCTCCCACCTAACTTCTTTGCTCCAACTGAATTTTGAGGTGGGAGTTTTACTGTCCGTTAACGCGGGATAAATCTCACTATCTTCTATAAACTCTTCATACTAAATAGTTGTCACAATTCCTGCCAAAAACAAACTTACGATTGCTAAAAATTTTGTGCCGACTATAGCCCCTCTTAAATGAAACTTATAATCTTTATATTCCTTCATGCCTTCTGTACTAGGAATAACAACAAATCTTGGGGTAATCCAGCAAAAGATTAGCCAATCAATTATAAACAAATCTACTAAATTGAAAATCATTAAAATACCAAAAGTATGTAAATAGGCATCAACATATAATAATTTTTCATGTTTATGTAGTATATATGTAGAAACGACAGGCGTACCGAAAAGAATAGCATTATATGCAATATTAAAGTAGATTGTTTGCTTTTTTTCATGAATCGATTTTGGAAAAACTACCTTTTGAATATCTTTCGGATATTCAGTTAACGAAAGACGAGGATTATAATATAAAGATCCTAAAATCATTACAGATAGTACAATAGACATAATGACACCAACGTACATCATTTGCTCAAATGGATTCATATGCTTCATTCACCTTTTTCTTTAATTACTATGCTTCTCCTTTACTTAATTACATATTGTATGCTCACAAATAACCAAAAATTAATAACACCTTTAACACCCAATCAAAATTCTTGCAATGCAAAAACAATTTTTATAAAGTGAAAGCCAAATTAGTTAAGTAAGGATTGGTGAAAACTATGAAAATAGAACATATTGCAATATGGGTAAATGATTTAGAATTAATGCGTTCTTTTTATACAAAGTACTTTAATGGTAAAGCGAACTCTTTATATCATAATAAAGCAAAACAATTTGAATCTTATTTTATTACGTTCGAATCTGGTGCAAGACTTGAAATTATGCGTAAAAAAGGTATAGAAAAAGAGCCGAACCCCAACATAACTGGCTATGCTCATATGGCTTTCTCTGTCGGTAGTGAAGAACGTGTAAATGAATTAACTACAACATTAAAAAATGATGGTTATCCTTTATTAAATGGACCACGTTTCACTGGAGATGGCTATTACGAAAGTGTGATAAGCGATCCTGAAGGTAATCAAATTGAAATTACGATTTAATTTATCTTTTTTCTGAAGAACAAATGAAAATTAGTTTGGAGGAATATTATACAAAAGCTAAATTTGAAGAAACAGATTTTAATTTATATTTCCAACTCGTATTCAATAAAGAAGTAATGGCGCAAATTACCGAACGCGCTATTCCGTTAGATGAAGCGAAAAATGACTTTACAAGGCTGGTAAAGCGCAATGAAAATCATCAACTATTCGGCTCTTGTAAAGTATATGATTCTATTACAAATGAGTATATCAATCTTGGACATGTTACGGTAAACGAGGATAATGTTAAAGAGGCTGAAATTGGTTATATGCTTTTGCCAGAGCACTGGGGAAAAAGGTATAGTAGTAGGATTGCAAAGGAACTAATGAATATAGCGAAGCAGACAGATATAAAGGTACTAAAAGCAATTATTGATCCAAATAATATCCCCTCTCGCAAAATTTTAATAAACGTCGGTTTTACCTCTGAAAAAGTTTGTGAGATTGATGGATTGCCTAGGGAGGTTTTGAGTATATATATTTAACTAAATAAAAGGCAATACTACTAGTAGTATTGCCTTTTTCTCTTAGCCATCATTTCATGGAATGACGGCTTTTTCTGATTACTATTATTCATAATTAATTGATAGATACATTCTTTTTAACTGACGATCAAGTTACCTATTATACAATAGAAAACATCATATACACTCCAACAACGAAGAATACGGCAAGGGTCTTAATTATCGTAATACCAAATATCTCTTTATAAGCTTCCCGGTGCGTTAATCCTGTAACCGCAAGTAAAGTTATAACTGCTCCGTTATGAGGTAAAGTATCCATCCCTCCTGCCGCCATTGCAATTACACGATGCAGCACATCTAACGGAATATCAAAGTTCGCTGCCGCTTCAATATATTTTTCAGCCATTAAACCTAATGTAATACTCATTCCACCCGAGCCTGATCCCGTCAGCCCGCATAATATATTCGTCATGACCGCTCCGCTAATTAATGGATTTGAGAAAGTCCCCGTTAAATAGTTTTGAATCATGACAAATCCAGGTAAAGCTGCTATAACGGCACCAAATCCATACTCGGCTGCAGTGTTCATAGCTGCTAAGATTGAACCACTCACACCAACGCTTGTAATTGATTGAAAATGATCTTTTACCGCTTGGAAGTTTAATAATATAGCAGATAATATTCCGATAAGAAGTGCCATTTCCACTGACCAAATCCCCACAACTTGTCCCATATCAATTGTTCCGTACTCCTTCAAACCTATGGATGCAAAATCAAATCCCTTTGTATACCAAACAGGAATGAATGCTGGAAAGACTTTATTCATCACTCCAACCAGTACAAGCGGAAGAAATGCTATCCAGTAACTAATTGGAATTACATCGCCCGAAGCAATCGGATTTTGCACCAATTGCGCGCTAGTTGTAGCAGCCATCTCAGAAGTAGCATCGCCTTTTCCGAAGTACCCCTCCCCCTTAGCAGCAGCCTTCTTCCTACATCTTTCCAAATACAACATACCACATATGAAGATAAACAGTGCTCCTATAATTCCTAATGTAGGAGCGGCATAAATATCTGTTTTAAAGAACGTAGTTGGAATAACATTTTGAATTTGAGGCGATCCAGGAAGTGAATCCATCGAAAACGTAAATGCGCTGAATGCGATTGTTGCAGGAATGAGACGTTTCGGAATATCCGCCTCACGAAATAATTGCGCTGCAAATGGATAAATCGCAAATACTGCGACAAATAAACTGACACCACTGTATGTAAGAATCGCTCCCATTAATACGATGGAAAGAATTGCTCTTTTCACGCCTATAAAGCGGATAATAATTTTCGCGATTTTTTCTGCTATTCCAGTGATTTCTACCACTTTACCAAATATCGCTCCAAGCAAAAAGACAGGAAAATATAATTTTATAAATCCGACCATCTTCGCCATAAAAACATTAGAAAAGAATGGTAAAACATTTGCCGGTTCTGTTAAAAACACAGCGAGCAACGCACATAACGGAGCGAATAAAATGACTGAGAATCCTCGGTAAGCAACAAAAATAAGCAAGCCAAGCACTAACAATACAATCAATAAATCCATAACCCCAATCCCCCTCAATAATATGGATTTTTTAACTTTGTATCCTTTTCTGTTTGTATATATTTTGGTAATGCCTGCCGGAGGCAGGCATTACTTTTTTGCATATTATAGTTATAGCTTTTTATTTATGATGAAAGATTGGTGCCCTCTTTTCTATAAAGGCCTCCACTCCCTCTCTTACATCACTTGTTTGAAACACATGTCCGAAATTCTCAGCTTCTATTTTTAATCCTTCCTCAAGAGAAGCAGATAATCCCTTATTGATAGATTGCTTCATCAAGGATAAAGCAGGAAGAGAAAACCGAGCCATCTTCACAGCTAGTTCCTTCGCCTTATTCAGCGATTCGCCACGCGGAACAACATGATTCACCAAACCAACTCGCCAAGCTACTTCGGCAGTGAGTGGTTCACCAGTAAACATCATTTCTTTCGCACTTGCAGTTCCAATTAATCGCGGTAAACGTTGCGTTCCTCCTGCACCTGGAAACAAACCTAACTTCACTTCTGGAAGCCCGATTTGGGCGTGTTCTTCTATAATCCGTAAATCACATGATAAAGCTAATTCACACCCGCCCCCAAGCGCTAATCCGTTAATAGCAGCAATTACAGGCTTGGGCAATCTTTCTATTTTATTTAACGGATTCTGAAGCCACATTGATTTTCCCTCTGCATATTCACTCCCTTTTCCAATCCATTCCGGAAACGACTTAATGTCTCCTCCTGCAACGAAAGCCTTTTCTCCAGCTCCAGTTAGAAGTACAACAATTACTTCATCATCCTGTTCTATTTCACCGACTACTACCGTCAGTTGATCTATCACAACACTGCTCAGTACATTCACAGGAGGATTATCAATGATAATCGTTGCGACTCCATTTTCTTTGGACCATGTAACAACCCGCTTATTTTCCAATTCAATCCCTTCTTTCTAATATGTAATAAAGTAAAATCAGCACATCAACTCGTTCTTTTAATTACATAACCGGCCTGTTCGCGATCCCAAGCGCTACCAATCCCTTCCTCCTTCAGCTTGAACTTTTGGATCCGTTCCGTCGCTGTTTTTGGGAAGGTTTCACTGAACTGAACATATCGAGGTACCATAAAATAAGCCATACGTTCTTGACACCAATCTATAATCTCTTCATGGGACATCGTTTCATCTTTCTTTACAATCACATATAATTTAACATCCTCCTCTCCCACTTCTGATGGGACACCGATGGCCGCCGATTCAAGTACTTTCGGGTGATTATTCACAACTTTTTCGATTTCCCAAGAGGAGATATTTTCACCACGTCTTCGGATACACTGTTTAATTCGATCACAAAAATATAAGTAACCCTCCTCATCTAGATAACCTCGATCTCCTGTATGGAACCATCCCTCCTTCATTGCCTCCTCTGTTTTATCAAACATTTTATAATAACCTTCCATGAATGCTTGTCTCTGTAAGGAACGAATAAAAATCTCTCCAATTTCACCAGTCCGTGCTTCATTTCCATCCTCATTAACAATCTTCGTCTCTACGTAAGAATATGGTTTTCCTATAGAAGGTGGCTTATTGGCATACAATGGATTCGTTACACAAAAACCCGTTGTTTCCGTTAATCCGTAACCTTCTACAATCCGAACGCCAAACCTCTCCTCAAACGGCTTCCAAAATTCCTTAGGCGTAGCAGCACAAGCTGTCACCCTTACTAAATTTTCATTATCATCTTCCTTTTCCGGCTGCTTACAGAGAATAGGAATCATAGATCCTAAAGAATTAAAAATGGTTGCGCCATGACTGCGAATTTCATACCAAAATCTAGAAGCACTAAACCGCTTACCTAGAGCAATCGTAGCATTGGAAGAAATGGATCCAAGTACTGTATGGGCCTGGGCGTTTATATGAAATAACGGAAGCGCTGTAAATAAGACATCTTTTGAACTTGCGCCAACCATATAGTTGGCAAATGACTGCGCAGAATTTACATAAGCAGAATGACTTAACATAACCCCTTTAGGTAAACCAGTCGTCCCAGAGGTATAGAGGATACTGTTAATAGAAGTGGAGGAAACAAATGCAGTTGGAAGGTGATGATTATTTGTATTTAGTACATCTTTCAATTCGATTACTAACCACTCTTTGCCATCACCTGCAATGACTACGCTTTCATTTTTTCCGTAAGCAACAATTTGAATGTCCCTATGTATAAATGACAAACAAGAGGCAATTTGAGGAACAAATTCCTTATCAACGATAATTAACTTACAATCAGAGTGAGATATAATATACTGCAAGCCTTCTCCTTTTAAATGCACATTCAGAGGCACCGCAATTGCTCCCATAAAAGATAAAGCAAACCATACATCCAGATATTCAGGAGTGTTATGAAGCATAATACAAACTTTGTCTCCTTTTTGAATACCGAGCTCACAAAACCCCGCTATAGCTCTTGTAATTCGATGATAAAGTTCCTCATATGTAACCCTTTGTTCTTCAAATTGTAAATATACTTTACTTGGTGTTTTTTCGATACTTTGCATAATAAAATGCGGTAAGCTATGATTTTCTAGCATTTAATTCCATCCCCTTCCTACTAAAATCTTTTTTTATTTATATAGCAAGAAACATGCCAAAAATCGACTCATTACCTATTCCCTTATTCCTTCGTAATCTCCCTTACTTTTCTAACCTCACATGTCGCATTTGCGCTACAAACATTAGCAACCATGTCGCATCTATAAGAAAATGTCGCAAAAAAGAGACAGTGTTTATTACTACAAACAAAAAAAGGGCCTATTTGCCCTTTACTTTCCTTCACGATATTTCGTATTTCTCTATTTTTCGATATAAGCTGGCCCGATGAATTCCTAAAAGCTCGGCTGCCTCTTTTACATTTCCAACTGTTTTTTCCAAAGCTCTCGTAATCGCACGTTTTTCAGCGGATTCCACTTCCGCCTTCAGTAAATAACTCATCTCATGGTTCTCATGGCCCATCGTAAATATTTCATGGATTAACTCTTCTTCCAAATCTTTTTTTCGTAAATAGGCAGGAAGATGATGCACTTGAATAATCATTCCTTCTATAACATTCATCGCTCGTTCTAATACATTCTCTAGCTCCCTAATATTCCCTGGCCAATCATGCTCCATAAATAAATCTCTTACTCTCTCATCCAATGAAATAACGTTACTACCTAGCTCACCATTCAATTTCTTAATTAAAAATTCCGTTATATGTATCATATCTTCTTTTCTCTCTCGCAACGGAGGGATATCAATTTCAAACACATTCAGCCTATAATATAAATCCTCCCTGAACTCCCCACTTTGCACCATTTCACGGAGATTTCGATGTGTAGCCGCAATGAAACGGACATCAATCTTTTGAATTTTTGTACCTCCAATTCTTTCAATCTCTTTCTCTTGCAATACACGAAGCAACTTCACCTGCATGTCCAATGACATATCACCAATTTCATCTAAAAACAATGTTCCCTTATGAGCTAACTCAATCTTCCCAGGCTTACCGCCTTTTTTTGCTCCTGTAAAAGCCCCTTCTTCGTATCCAAACAATTCAGCCTCCAAAAGATCCCTCGGAATCGCAGCACAATTCAAGCGAATAAATGTGCCACTAGCACGCGGACTTGCACGATGTACCGCATGTGCAAAGAGCTCTTTTCCTGTACCACTTTCTCCTCTTATCAAAACGGTAGACCGACTTTTAGAAACCTTTAAAGCCATCATTTTGACTTCTTTCATTTTTGCACTCTCTCCTATAATGCTTTGAAAGGAAAGTCGCCTTTCTTGCAGCCGCTGTAATTCAGTTTGATAGTAAGATAACTTTGATTCCATTTCACTAATTTGATCTCCCAAAGCTTTAAACTGCTGTATATCATGAAACATAATTTTACCAATTGCTCCAATAATCTTGCCTTCCTTGATGATAGGTATGCGCGTTGCGATTATATTCCGATTACTTATACGCTGGATATGCCCAATTTCCATCTGTCCCGTCTTTACGATAATATGCATCCTCGTATTCTCAACAACCTCCGTACAATGCTTACCAATCGCTTCCTTCGGATCATCAATCCCTAAAAATTGTGCATAAGAACCACTTAAAAAATTGACAATTCCTTGTTCATTTACCCCTAGAATGCATTCAGACAGTAAATTTAGGGCACTTTCATATCGACTTATGATGCTTTCCAAAGACTGTATACTTTTCCCCTTACTTTCCAGAATGGCAATTGATCCGTATTCTGTCTCATTCCGATATACATGGGATTCATTCACAATTAAAACTTGGTTGCCACTCCTACATTCATACCTGTACAAACTATCCTTTTGATTCACTACTAACTTTTTACGATCAGGAATAATCGTTGATATATGCTCACCTATTATTTCATTTTCTTTTTTCTGTAGCATGCTACAGAATAGTTTGTTGCTATATGTGATGATTCCATCATGACTTATAACAGCAATTCCGTTATTCATTACCTGAAGAGCCTGACTAGTTACCTGCAAATTCATTCGTTCGTCCATATGCATTTGAAAGCCCCCTATCCAATTGCGCTCGTTCTCGCATGTATTATATATTCATTTTAAATATTTACTTTCCCTTGGTTTTTCCATTTGAAGTTATAAATTATTAAACTAGTAATATAGCCCATTAACCAGTGGCTTCTTTTTTTGGCACTAGCAAGAGTTTTATAATCTACTTTCTTTAGCTTCTTTTGAGAGAAGATTATTTCATGGGCTATTTGCAACATGCAGCAGGGACATGTTTAACACTTAATTGGATACATAAAGCAAGTTTAATAAAAATAAAAAACAGTTGACGGATTACCTTCTGTCAACTGTTTTTATTACGAATATTGGTGACGAAACCCATAATTGTTAGGTTTCCTTTAGCATAAAGTTCGGTCTCCAATTTTCCAGCTAAACCATCTCCCATGCCCTTCGGTTTCTCCAACCGTTTCACGATATTCGTTTCCGTTAATATAATAATCAATATGAAGGTCCCGGTCCCACATGTTGTTATATAGGTGGAATACATCACGTTTTGCACCGATTTCTTGGATTTGTTTTTCTAACTTACGTTTTACTTGTTCAGGTATTTGATTTGCGACGTGTGTATGGAAAATACAGATTATAGCATCTTTACTTATTTGTTCGATGATAGATGGCAATAGCTCCACACCGTCTCCTTCTATTAATTGAACAGATTCAGTTTTCACTAAAGATGCTGCTTGGTCAAACATTTCAAGTCTTTCTTTATGCTCTGGCCAAATGAGTGCACGTAGCCACAAATAATCTTCATTACTATGTAAATCATTTACATGTAAATCTAGTCCTATTCTTTCTGCGACAGATGGACTTTCTTTTAGAAAACGAGGCACATTCTCTCCTCTTATTTCAGAAGTTACATGCACATTCGAGTTTATATTTCCGTATGTTACATCTGTTCCATACGAATAGCTATATTGATCCCAGAACAGTTGTAATCCAGAACTTGTCCCAATTTCAATTAACGCTAATTGTTTTTTCACTTTATTAAATATGTAACAAAAACTTGGGTATAAGTACGCACATCGCCTTACTTCATTCGTTTGAACGAGTTTCGTTTGTAATAAGGTAATGATTTCTTCTCGATACGTTTTACAGAAATCTTTAAAATAATCAAAAGCTTGATTTAAATCCGTATTAGCATTTTCAACTAAGCTACTGTAATACATTTTTAAATGATGTTCTTTCCCTGATAGTAATAAATAATGTACAGCACCTAATAATAAGTTTGGAATTGGTTGGCCTACTTGAGCGTAGGAAGATAGTGTAAGTACTTCCTCATCTTCAGCAATTTTTATTGATAAGTATTCATATAAATCACTTGACCCTTTACATTCCTTTATTGAAAAATTTCGAAATAAGTTTGCGATTTGTTCTTGTGTACGCATTGGTATCCCTCCTTTTCATTTTACAGAATAACCATACTATTATCAGAGGTAAAATTCCATAAAAAGGTATCCTTTCTACCCATTCTACGATACGTAAGCTTTTTCGGGATAATTTCAAACTGTAATTTTTTTCTATTTATCACCTTAAAAGAGCTTGTTAAATAAGATTTTTGGCGAATAAAACGTTAAATAGTTTAAAATTATCAGATAACACTAGATATTTTAGTCTATTAATTATTATAATAGAGTATGAGATGGTTATACAATTGAGACAAAAAAGGTAAATACCTAGGTGGGGCCTAGGCGGTGTTTCTCTTTTACGGCTTAGACATAGAAAACACCTACTCTTTTTTGCCAATATAGGGGATGGAGAGATTATCATGAGCAACATGCAGCAAAAAACAGACGTTATCTTAATTGGTGCAGGAATTATGAGTGCAACGTTAGGCTCATTACTAAAAGAATTAGCACCTGAATGGGAAATTAAAGTTTTTGAAAAACTCGCAAGTGCCGGGGAAGAAAGCTCTAATGAATGGAATAATGCAGGTACAGGGCATTCTGCGCTATGCGAACTGAACTATACTTCCGAAAAATCTGACGGATCTATAGATATTAGTAAGGCTGTAAAAGTGAATGAGCAATTCCAGCTTTCAAGACAATTTTGGGCATATCTTGTAAAAAGTAAATTAATTCGTAATCCACAAGATTTCATTATGCCTCTACCTCATATGAGTTTAGTACAAGGTGAAAAAAATGTTGAGTTTCTAAAAAACCGTTTTGAAGCGCTTTCAAAAAATCCACTGTTTCAAGGTATGGAATTTTCCGATGCTCCTGAAACATTAAAAAAATGGCTTCCACTCATTATGGAAGGACGTACACCTAACGAACCAATGGCTGCAACGAAGATTGATTCTGGAACAGATGTTAACTTCGGTGCATTAACACGTATGTTGTTTGATTACTTACAAACGAAAAATGTCGAGCTAAACTACAAACATAGTGTCGAAAATATTAAACGCACAAAGAATGGTTTGTGGGAAGTAAAAGTACACGATATGAATAGTGGTAAAATTGAGCATCACACTGCAAAATTCGTCTTTATCGGCGGCGGTGGCGGTAGTCTACCTCTGCTACAAAAGACTGGTATCCCTGAATCAAAACATATTGGTGGATTCCCTGTAAGTGGACTATTTATGGTATGTAAAAACCAAAAAGTTGTCGAGCAACATCATGCGAAAGTATATGGTAAAGCTAAAGTTGGCGCTCCGCCAATGTCTGTACCTCACCTTGATACGAGATATATAGACAATAAAAAAGCTTTACTATTTGGACCGTTCGCAGGGTTCTCTCCTAAGTTCTTAAAAACTGGCTCAAACCTTGACTTAATTGGTTCTGTAAAACCAAATAACGTCTTAACGATGTTAGCTGCTGGTGTAAAAGAAATGGGATTAACAAAATACTTAATTCAGCAAGTTATGTTATCTCACGAAAAACGTATGGAAGAATTACGCGAATTCATTCCGAACGCGAAAAGTGAAGATTGGGATATTGTAGTTGCTGGGCAACGTGTACAAGTAATTAAAGATACTGATGCTGGCGGTAAAGGTACACTTCAATTCGGTACTGAAGTTGTTAGTGCAGCTGACGGCTCAATCGCTGCATTACTAGGTGCTTCACCAGGTGCCTCTACTGCCGTTCACGTCATGCTTGAAGTATTAGAAAAATGTTTCCCGAGCCGCATGGTAGAATGGGAAGAAAAAATAAAAGAAATGATTCCTTCTTATGGCATTTCACTAACTGAAAATCCAAGATTGTTCCAAGACCTTCACACTTCTACAGGTCGTACGCTTGGATTAAATGAAAAAGAAACGGTTCATAATTAAAGAAGTTATTAAAAAACGTCCGATTTATTCGGACGTTTTTTTGTTACTAAAAATTATATTTATCAATATTCTCTTTCGTAAATACAACCCGCTCTGGTAATACTATAATTCCATTTCCTTCTGCTTCATAATCATAACCTTGGATGGAGTTTGGCTCTACTTTCACTTTTCCGATTCCTTTTACTTCGAAACTATCCCCTACTTTTAACTTCTTCCCTTTTACTACTATTTCATTTGCTACATACGTTGCGAGTGCACCTTGTTGTTTTACATCCCATAATCCAAATTGTTGTACTGTTCCACGTTTTACGTAATCACGCATAACGTTTGGTGTGGAAAAACCAGTTACGACTACTTTTTTATCCATTTTTAAGTTTTCAGCTGCTTGTGCCATCGCTGGTAGTGCCGTTGCATCCGGGCAAATGACTGCATTAATATCTGGATATGTTTTTAAAATGTTCTCTCCTACAGATAAAGATTTTTGCGCATTATTTTCACCATACTGCGCCGTTACAATTTCCCAGCTTGGATATTTCTTTTTAATAATTTCTTTCGCTTTCGTTACCCATTGGTTTTGATCCGTTACTGTTGGGCTAGAATAAAAGAAAGCTACTTTTCCTTTATCTCCAATTTGTTTGGAAGTCATTTCAATTAATAAATTAGCAAGTTGATCTGGTGTTCCTTGGCTTATATAAAATGATCGGTCTTTCGGATTCACATCAGAATCCCACGTTAAAACAGTCATTCCTTTTTTCTTAGCTCGTTGCAATGATTGCGATAGACCATCTACTGAAGTAGATGAGACCATAAGTGCATCATAGTTTTGATTAATAAAGTTGTTTATATATTTCACTTGCCCTGATACGCTTGCTTCAGACGGTCCATCATATTTCACATGTACGCCTAACTTATCTCCCATCTCTTTTGCTCCTTCACCGCCCGATGTAAAGAAGCCAACTCCAGTTAATTTCGGAATGAATGCAAATTTCACATCATCTGCCCTTTTCTTATCTGCCGTTTGACTAGAGCAAGCGATTAAACCGATTAAACAAATGCATACAATGAATACAATCCCCAGTTTTCTCTTCATGACATTTCCCCCTTATGCAAGTTCTTTCTTTTCCACGGTGTGAATTGATGTAATTTGAAATGTCTCATAATAACTGAAAGAATAAGAATAATACCAATAACTACGTTAGATTGTTCATTTGTTAAACCCGTCATTTGCAAGCCATACTGCATTAACCCAATAAAAATACTCGCCAGTACAGTACCGATAATACTTCCTTTTCCCCCTGTAATAAGTGTCCCGCCTAATACGACTGCTGTAATGATTGGTAAAATCGTTTCACTTCCCATATCAGCACGTGCGGAGCCGAAATATGCAGTTAAGAAAGCGCCTCCTAATCCACCTCCTAACCCGGAAAGTATGTAAGCGATGATGACTACTTTTTTCGTTTTGATCCCAGTGTATTTTGCTGCATTTTCGTTTGCACCAGTTAATTTGACGTGGCGCCCATAAATAGTACGGTGAAACAATACAGTGCATAAAATCGTTAATATAATCAATAACCATAATAAATTCGGTATCCCTATAAAACTACCGTTTGCCAGTTGTACAAATGCGTCAGGCAAACCACCTATCCCTTCATATCCAGAAGCACCTGCCCCTCCTGAAATGACGAGTGCAATTCCGCCGTATAAAAACATTGTTCCGAGTGTAACGACAAGTGGCTCTACGTCTGTCATTTTTATAATGAATCCGTTTAAAGCTCCTGCTAAACAGCTGATTAAAAGAGCTAATATGACCGCTAGCAAAATAGGTATTCCATTCATCCAAAGTACACCAATTATAATCGAAGTTAACCCCATAATAGATCCTACAGAAACGTCAATTCCTCCTGTTACAATAACGAAAGTCATTGGTATCGCTGCGATTGCTATAAATAGAAAATCATTTGTACTAAAAAGGAGATTACTAATATTTAAGAAATCACTACTTATAAAACTAAAGAGAATGAATTCTATAAAAAGTAATACAATTAGAACACCTTCCCATCTGTACAAATACTTCATAGATTCATCCTCCTTTCCGCCTTCCACTTTTTCATAACACTATCTAATATAACGATTACTAATAATAAAAACCCTGAAATAGCATTATTCCAAAACGCAGGTATTTTTAAAAAGACAAGTGAACTACTAATCGCCTCTAAAAATACTGCTCCTAATGCAGCTCCAACTATAGAACCCGTTCCTCCTTTTAAATGAATTCCCCCTAGTACAGCAGCTGCGATAACCTGTAGTTCTATCCCGGTACCTGTTTGATTTGGTACGAACCCGATATTCATGACAAATATGCAACCAGCGAGAGCAGCGCTTATGCCAGATATAATAAACGCATATATCTTCACTTTATTAACTGGTATACCAATGAGTCTCGCGCCATCTTCATTATCACCTACCGCATAGAAGTATCTTCCGAATGGCACTTTCCTTAAAAAGAAGTATAGTAGTAGTAAAATAATAAGAACAACCCATACAATTATCGGCAAACCAAATATGACGATCGATGACAGTTGCTTAAAATTGTTTGGTATGTCTTCAATCCACTTTCCGCCTGTGAAAATTAACATCGCACCTCTAATGATCCCTAACATACCTAATGTCATAATAATAGCTGGTACCCGAAACTTCGCAACGCCAATCCCATTTATAAAACCGAGAATAGCGCCAAGTAAAATAGCAGCAAGTATGGACAAAAATGCATGATATCCATCCGTTAACAACATCCCGCAAACAGCTGCGCTTAATCCCATAATTGAACCGACTGATACGTCTATATTTTTCGTAAATAAGACGAACGATTGGCCAATTGCTAGCACAACTAAAATAACGCTTGATTTCATCATTAAAGATAACGAGTTAAGCTGAACGAAACTTGGATTTATCATTCCGACAATGGCAATGTAAATGAGTAATAATAGTATGATAGATGTTTCGTGCATTTTATACATACGTTTCATTCCGTTACACCTCCGTATGCAAGACGTGTAACTTCATCTACAGTCATATTTTGTTTCTCTAAATGAGAAACAAATTGTCCATTTCGCATTACATATACACGATTTACTAATTGAACAATTTCTTCAACATCGGAAGAGATTAATAATATTGCGAGTCCTTCCCTTTTCATTTTTTCTATCGTCTCATATACTTCAATCCTTGCTTTCGCATCAATTCCGCGAGTCGGTTCATCAAGAATAATAATTTTTGGATTACACGCAAGATATTTTGCAAGCACGACTTTTTGCTGATTACCTCCCGATAAAGATGCTAGAACTTCATCCATGCTTCGTACAACAATTCGAAACTGTTCTATATACGCCTTCAATAAAGCGCTTTCTTTTTCTTGGTTAATGAAAAATCGACTATTCTGATGTAAACTTGCTGCAGTCATATTTTCTTTAACCGATGCAATTGAGAAAATACCATTTCTTGCTCTATCCTCTGGCACATAAACTAATCCCTCGCTAAGTCTTTTATGCAAAGAGCATGAATCAATTGATTTTCCTTCTAATAAAATAGAACCTGATTTTATAGACTTCAATCCAAATATGGTTTCTGCTAATTCCGTTCTGCCTGATCCAACAATGCCAGCAATTCCTACAATCTCTCCAGCATGTACAGTAAATGATATATTTTCGAATGCGTGACTCGTTATATCAATTACTTCTAATATTTTTTTCGTTTCTTTTGTCTCTTGCACTATTTCTCTTTTCTCTTCTTGTTTATACCCTTTCGGCAATAACCCCTCCATTAGCATGTCATATGTATAGTCACATACATCACCTTGGCTTACAATCATTCCATCACGTAATATCGCTACTTTGTTGGCAATTTCAAAGATTTCTGGAAAGCGATGCGTAATATATATCATTCCAATTCCTTTTTCTTGTAAACTTTTCATCAGCACAAAAAGACTCTTTATTTCGTGAGTTGTTAATGTCGATGTTGGCTCATCTAAAATAAGAATCTCGGCTTGCCGTATTAATCCTCTAACGATTTCTACTAACTGTTGCTGCGCAATGGATAGTGATCCTCCTAATTCTTTAAGGTCAATATCCCATCTTAAACTGTCAATCAATTGCTGAATCTTTACTTTTAATTCCTTTTTCTTCCCTTTTAGTCCGATACATATATTTTCTTCAATGGTCATATGCGGAAAAATGAGTGGTTCTTGTGGTATTAAGTAAATCCCTTCTCGGTGTGCTTTTTCCGGATTTACAAACTGTTTCCTCATTCCTTTTACATACATTTCTCCACTATCATACGAATATAACCCCGTTAATATTTTCATTAATGTTGATTTTCCAGCACCATTTCCTCCAACTAAAGCGTATATATCGCCACGCTCTACTTGTAAGTTCACCTCTTTTAACACATGTTGATTTGAAAACGCCTTACTCATTTTCTTTACATGTAATAAAGGTACGTTCTCCACATGATGTCACCTGCCTTCATCCAGAACATTTTTTGAGAAAATGATTATTTGTTCTACTTGTTTTGTAGCATTGTATATTTCTTTTTTCATATCTAGAACACTTTTTTCATCAGACAATTAATCGTTTCAACTGGAATAAACAAAATACATGGCACATATGTTTAAGCAGTGGTCAATTGTTGAAAGGGATGACGCGTATGACACAGCTGAACTTTGAAGAGAATTTATTAACTAAAGTAGCTTGGTACTATTATAAAGACCAATTAACACAACAGGAAATTGCTTCACTTCTTCACATTTCAAGAAATAAAGTTGTCCGATTATTAGATAAGGCGCGCAGTGAAGGTATCGTTACATTTCACGTAAAAGGGACTGGTTTACACTGTTTAAGTATTGAGCGTGACCTAATGAAAAAATTCCATTTAAAAGATGCTTTCATTATCCCTACTCCAATAAACAATTATCACGCTTCTCTCGGAAAAGCTGCTGCACAGTATTTAGAAACTCAGCTCCAACAAGGCGATTTACTCGGCATTGGCTGGGGTGAAACGATTAGCAAAATGCTAGAAAACATTCATTTTGAAACTTCTATTAATCTTTCAATTGTAACGCTAACAGGCGGAGTAAATCACTATCTCCCGAGAAAACAAAACTATTTTCACTACATGCAAGGCGATTTTCACATTATCCCTACGCCGTTTCTAGCATCTACAACCGAAATGGCACAAAGTATTCTATCAGAACCGAGTGTAAAAGATATGCTTCATGTCGCTTCACTTGCTCATACAGCAGTTGTTGGCATTGGCGGGCTATCCCAAGACGCAACTATTGTAAAAGAAGAAAAATTAACACTACGTGAGATGACATATATTCGTAGTCAAAACGGTGCTGGCGATATTTTAGGGCAGTTTTATAATACGAATGGTGATTTATTAAAGCTCCCACATCATAATCGACTAATTGGTACGCCGCTCTCGATTCTGCGCAAAATGAAACATGTCGTTGGTGTTGCTGGAGGTATAGAAAAGATAGATGCAATTTATGGTGCCTTAAAAGGAAAGTTCATTCATACATTAATTACCGATGAGGAAACGGCCCTCTCCTTATTACGAAAGGATGGTGATTGTTAATGTCTCATTTATTAGCTTTTGATGCTGGTACAGGAAGCATTCGAGCTGTTCTTTTTGATTTACTAGGTAATCAAATTGCGGTCAGTCAAAAAGAATGGGTTCATAAAACGGATCCTTGTTATCCAGGCTCTATGAATTTTGATGTAAAAGAAAACTGGCAACTTGTACAACAATGCACGAAAGAAGTTTTACAAAGAAGTAATGTCTCGCCCTCTTCTATTCAAGCTATTAGCGCTACTAGTATGCGAGAAGGTTTTGTTTTATATGATAAAGATGGGCAAGAAATTTGGGCTTGTGCAAATGTTGATGGGCGCGCATCCGCCGAAGTTAGTGAACTAAAAGAAATTCGGTCACATCTTGAAGAAGAATTATATACAAGATCTGGTCAAACTTTTTCATTAGGTGCTTTACCCCGCCTACTTTGGATTAAAAAACATGAACCAGACGTCTATAATGCTATTCACTCTTTTACGATGTTAAACGATTGGATTTTATATAAATTAAGCGGCGTGCTGCAAATCGATCCATCAAATGGATGTACGTCCGGTATTTTTGACCTGCAAAATAGAGTATGGGATAACGATGTCGCTATCGAGTGCGGTTTAACGTTACCATTTTCAACAACAGTAAATGAAGCGGGTACAGTAATTGGCAACGTCACAAAAGAGTGTGCAGCATTAACTGGATTATGTGAAGGAATTCCTGTCGTCGCCGGGGGCGGAGATGCACAAATGGCCTCACTTGGAACAGGAGTCGTGAAACCTAATCAAACGTTAATATGCGGAGGTAGTTTTTGGCAACAAGAAGTCAATGTTACAGAACCAAAAACAGATCCACATGCTTCCATTCGGGTAAATTGTCACGTCGTACCTAACCTTTGGCAATATGAAACGATTGCCTTTTTCCCAGGCCTTGTTATGCGCTGGTTTCGAGACGCTTTTTGCCATGAGGAAAAGAAACTTGCTGACAAACTCGGTGTAGATGCTTATACATTATTAGAAGAACAAGCGAAAGACGTACCTGTTGGTTCACATGGCATTATCCCTACCTTTTCAAATGTTATGAACTACATTTCTTGGCGTCATGCCGCACCTTCTTTTTTAAATTTAAGTTTAGATGCAGACAAATGCGGAAAAAAAGAACTGTTCCGTGCTATTGAAGAAAATGCTGCCTTCGTTACACTTGGCAACTTAAAATTAATAGAAAATCTAACAGGGACATTCCCTTCTGAAGTCATTTTTGCTGGCGGTGCTGCTAAAGGAAAACTATGGCCACAAATTTTATCGGACGTCCTTGGTATTCCTGTAAAAGTACCTGTTGTGAAAGAAGCAGCTGCTTTAGGAACTGCGATTGCTGCTGGAGTTGGCGCTGGCATATATTCAGCTATGGAAGAAACTGCTGAACAGTTTGTACAGTGGGAGCACATATTTGAACCAGTTACTGAAAATCATGAACTATATAAAGAATTCTATGAAACATGGAAAACTGTGTATAACAGTCAACTCGCTTTAGCTGATAAAGGGCTCACCTCACATATGTGGATTGCGCCTGGTGCTCTGTAACACATTACATAAAGGAGTGAAAAAGTATGTTAAAAGCGAATGAAAATGACTTCTCCTATCGCTTCGGTGATAATGGGCCGAAATATTTAATACAAGGTCCGAATATTGATCTTGGCCTTGTTGTCATTCAGCCTGGGCAAGAGTTTCAAAATCACTACCATACGACGTGCGAGGAAGTCTTTTATGCATTAGAAGGTGAAATTGATTTCTATGTGAATAACGAAAAAGTTCCGATTAAACAAGGCGATGTATTGCAAGTTCGCCCTCATGAATCTCACTATCTTATTAACCATTCTGACAAACCTTTTAAAGCAGTTTTTATTAAGTCACCACATTTACCAAATAAAGATACGGTACAAACGGGAAATCCAACATTAACGAAGGAGTGATTTCTAATGACTTGGGGATTTAAAAATCGATTAAATACAATTTTGCCTGATGGAAGAGCGGTTATGTTAGCGATAGATCACGGCTACTTTTTAGGACCCATTCACGGGCTAGAACAGCCACTTGAAACAGTTAAAAACTTACTTCCTTACACAGATTCCCTCTTTTTAACTCGAGGTGTACTTAGCTCCTGTATTCCTGAAAACTGCAGCACACCGATGGTTATGCGTGTTTCAGGTGGAGCTACTGTCGTCGGTAAAGATTTAGCGAATGAAACAATTGTTACACCAGTAAAAGAAGCAGTAAAACAAAACGCAATTGGCGTCGGTGTTTCTGTTTTCGTCGGATCAGACTATGAAACACAAACTGTTTCAAATCTCGCAAATGTAGTTTCAGAAGCTCACGATTACGGTCTACCAGTACTCGGTATTACCGCTGTTGCGAAAGAATTACAAAAACGTGAAGCACGCTTTCTAGCACTCGCTTCCCGCGTATGTGTTGAAATGGGTGCTGACATTATTAAAACGTATTACTGCGAAGGATTCGAAAAAATCACCAGCACTTGCCCTGCCCCAGTTGTAATCGCTGGTGGTCCAAAACTCGATTCAATTGAAGACGCATTAAACATTACGTACAATGCACTGCAAGAAGGCGCAATCGGCGTAGATATGGGGCGAAACATATGGCAATCTGAACATCCTGCTGCGATGATTCAAGCGATTCATGGCATTGTGAAGAATAGATTGAATGTGAAAGAGGCACTCCAATTATTCGACGATGTAAAAAATTAAAATAAACGACAGACTATTACTCTTAAATATATACAAAATTAATATTTACTATAAAGAAAAACCTCTATGTTAGATTACTAAGTAACCTAGCATAGAGGTTTTCTTTTACATTTTTTTGTTCCGGATTTAGTCAGATTTCTACAGATCGCGTACGTTCCAAACAATCTCACCGCGCTCCCCCCACGTACTGTGATGCCGATGAAACCCTATCTTTTCTAATACCCGGAAAGACGCTGTATTCCAAGCACCTACAGTTGACCAAAGTCTTTGGCGCCCCGTAGCGATCGCGGCCTCAAGCACTGCTGATGCTGCCTCTGTCGCATAACCTTTTCGATGAGCACTTTGGAACAACTCATATGCAATCTCTGGCTCTTCAAGCGTGGAACGACCGATGATTAAACCACAGTATCCGATGAAATCCCCTTCTTCTCGCCTACGTATAGTAAGAAGAGAAATACCATTTTCAGTTGCTTTCTTGCGCATTTCGATAAGAGAGCTACGAACAGATTCAATGGTTGGCATGTCCACACCACGTTCACCAATTAATTGTCTCAGCCAGACTGCATCAGATTCCTCCCACATATTCAGATCGAGTCGTTCCGTTTTTAACTGGAACGCCATATCTTTAAAAACAGCTGTCATAGCGGTAACCTCCTATTGATTTCACTGTACTACTTATAATAGTTTCGTACTTTACCATATGGGAAACCTGCTTGATTCATACATTATTATTATTTTATGCATAAGCAATTCCTCTGCTAAATAGACCTTGTTATCAAACTTCATTTTAAGTCTACAATATTTGATTTATGAATGAGTTTAAATTTACATTTAAAAATGTATCGCACTTTCTTTTTTGTTAAAATAAAGAAAAGGAGGAATGATTATGAAACGAATGGGTTTTGAACGGCCTACTGATTATTACGATGAAAGGTTATATACTATCGATGAAAAAATTTGTGCCCTATTAAAAGAACGAAAAGAACTTTCAGATGGTGATCCAGGTTTTCCACATGATGAAGCCATTTATAAATGGGCAAAGCAATACGGATTCTATCCAGACTATTTAAATTCACTATTCTCTTCCATGATGGACGAAGGTGAATTTAAACCTCGCGTCGAACCAACTACATTCAAAAAACATTTACCTGTTTTTAAATCTTATGAACATGATGGTATCATGTATACCGTAACTTTTATTCGGCAATATGCAAATGCTAGTGTAGTTTATTTATATAGCGATTGGGATTCCACTGATAAAGTTTTTAATGAAAATAAGCCTCATAGTTTCTTCCAATTATCAATAGATGATACATATGACTGCTGGCCTGAAGGTGGTGGCGGTACTGATGGACATTTGAGTCATCATTTCGTTGTATCTCCTGCCCTTCCTGATAATTCGTCTGGAATTAGATTACGATTTAAAGAACTTAATATACCGTTTAGGAAAGATCAAGCTGTGATTGAATTTGAGATTCAGATAGATTAATAAAAAGGCTGTCTCACAAACCCTTTTCCTGACTAAAATTCGTTTATTTTTACTTTTATGTCCCTTAAAATAATTAAGCCCCTTTCCAAACTGGATAAGGGGTATAGTTACATCTTCATGCAATTACTATTGTAAATTTATTATTAAATTTTCTTACCATCTTTATAGTCAAGGCAGGACACTTCAATTAACAATCCATTAAACATTGAAAAATAAAAACCGTAACTACTACCTCTCATTGCATACGGTTCCTTGTCTATTTCAATGCCACCAGCTACTAAACGATTATATGTTTGATCAACTTCACTTGAAGTATCCACTAAAAAACCAATATGAAAAGCTTCAGGGTACATAACTTCCTTATTTCCCTTAAATGCTTTTGGATCGCTTAGCACAAGTATAAATCCACTCTCATCACTCATCACTACTAGTGCCTTCCCCTTTTGCTCCAAAAATTGAAAATCAAAAAATGTTTCAAAGAAATGTCTCGCTTCTGATAAATCATCAACACATAGATTCAAATGATTTAACTTCATTTACTCATCTCCTATTAAACAGAAGTTATATAGACTCATATCCATAACACCTAAATATGTAAAGCAAGATATTCAAGCGTTCCGTCTAAGACTATGCTTTATAGTCTAATACTTTTCTCTATAGCTTAGAACGCTTTTTTAATGCATGCAATTACATGAATCATTCGACATGAAATTTTAATTTACCTATATAAAATGGTCAAATTATTTACTTTTCAAATTGTGTAAAATCCACTCAATCAAGAAAATTGCTGAAGAGGTACGTTCTATTGTATCCCCTACAAATAGTTTATGAAGTAATGCCTCCAAATGAATTGGTTTATTAGGCAACACTTGTATATACCTTAAAACAGATCCCGCTGGCGGTGTAGGCTTGTTATTAATAGCCCATATCCCTTCTAACAATGTCCAAGTTGACGTATGAACAATGTATGAAGCTTTTAACTCATCATTTGCTTTTAAAGCAGACTGAATTTTAATGAGCGAACTATGCAACCAATGAGAAATGCCTTTCACTTTGTCACTAGAAACACGATAGTTTTCAAATTCATATGTAGCTATTTCCTTTAACTTTTTCAACTCGCCGCTTTTATCAAATAAAATTTTCCCTTCTAAAAATGAGTATAATTCCATCGGATTGTTTTTGAAGTTTTCTAGTATTTGATTAACGTCTGCATACTTATATTCAACTAAAATTTCTTCTCTCGTTTCAGAATGAAATTTCTTATTTTGTCCGTCTTCTAAAAGAACATAGAAGTCTAAATCCGAATCAGGATATGCATCACCTCTTGCGACAGATCCGATAAGCATACATCCAGTTATCTTATTTATAGATAAGATTTCAGCTACTATGGTTTGCACTAATTTTTTATGTTGTTCATGTTTAACAGATATTTGTGCTTCTAACATTTGTAACCTCCAAACATTTTTTTCACTTCATTTACCTCCATTTATAACGAAACAATAAAACATATATCACATCCATATTTTACTATAAGTCAAAAAAAGAGGATATTTGTTTATTAATAAACAAATATCCTCTACCTTTAATTATATTTTACGACTGCTGATAAGCCGCTTTCGATGATTTTACATAATAAACTGCGTGATCCACTTTAATGATATGATCTGGTTTTGGTTTACCACGACTCGCTCTATGTCCTGCTAGATGTTCTTCACTTGTTTCCCAGTTTTTCCATGCTTCTTCAGATTCCCAGCGAATCATAACGACAACTTCTTCGTCGCCGCGTCTTACTTTTTTCACAAGAACGCTTAAGTCGATGAAGCCTTCAAATTTTTCAATAATACCTTCTCCAGTGAAACGTTCTACAACTATATTTGATGTACCTTCTTTTACTGTAAATGTTTTCGTTTCGATAAACATATAATCCCACTCCCTCTTTGTAATACGAATACTAGTATTCTTCTATTATAGTTGATTATGATAATTATTTTCAATTAAAAAGTTATAATTATTTGAATTATGCTGATTTCTCTTCTATCGCCTCATCTAAAAATTTGAAATACGGAAGTAATATTCCTATTAAAGAAGTGGTACATATAATCGCACCGATGATAAAGTATAGTGCTCTCACTCCCCACATTTCACTCAGTATGCCTCCTAATAACACACCTAACGGCATAGCGGATCGTATGAAAAATAACCGCACTGAAAATACTTGCCCTATCATATTGTTTGGTACTGTTTGTTGGCTTATTGTCGTGTTATGAACATTGAAAAAGGCAATGCAAATGCCTGCAACAACTTCAATGAACACTGCAATTACTATACTATGATTGAATGCTAGAGAAATATATGTGAGTCCTCCTATAAACAATCCACCAAGCATAAGTATACGCCGGCTTTTATATGTTACTTTTCCGACTAGTATAGATCCAACTACATAGCCAAATGGGAATCCGGCCATAAAATAACCAAATTCCGCATACTCGGCTGACAGCTCGTCTTTTATATAAGGAAGATTTGTAACTAGCGTAACCCCAACTCCAAATTGCACGAAAGTAAGAAAAATACCGAGCCAAACGATAACTGGTTTTGTAAAAAAATATGTAAAACCGTGAAGAAACTGTTCTAACCACGTTTTCCGAATAGATTGTTTTGTTCTCTTTTCTTTTATATTAAGTAGTAATGCGCCACTAACAAATAGACAAATACATACGAAAGATAATGTAAGTTCTGTTCCAATCAAATGAATGATTACTCCGGCTAATACGGGCGCAAGAAACATCATAAGACGAGCCATTCCATCAATATACGCATTTGCGTCTTGAAGCTGTTCTTTACTTACAATACTCGGTGTAATTGCTTGACTTGCAGGTGTATACAGCGGCGTAATAAGCCCGATTATTATTTGTACGACATACACATGCCATACTTCTATACTGTTAGTAAGTAACATGACTAACGGCAGTAAGAAAACCGAAGCCCGCATCCATTGCGAAAAAATCATAATCCACTTCCGGCTCCATTTATCAATAAATGGGCCACTTATTAGTTGTAGTATAAGAGATGGGATAAAGTATAGTAGCCACATACTACTTAATGCTGTTTTTGATCCTGTTAATTCGTAAACAAGAATCGAATTACATAACGTTCCGAAAGCCCCGCCTAACTCTGAAATTGCACTGCCAATCCACATATAAAAGAACGAACGGTTTTTCAATACATTTTTCAATTTCACACACCAACTTTTCTACTAGATTCCTCCCTCTATGTGCATTCTAGTTGCATATTATCTATTTAAAAACGCATCTAATTCTTTCGCTAACGACTGTACTGCTTTCTTTCTCAATACATATTTCCCGTCATGTATATCTACTAACTTCGCTGCACGTAACAATTTCAAATGATGGTGTACAGTCGATTTACCGAGTTGCAGTCTTTCTGTAATTTCCTGCAAAGTCCGTTCTTGTTCGAACAACATTTTTACAATGCGTAACCTCGCTTCATCCCCAAGTGCCTTATGTTTTTGAACTAAAAAATAATTCGGTTCATATAGATCTTCAGGATGGATGCTTTCGTTTGCGACTGGGTAATGAAATACTTTCGTATCTTCAATATCCGCCTCAATGTTCCACGGTCTGTACGTCATTTGCGGGATAAGAAGTACATAATGAACACTTGGTTCTGGCATATAGTTCACACCGCCAGTCGCCCACTCGACAAACTCTTCTGGTTTCATCTTTTTATTCATTTCATTTTTCGCTTCATAATCTCTTTGTAATATAGAAAGTATTTGCTCCTCCTCTTTCTGAATAACACTCTCATACCACCCTGTCATAACGGCTACTAAATGGTCCTTTAGTTTTTGCACATCGATATTACATATAAAACGAAGATACGTAGAGAAAAACTGATGATCTTGTGTCAGCTCCTCTAGTTCATATATTGCAGTTACGTCTCCACTTGCTGCTAAATATCTTTTCTTTTCATACTTCTCGCCTAAAAACGGTAAGCATATATATTTCAAATCTACTTCTGAAAGCGAATCGATTTTAGCATAAAACTGTGCTAAGTCCTGAAAATCCTCTTTATACAACAACTGAAGTAACGCTTTCCACGTATTATGTTCTTCTACAAACTGTAAGTGCTCTCTCATTTCTTCTGTTAATGTTTCCTTAATTTCTTCCCATTCATTTTGACTCTTTTCAAGGGTATCGATTAACCTTTTATGAGTGATTGCCGCAATGCCAAGTGCGCATTCGAAAAGTATCGAATACTTCACTTGAACATGGTAAGTTTCCCTCTTTCTACTCGTTATGTGATAGACCTCCATTTTATCCCCTCCCTGTTTACTATATATTAAATTCTATTTTTATCGAATTATACCTTCTATATTTTTAGAATTAATGAAATTTAAGTTGAAATACATTCATTCTAAATTAAGAAGAATAGGAGCTTTTTTATATACAAATAATAACTTTCAAGGAGTTGTTGACATGTATTTTATATTAAATATGTTAGGGATTTTCATTGTAATCTTAATCGTTTTCCTCTGTTCGCCTAATAAAAAACATATAAAATGGAGACCAATCGTTATTCTAATCATATTAGAGCTCTTTATTACGTGGTTTATGTTAGGTACGAAGCTCGGTAGTATTATCATTAATAAAATTGCGTCATTTTTCAGTTGGCTACTGTCATGCGCGAATGAAGGTATTCGGTTTGCCTTTCCTTCCGCTATGGAAAATCAAACAATTGATTTCTTCTTTAGCGCATTACTTCCTATCATTTTCGTTATCACCTTCTTTGATATTCTTTCGTACTTCGGAATCTTAACTTGGATTATTGATAAAGTAGGTGCAGTTATTTCAAAGATTTCTCGTTTACCAAAGTTAGAAAGCTTCTTTTCGATTCAAATGATGTTTTTAGGAAACACCGAAGCACTTGCGGTTGTTCGTGATCAGTTATCTGTTTTAAAAGATAATCGTTTATTAACTTTTGGAATTATGAGTATGAGTAGCGTTAGCGGCTCCATTCTTGGCGCTTATTTATCTATGGTTCCAGCAACATATATTTTCAGCGCAATCCCTTTAAACTGTATTAACGCATTAATTTTAGCCAATGTTTTAAATCCTGTAGAAATTACGAAAGAAGAAGATGTCATATATACACCTTCAAAAGATGAAAAAAAAGATTTCTTTTCTACTATTTCAAACAGTATGTTAGTCGGGATGAATATGGTTATCGTTATTTTAGCTATGGTAATTGGTTATGTGGCATTAACTGCATGTTTAAATGGAATTTTAGGCTTTTTCGTCACAGGTTTAACAATTCAAAAAATCTTCTCCATTATCTTTAGCCCCTTTGCTTTTTTACTCGGTTTATCGGGCAGTGATGCGATGTATGTAGCTGAATTAATGGGGATCAAAATAACGACGAATGAATTTGTTGCAATGATGGATTTAAAATCGAACCTAAAGTCTTTACAACCACATACAGTTGCAGTTGCAACTACATTTCTAGCTTCTTTTGCTAACTTTAGTACAGTAGGTATGATTTACGGAACTTACAATTCATTATTTGGCGGAGAAAAATCAGCCATAATCGGTAAAAATGTGTGGAAGCTTCTCGTTAGCGGGATGGCAGTTTCCTTATTAAGCGCTATGCTTGTTGGACTATTTGTATGGTAAATATTCTTTAAAATAAAAGACACCCAATCGAATTGAGTGTCTTTTATTATTATTTTCGAATCTGACCATTTCCACGAATCACATATTTTGTAGAAGTTAATGCAGGAAGTCCCATCGGTCCCCTTACGTGTAGTTTTTGTGTACTGATGCCAATTTCTGCGCCGAATCCGAATTCAGATCCATCAGTAAAACGAGTGGATGCATTATGATACAGTGCAGCCGCATCAACAGATGTGAAGAACTTATTGACGTTTTCCTCGTTTTCTGAAATAATCGCTTCGGAATGCATAGAACCATACGTATTTATGTGATGAATCGCTTCTTCTATAGAAGAAACTACTTTCACTGCCAGTGTGAGAGATAAAAATTCTGTTTCCCAGTCTTCTTCTGAAGCAAGTACAATTGAAGAATCAATAGCCAATGCTCTCTGATCACCGCGTAGCTCCACACCTTTTTCCTTCAAAGTTGAAAACAGCTCGCTACCAAATTGATGCGCCCACTTCTCATGAAGTACAATCGTTTCAATGGCATTACATACAGATGGACGCTGCGTTTTTGCATTTATAATAATATCAATTGCCATTTGCTTATCCGCTGTTTCATCAATGAAAATATGACAATTTCCCGCACCTGTTTCAAGTACTGGAACAGAAGCTTCTCTCACTACCGTATCAATTAATTGTTTGCCACCTCTTGGAATAAGAACGTCTAGGTAATCATTCATTGTAAACAACTGCTTTGCGCTATCCCGTGTTGTGTCTTCTATAAGCTGTACACTTTCTTCTGGCAAGCTTGTTTGTTTAAGCGCTCGGTGAATAACTTCAACAATAGCTTTGTTAGAATTAATAGCAGAAGAACTACCACGTAATATAACTGCGTTTCCTGTTTTCAAGCAAATCGTAGCAGCATCTACTGTTACATTTGGCCTTGCCTCATAAATCATCCCAACAACACCAAGTGGTACACGCATCTCCTGAATAGATAGTCCATTTGGTCGCTCCCATTCACTTACACGTTCTCCAACTGGATCACGTAATTCGATTAACTGCTTAATCCCCTCTGCCATATCAACAATTCGTTGTTCAGTTAGCATAAGTCGATCAATGAGAGAATCGGAAAATCCTTTCGCCTTACCTTCTTCAATATCCCGTTTGTTTTCCTTTAAAATATAGGCTGTTTCTACTATTAGCCTTTCAGCAAGTGCAGCAAGTGCTTCGTTTTTTTGACTTGTAGATTTTAGTACAAGTTCTCTAGCAATTTCTTTCGCTTTTTTTCCCTTTGCCAACACTTCATTCATCTTCATTTCCTCCTTTTTAACATCACTATTCTTAAAGTGACACCCAATAATCTCTATGAATGACTTCATAATTATGCCTTTCGCCTCTTGCTTGAATATGTTGACTTTGCATACCTTTTATCTCTCTTAATTCCTCTGCGCTATATGTGCATTGTCCTTTTCCAATTACGCGCCCTTGTTGCGTCATTACTTCTACGACATCGCCAACTTGGAAAAATCCTGAAACATTTGTAACGCCAGCAGGAAGAAGACTCTTACCATGCTGAATGATAGCAGTAGCTGCTCCAGCGTCTACTTCAATTTGTCCGCTAACAAGCGAATGCAACGCGATCCATTGCTTGTTCATCTTCATCTCTTTTTGAGGGGCATTTCCGACATACGTACCATCACCTTTGCCCTTCAAAACATCTACAAACTTCTCTTGTCCACGTCCTGTTCCGATAAATACACTCACGCCAAGAGAAAGTGCTGTCTTCGCAGCATCAATTTTTGATTTCATACCGCCAGTCCCAAGTTTGGACCCAGCATCTCCTGCAAGAGAAGCAATCTCTTCCGTAACTTCAGGAAGGAAATAATATTTTTTCGCATCCGCATTTTTCTGTGGATTTTTGTCATATAAACCGTTCACATCCGTAAAAATCATAAGCATATCTGCCGAAACAAGTCCGCTTACTAAAGCTGACAGCATATCATTATCACCGAACGTTAGCTCCTCTAATGAGATGGAATCATTTTCATTAATGATTGGTAGAGCAGAACGGTTTAGTAACTCTCCTAAAGTAGCGTAAGCATTACTATATTGTTCTTTTCTAGAAAAATCACTTCTCGTCAGCAATAGTTGCGCTGTAACGATGCCATATTTACGAAATTCCTCCGTGTACGCCTGCATTAACAAACTTTGTCCAACAGCCGCAGCAGCCTGTTTTCCTTTAATTGTCACAGGTCTGGTAGGATATCCTAGAGCCGAAAAACCTGCAGCGACAGCCCCAGATGTAATTAACAAAACTTCATGCCCTTCCTCTTTCAATCGAGCCAATGCGGCAACGTGATCTGAAAGTTGTTCTTTAGAAATGCCTCCGTGACTATCTGCCAAGGAACTACTCCCAATCTTTACAACAATTCGTTGTTTTTTCATTTTTTTATCCCCCAAGTCTAAAATCAAAGTTTTTTATAAATTACACTTCTATTCATATAGCTTGCAGCGATTCTATTCTTTTCAATGCTGCGCCTAGCCTATTTAAGAGCAAAATAAAAATGACCGCTTCGCCCTTAATAAAATAAAAAGGACGAAACGGTCATTGTTCCGCGGTACCACCTTAATTGATATACATAGATATCCACTTGGCGCCTATAACGCAGGCGAACGCCTAAACTTTCATTTAAGACTCAGGGATAGGTTCGATATATTCTATACGAGGAATCTTTCAGCCGGTGAATTCCACTCTCTTTCGCAAGAAGACATATGTACTATTTCCCTTCAACGATTTTCGGTTTAATTTTTTATATTATGCGATATAATTTGATTTGGTGTCAAGAAGTATTTTTAAAAATAAATAGAGCGGTAAGTTACTTGTATGAAATTATTACAGTACTGAATGAAAATACAAATCGATATAAGTTTAACTCATATTCATCAACATAAAACCTAAAATTAAAGTGTATATATTTACATAATGTCGAATATAATTGATTTTTATCTTTTGGTGTTGCAAAAAGGAATATATTCTCTTAGAATGTTTCTTTATATTACATAAAGATGTTATTGTTATTTTAAGATAGCAATTTCAAAATGATATAATTTATTATAAAAGGAGCAAGATTGAGTTATTATGGATAAACAAATTGGATTTATCGGTTGCGGAAATATGGGAATGGCTATGATTGGTGGGATGCTACACAAAAATATAGTGTCTGCAAATAATATTATTTGTTCGGATTTAAACACTACGAATTTAAAAAATGCTAGTGAAAAATATGGGCTAACTACAACTACTGACAACAATGAAGTAGCTAAAAATGCTGATATTTTAATTTTATCAATTAAACCAGACCTATACACATCAATCATTAACGAAATAAAAGAAGTAATCAAAAACGATGTTATCATCGTAACGATCGCTGCCGGGAAAAGCATTAAAAGTACTGAAGAAGCTTTTGCTAAAAAATTAAAGGTTATAAGAGTAATGCCTAACACCCCTGCTCTTGTTGGAGAAGGAATGTCTGCATTATGCCCTAATGAAATGGTGACAGAAAAAGATTTAGAAGATGTGCTAAACATTTTCAATAGCTTTGGTCAAACAGAGATCGTAAGCGAAAAATTAATGAACGTTGTAACATCTGTAAGCGGTTCTTCACCAGCATACGTATATATGATTATAGAAGCGATGGCAGACGCCGCTGTACTTGATGGTATGCCACGCAATCAAGCATATAAATTCGCTGCTCAAGCTGTGTTAGGCTCTGCAAAAATGGTACTAGAAACAGGCATACATCCAGGTGAATTGAAAGATATGGTTTGTTCTCCTGGCGGAACAACGATAGAAGCTGTAGCAACATTAGAGGAAAAAGGATTACGAACTGCAATTATTTCAGCAATGCAGCGCTGTACACAAAAGTCTGTTGAACTATCTGGGCAAACGAAAAAGTAAAACTATAAAAGAGATCACGTTAGCTTTGAATTTAGTTAGAAAACGGTGGATTACATACTCTCTCGCTTGCACTAAATGATAAACGGACAAACTCATAGATACTTGAGTTTGTCCGTTTTTTTGATTATACTACAATAATTTCATTTGTATCTTCTTTTGAAATTTCAGTTTTATCCCTTCCTTATTCTCTACTATGATTGTGTAATTTTATTAGAAACTAATAATTTTTCAATGCATTTCGGTAACATATCTAATAGCGTTTCAAATGCGTAATTTACATCTAAACGTTCTGTCCATTGATGTGCATCTTTTCCTACCGGCCCCATATTTAATACCGGAACGTCAAACTCTTCTAGATCCTTAAGTGGAATCGAATAACCTTTATCCCATAATGGCATATTGTCTACAAGTGAACTCATTGAATCTAGTGGATTCTGTAAGCCCACATAGCTCAAATCTGAAATTCCCCCAAAATAGTTTTGGTTTTCAAATGTAATGTTATGATTGTAGTGAGCATACTTTTCCATTTCTGCAACTACATCTTTAATTAACGGATTGTTGCGTGAACTTACAGCTGGATAATATGGTGGAGCAAAGAAAAGTACAATCATCGGCGCCTTTTCTTTACATAAAATAGATAGTTTATCTACTAAATCAATTGTTACCGCACGATCATCTTTATCTTCTCTATTTTTTATTATATTAGATTGAATATCATCTATTTTCTCTTGCCCATGTTGTTCAATTGCATAAGCGATAAGCTCTTCATACGTTAATACATTTACTTTCATATTAGGCGGTATAAACGGATTATATTTAGAAAAACGATATGCTTGCTTCTCGTATGATTCTTCTATTTTCTCTGCTACTTTCGTTACTTTTTGACGTAACATTGAAACAACGTCTGTCATCGTTTTTTCCAGTAAAAACAAATTGAATAATGTGACTGCACGATGCGGAATTTGTACAGAATAATCCTCCTTTAAATCACGTTGAAGTAAGTTAGTTGGGGGAGGACTCGCTTCTCCTTCTACAACATCACAAAGGTCCGTATTCAATTCTAATTCAGCCGTTAATAAAGCAGCCATATAACTCCCATTTAAGCCTGCAAATGGTTCACCCACATGTGTTTCTTTACCATAGCAAAGAAATCCAGGTAACACTTTACCAATAGAACCAGTATAAATATACTTATTTTGGTCACCAGGATGTCGTGAAAACATAGGCTCTGAATTTAATACCGTTTTATAATCCAAGTTATGTTCTCTTGCTAACTCTAGTAGTCTTGGAACAGCAGCCCTCATCCCTACAGAGTTTACTTCTTCATCTGGAACAGCTAATAAAAGAACATTCCCGTCAAATCTTCCTTCACAGGCTTGCTCAATCATTGCCATTTGTAATGTGAGGCCGCATTTCATATCCATTGTTCCTCTGCCAAACAGCCAATCTCCTTGTTCTATATCTTCACGTACATGGTCTGGTAATTCATCTTTATGAGAATAAAACATAGATGTTAACTTTTTAGGATTAAATGCATCTTCTTTCCAAACTCCGTAATCTTGCACATCTACAACATCAAAGTGACTAACTAGAATTACGGTATTTTTTGTACTATCGCTTTTCTTTACTAGGGCTGTAACAAAATATCGTCCGTCCCCCGTCGGATTTTTTTGCAAATGATGTGGGTTTTCTTTGAAGTACTGTAAATCAGATAATTGTTCCACAACAAAGTCTGGCAATATCACTTCAGCTTCTGTACCTGTAATACTAGGAATTTCAACAAGACTGCTTAATAATTGAATCAATTGTTCTTTTGATTGCCACTTTGACATATAAATCCCCCTATTTTTTCCGCATTATGAAAATGAATTCCAGTATATGAATAAAAAATGACGACAGTTATCAAAATTATAGCTCTGATGTACTGCCGATTTTTATTGATATTTCATGAGCTGCTTGTTTTACCTTACTAATCAGAAAAGATAGTCGATCATCATTAATGCGGTGACTAATTAACCCAACACTTAATGCTCCTACTACTTTATGATTAAATCCGATAATAGGTGCAGCTACTGAAGCTGTCCCTTCTGTTTTTTCACCATAACTTACCGCATATCCTTCAGTTTTTATTTGCTTTATTTGATCTAAAAGAATGTGCTTTTGTTCTGGTAATGAAGAAAGTAAATGTTCTACAATATGTTCCATTTCATTCGTTTTCATATTGGCAAGCATCGTTTTATTTGCAGCACCAATTGAAAGTGGAATTTGTTCCCCTAAGTTATCAATAACTCGAATTTTTAAAGGGCTATCCATTCTTTCAATGATAATAGAATGTGTTCCATTTGGAATGTTCAAATAAACACTCTCTTCCACTTCAGAGGCTAACCGCTTCATCACTTCTCTTGCAACTGATCTGTAGTCTACCTTCTCCAATTGACGTAATCCTATTTCCATCCACATTGGCCCAATTTTGTACTGTTTCGTTTCTGAAATTTGCGTAACTAACCCATGCTCGATTAAAGAGTTAAGTAATCTATGTACTGTACTAACTGGGAGATGTGTTCTGTCCGCTATATCAGAAATTGCCCAATACTCTTTTTCATTAGTAGAATTTAACAACTTTATAATACTTATCGCTCTATCAATGGACTGCACCATAATAACTCACCTCAGCTTGACTTGTAATATGCTAGTTCGCTCAATTACCTATCAATTTAACAAAAATTTAAAATGAAATCAATCTATTTATTCAATTTTCTAAAAATAAAAATATACCACTGATAACAATTTGTAAGCGCGAACAAAAAAATATTGACTTTTCTTTTTAATTATCTGAAAATTATAACAAGATTTCACATCACGGAATACATTCCACAATACGGAAAAACATCAAACTTCATTCTATCAACTACGAAAGTGAGGAAAACAATGACGCAAGTAAGTAATACAAACAATGAATTAAAACGTACGATGAAAAGTAGACACTTATTCATGATTGCACTCGGTGGTGTGATTGGAACGGGATTATTTAACGGATCTGGTTTTATTATAAGTCAAGCTGGACCTGGTGGATCCGTACTTGCCTTTATGGCTGGTGGATTATTAATGTATTTCGTTATGCTTTGTCTTGGTGAACTTGCTGTAGCCATGCCTGTTTCAGGTTCTTTTCAGGAATATGCAACTAAGTTCATCAATCCTGCAACTGGCTTTACAATCGGATGGTTGTATTGGTTAAGCTGGGCGAATACGACCGGTCTTGAATTTACAACTGCCGGCATTACAATGCAGCGCTGGTTTCCTGATATTCCTGTTTGGGTTTGGTGTTTAATATTTGGCGTTACTATCTTCACTATTAACGCATTATCTGCTCGTAGTTATGCAGAAACAGAATTTTGGTTTTCAAGTATAAAAGTATCTGCCATTATAGCTTTTATTATCCTTGGCGGTGCCGCTATGTTCGGTTTTATTGACTTAAAAGGCGACGAACCAGCCCCGTTATTATCAAATTTCGTAAATCATGGCGGTTTATTCCCAAATGGACTTGCAGCTATTCTATTAACAATGGTTACAGTCAATTATTCCTTCCAAGGTACAGAACTTGTCGGAATCGCAGCAGGTGAAAGTGAAGATCCAGCAAAAACTTTACCTCGTTCTATTAGAAATATTATATGGCGCACGATGTTTTTCTTCGTCTTAGCAATCTTTGTTCTTGTTGCTTTAATTCCTTGGGAAGAAGCAGGATTAACAAAGAGCCCATTCGTTGCTGTATTTGATAATATCGGTATTCCATATGCAGCTGATATTATGAATTTTGTTATTCTTACTGCTGTTCTTTCTGTCGCAAACTCTGGACTGTACGCCGCAACTCGCATGCTTTGGTCATTATCAAAAAATGAAATGGCTCCGGCCTTTTTAAAAAAATTATCTTCACGAGGAATACCTTTAAACGCTTTAATTTTGACAATTTCTATTTCTGCTTTTTCTCTTTTAACAAGCGTTGTAGCTGCTGAAACAGTTTACTTATGGTTAATTTCCATTTCTGGCGTCATTACAATCATTGTTTGGATGTCAATTTGTGTCTCTCAATTCTTTTTCCGTAAACATTATTTAGCAGACGGTGGAAAATTAGAAGACTTAAAATTTAAAACTCCACTTTATCCACTTGTACCAATTCTTGGTTTTGGATTGTATGGCATTATATTAATCAGTCTTATTTTTATCCCAGAACAACGACTTGGAATCTATTGCACTGTACCGTTTATCGTTTTTTGCTATACCTACTATCACTTTAAAGTTAAGAAAAGAATTGCTACTAACACTCATAGTGAAAGTAAAATTAGCGAGACTATGTAATACTATACTTATATATAAAAGACCGCACATGGCTTTCATTTCATATGCGGTCTTTTATCATTGGCATTTGTTCTATTCCCTTTTCATTCATTACCTCATACGATTCAGTGTTACTATATACCTTTACTTGGATTGCAAGTTCTTTGAAAAGTGATACCAATTTCCATAATGCGGTAAATACTACAATACTAATAATTGGATTTTTTCACTTTTAATACGTTATTGATTTTCTTTACTGTTTTGATATATTGAATATATATTGCTTAAAAATTTAAAAAAAGACAGGAGTTATCTACAATGATAAAAGGTTTCGGGGGAATATTTTGGAGAACTAAAAATCTTGATGTTATAAAAAAATGGTACAGTGAGGTGTTGAAAATTGAAATAGAAGATTGGAATGGGACTGTGATTAAACCCCAATTAGGAAATGAGACTATTTTTTCTTTCTTTACCGAAAATGATAATTATTTTCCAATAGAACAGCAAGTGATGTTAAATTTTGAAGTACATAATTTAAATGAGACTATTCAGCATCTTGAACATATTGGTGTACCTCTTGAAAAGAAAGAAGAAATTAGTGAGTTCGGAAAGTTTATTTGGATTAAAGATCCTGAAGGTCGTCTAATTGAGCTTTGGGAGAAATAGACGGTTATAATCCTTTGCTATTAAGCTAACGGTTGCTTTCATTCAACAAAATAAATAAAAAAGTCGATTCCTTAACTCCACAGGAAATCGACTTCTTCTATCCCATCGCAATAAAATGGAACTACTTCCCTTGATTAGATTGTTTTCGAACAAAAGATACGAAAAATAGTTTTTTCTGGCTGCTTATTTATCCCTTCTAATTCGCTTTAAAATTATATAATGGCTTAATAATGTGCTTTATATCTATTGTTTCTTTTGTATTTTCTATAATTTCATCCATTGGCTTGTATACCATTGGTGCCTCATCAATTGTGCTCTCTACTACCGATTGTAGTCCAAACCTCTTTCATCGTATTTTGGAAGTCCTCTAGACTCAATAATTCTTTAGCCTTCTTACGACTCATGATACGTCCTGCCCCATGCGGACCAGAAAAGTTCCAGTCTGGATTACCTTTACCAAATGCAATAATTGAACCATCTCTCATGTTAATTGGAATAATTACTCGTTCATCTTTCTGAGCTGAAATAGCACCTTTTCGTAGAATCATATTTTCCATGTCAATATAGTTATGTATTGTAGTAAATTGATCAGTTACTTTCCAATCCATTTTAGTGACAATTTCATCAATCATTGCTTTACGATTGAACTCAGCATACTTTTGGGCAATATTCATGTCATTCATATAATCTTTGAATCCTTCTCCTTCTAAATAAGCTAGTTCTTTACGAATCTGTGGCTTCTTAATTCCACGTAAAGTTTCTTGTATTTCTTTTTCTCTCCCCTCTTTAGTTAATCTCTTAATAATCTCATCCTTCATTGATGTAACATGAATTAGTTGTTCATACGCGAAGTTCTGGTAATACTCTGCTATTTGTTTACCTAAATTACGAGAACCACTATGAATGACAATATATACATTTCCTTTATCATCTTCATTTAATTCAATGAAATGATTTCCTCCTCCAAGAGTACCTATACTTTTTTGAGCTCGTTGTAATGTATATGGGGCCTTCACACCATCAAAATCAATCATTTTTGAGAATCGATGTTCTTTATCTCGGATACGAAAACCACTTGGAACAAATTTACGAATCGTTTCGTCTAAGTAATCGAAATTAATTTCTACTTTTTTCTTATCAATCACAACAACTTCCATACCACAACCAATGTCTACCCCTACAAGATTAGGAACAATTTTATCTTGTATTGTCATTGTTGTCCCAATCGTGCAACCTGCTCCTGCATGTGTATCTGGCATAATACGAATTTGACTATCCTTTACGAATTCTTGGTTACAAAGATCAATAATCTGCCCAGTTGCAGTCTCATCAACGTTATTCGTAAATACTTTTGCTTCATTGTATTTTCCTTGTAATTTCAACATCTTTCATGTCCCCTTCCTTTTGAAAGAATTATTTTATTACGTTGTATGTGTTCTTATAATTACTATCATCCACCTTCTGCTTTCCAATATATATGTACTATATCTTTCACTATAAAAAAAATTATAATGATTCATTTTGTTTACATAATATAATTACTGTCTCTTTATATTTATACCTACACATAAGTATTCCTCCTCCTAAATATCGATCATATAATAATTAAATAAAAACTCCCCTTAAATCGAAAATGATTAAGGAGAGTTTTTTATTTACGATGAAATTATAGTTCAGATTTCACTCGAACAGAAACATTGTTTTTAATTATTTTTTTGAATTCTTTAAAGGTAACAAAATTGTTACTTTTCTCATCCCAAAGACGAAAACGGAGTGATCGTAAGCTTGTAGCAAGTGTAATCGTTGGTACATTTTTTAACGGAAGCGTATTATTGTGTGCCTCTTCTAGTTTATAGTTAGGTACTCTTGGACTTAAATGGTGAACATGATGGAATCCAATATTACCAGTTAGAAATTGCAAGATTTTTGGAAGTTTATAAAATGAACTTCCTTCCACTGCCGCTTTCACATATTCCCAATCTTTATCCTCTTCAAAATAAGAATCTTCGAATGTGTGCTGTACGTAAAACAGCCAAATTCCTACTGAACCCGCTATTAAGAATATCATACCATGCACTAACAGAAACGATTGCCACCCAATTGCCCAGCAAAGTATAGCTATTAAAGCAACGATTATAATATTCGTCAAATACGTATTCATACGTTCTTTCTGTCTAGCACCTTTTCGGTTAAATCTATTTTTAAATAAGAAAACATAAATCGGACCTAATCCAAACATAACGAATGGATTGCGATATAAGCGATATGCTAAACGAAGTCTAAATGGCGCAGCTAAATATTCATCCACTGTAAGCGTCCAAATATCTCCTGTACCTCTCTTATCCAAATTACCACTTGTAGCGTGATGAATAGAATGCTCATGTCCCCATTGATCAAACGGGAATAAAGTTAACACACCCATACATGTCCCTACGATTCTATTTGCAGGTCGACTTTTAAAGAATGAATAATGGGTACAATCATGAAAAATAATGAAAATCCGTGTCATAAAACCCGCGGCTAACAGAGATGGAACTACCGATAACCAATAAGAAACGGACAAACTTTTATAAGCAAGGTACCATAAAATAATGAATGGCACGATTGTGTTAATAAGTTGCCACACACTTTTTTTAATCGTTGATTTTTCATAAGGAGCAACTTGTTTTTTTAAATTTTTAGTATTTTCTAATGTCATTGGTCTAATTCCTTTCCTTTATGTTGCTAATTCACATTATAGCATACTATTAGTATCAGGTGTTAAAAGTAGCTGTAATAAATATTATATAATATAAAAATTTCTTTTTTCTTACTCATTACTTACAAATTACTTACGGTCAAAAAAGCTTATATAATCGGACAGATGGAGCATTTTATTTGTTAAAGAAACTTCTATTCCCTCCCCAATAAATATATATAAACAGAAAGCTTTTTCACTTCTATGTATCTTTTTTCTTCTTATAAATAGCAAAGAGATTTTTTCATTTGTATTTATATAATAATCTCTTTTTCACAAGAAGAAAAGAGCTGCCATAAGTCAGGTTTCACCGACTTATGGCAGCTCCTTTTCATTTTATTTTAGCGATGGATCCAAACTGCACCTGCAGACTTGTCTTCAGCTTGACCTACTACTTCAAACTTCAATCCAAGTTTCGGCAACTTACGTCCGGCATCTGGAATAACACTGTTGATGTATTGCTTAGAATCATCAAATTTCGCAACGCCTGGCAATCCTTTATAATCAAAGATACCGCGAGTTGGCGAATTTACTTTCCATGCTGGCGTTTGATCAAATGAGAATGCCGCATCGGCAATTTGATAACGCGTACTGCTCTTCACAGTTGGTTGTCCATTTAATGTTCCTACGATTGCCTCTGGATGAGAATCTACTACCCCAAGGAATCCTTCGCCTGGATGAACGCCTACCCAGTTATCTGTAAAGCTTTGATCCGCATACCATACAACCATTCCTGTATTAAATACTGGACCACGTGCATGTTGTAGCGCCGTGTCAGACCCAGCGTAATTTCGCCACTCAATATAGTAGTTATGTTTTTTCTGTTCAAATCCGTTAGACACAGTAAATCCTTTTAGCGTCATTGCTGGCTGGCCTTCTGCATCATCAGAGAAAACCACTTTTCCATCTACAGTTAATGCTGCATTGTCTAATGCAAATCCTTTATAAGCTACTGCAATATCTGTTACATACTCAAATTGCAGTTTTACTTTCTTTCCTTTAAATTGGCTTAAATCGTATGATTTATCAACCCACTTACCATCTGTTGTATCTACCCCGCCTTTTACATCTTTTTCGCCCATTCTATCAATACGTGTCTTCGTTCCATCTTCTGCAATCGCATTTACGTCAAGGAAATCATACTTCGCTTCCAATTCATAAAATGCCTTATAATCAAATTTAGCATCCGTTGCAGTCGTTAAGTCAAATACTGGTGTCTCAAGTGTTGTATGAATGTCATTTCCTTTTGTGCTGTAATAAAACTTCTTACCAAATGCTGATTCGATATTTTTTATATCTTTGTCTGGCAAGTTAACACGAACGATTCCTGGTCGTTTTGATTTTGTAACACTTTGATCTAAAAATGTTGCAGTACCGATTCCTGTGCGCAGTTTATCATAATCTACCTCAACGATATTCGCCCAGTTACCCTTCATATTCTTTTGGAAAAACTCTTTATTTTGTGGCGAGAAACTTGTTGGCTCTGTTCCCGCAATTTTTCCAGCCCAGCTACCGCCGCTCATAAGGGACCATGATTCAACAGGTTCACCTTGCCCTGAATACTTTGTATCATATTCATCAGGTAAGCCTAAATCATGACCGTACTCATGTGCAAACACACCAACTGCACCGTCTTCAGGCTCAATTGTATAATCATATGCAGCCATCTTTCCGCCCCAATTTGAAACTGAAGATTTTGTACCATCAATTGCATATGGCTTTGAGCCTAGTTTTGAACGATGAGACCAAATCGCATCATCTTTCAATTTGCCGCCGCCAGCTTCTTGACCTACGCCCGCATGTACAACCATTAAATGATCAATAATTCCATCTGGCTCGTTTTTATTTCCATCACCATCTTGATCGTATTGATCAAATTGATCATAATCAGCTAAATTAATGCCTTTTGCTACCGCTGCTTTTAATGCTTCTTTCACAAAATCTTTTGGTCCTAAAGGCCCCTTGTTATCATGACCAGTACCCGCATCCGCACCATAATCTGACGCTTTCCCTGGAACAGTAAGCCATTCTGTTACAGTTCCATCAACTGTGTAGCTTCCGCCAGATTGTTCTTCATAATATTGTTTAAATGTATTAATCTTCGATCCATCAAATAACGTAAATGGCTCATCACCAAATAACATTTTTTGATAATGTTCACGATTAAAGTCCTTAGAATACATATAACCCGGTTCTTGATCAATATTATTATGCTTAAAATCGCTAAATTCTACGAGTAAAACAAGTACTTTATCTTTTCGAACAGCTCCATTGTACTCAGCTTGCTTCGCTGGTGTAGTAGGTACTTTTCCATTTAATTTTCTAGAATTCAATCCTGCATCTTGTCCAGCAACTGGTCCTACTTCTGGTTGCTGCGCCTGTTCATTCTCCTTCATTTTTGCATCTTTTACTTTTTTCATAAAATCTGAAGCTTCTTGCGTAAGGTTATCTCCTGTCAAGATTTCTTTTCCAGGGTTTTCCCCTTTCTTTTTCTCAACATATTTTTCGACAGCCTTTGATGTCTCGACTTGTGATGCAGATTGATCAATTACTCCCCGTTGTTTCAGCGCTTCTGCCAAACGTTCCTCTGGTATTAAGTGCTCATCTATTGGTAGAGATGATGTCGGTGTCTCAGCATACGCTGCATGACCTCCAAAAGCAAACGTACCACTTAGTACTGCTGCTGTTGTTAATACCGCTAATGGTTTTAATTTCTTTTTCAATGTATTTCCTCCCCAGTGTCTGCAAATTATCGTTTTTTGCCGATAACAACATAATATTCGTTATAATACGAATATTCAATCTTTTTCAACAAAGAGAATGTTGAGAAATATTTTTTTAGGCAGGGCGAAAAATATATGATAGCAATAGGTCTAATATTGCAAAATCCTCATTCACAATAACTTATAAACGTAGAGAATATTTTTGTAGAAACAGCGATTCTCTTTACTCTTGTTTTCGAATGAATTTTCATCTACACAAAAAATGCCAATTCCTAAGTACTTGCTAAGGAATTGGCATTTTTTTAACGAGAATGCTTTATGAATAAGCGGATTGCTTCTTCTGGTATATAGAACTTGCCATTGCTTTCTACAACGACACTAACTAATTCATATTCTTTATTCTTAATACGAATTATATTTTTATTTGCAAATAATTGAGCTTTTACATTATTACGTTTTACTATGAGCACCGGGTTTTCTGCATCAGTATTATCTATTGTTACTGTTGCACCTTTTCGTTTAAAGGCTAATTCACTCTCTACAAATAATTTGTTTGTTACTTCTTCTAAGTTAAAGCCCATTGCTTTCGCCATCGTCTTCGCAATGTCTATGTTTTGGATCAAACCGTTTGGCTTTTGAGGACCGTAAGAATATAAAAACACATCCTCACCTGTATGGCCTCCTGTTGTGAAGCCTATGTTCGCATGATTGGCCAATAATGTAGTAAGTATTGGACCTACATCCGATTTCTTTTTTGCTGCTTTTACTCTTTCTTTTTCATCATAAGTTAAATTGTCCAAACCGTATAATTTAGCTACATCTTCTACATTTGATAAATCAGATTTTAGTTTATTTGTAGCACCTTCAAGTGTCATTTTCGATTTTTTTAATGGACCAATGTATGCAGAGACCGGCGTAATATTATAGCCTTTTGTCGTATTCGCATTCCCAATAGAAATACCGCTGTTACCATGATCAGTTACAGCTATTAACATCGTATTACTATCTTTTTTTGCAAATTCCAATGCTTCTGCAACTGCGTTATCAAATGCTAATACATCACTAATCATCCCTATTGGGTCGTTCACATGAGCTGCCCAGTCTGGCTTACTTCCCTCTACAAATAAAAAGAAACCATCTTTATCTTTTGATAGAGTTTGAATTGCTTTTTGCGTCATTTGAGAAAGTGTTGGTTGCTCCGGATTTGTTGCTTCACGATCCATATCAAACGCAAGAGCATTATGTGAGAAAGAGCCCCAAATTTTCTTAGATTTAGAGTTCAATAATGCATCTTTCGTTTCAACAAAGTCGTATCCTTTGTCTTGAATCACCTTTACTAAATCTTCACCATCTTTTCTTTTTATAGGTAGCAGTGCCTCTTTTCCCCCACCTAATACGACATCTATATTTTGATACACTTGCTGCTCCGCAATTACGTCAAAACGCTTACGGTTAATATGGTGAGCAGAAAATCCAGCGGGAGTAGCATGCTGAATTTCAGCTGTAGCAACTATTCCAGTTGCGCGACCAGTGCGTTTGGCACCTTCTAAAACATTGGCAACTGGACGTAACTTGTCCTCTTCTTTTATTGATTTTAAGCCAGGTGAACTTACAATAGAAGGTAATATACCTACATATCCTGAATTCGATTTATTCCCCGTCGCTAAAGCTGTAGCCGCTGGAGCTGAGTCTGTTATAGCTGATTCCGCCGAATAGGTACGAACTCCTCCTGTTACAATTTCATCTAGTGCAAGTGGTTTCCCTTTATACAAGCGAGCTAATGTCGTTGCTGAAGAACTCGTTCCGTCCATAACCATTATGATTACATTTTTCGGTTGCCGTTCTACTTGTTTCACCTTAGCTTCCACCGTATGATAATTCATCATGCTTTCCGTACATAACATACTTAGTGTGATTGTTCCTACTAACAGTAACCTCTTCATCAATAAACCCAAATTCGACATTGTTCTTCCTCCGTATGTTTCACATTCATTTATATACAAAAAGATTTCCACAACCTATATATGTTTTATTAGTCCCCAATTTTCATGAAGCTAACAATCATTACCTTCACTTTCTTTTATTAGTAAAGCAACGAACGGTACATATCATAGCTTTTTATGTTCAAATAACTAGAGTCCACACCTTTTTTATAAAAACGTCTTATCATTCTCTTCACTAAAATTTGTTTCTCAATAAAAATCCGATTGAAATAAATAAGAATTTATTGTTAAACGATAAAATTTATGTTAAATTAATATGATAATTTAAAAATGAGGTGCTTTATATGAAACAAGGATCAACACTCTTTTTAAAGACAGCAATTATCCTTATCGGTATTCCTGTTTTTGCTTTGTGTATATTTTTAATTCCTAATATTGGGAATTATACAGCGAACTTATACCCGGATATTGCATATATAAAATATCTTGTTTTAATCAATCTATATGCAACGGTGATACCTTTTTATTTTGCTCTATATCAAGCCTTTAAACTTGTAAGCTACATTGATAAGGGGAACGCCTTCTCGAAATTATCTGTTAGAGCTTTAAAAAAGATAAAACAATGTGCTATTACAATTAGTGTATTATATGTAGTAGGTATGCCGCTTTTCTATCTTGTAGCAGAGAGAGATGATGCACCAGGTATTATAATAATTGGCATGATCCTTATCTTTGCTTCAATAGTTATCGCAGTCTTTGCTGCCGTTCTCCAAAGACTTTTAAAAGATGCGATAGATATAAAATCAGAAAATGATTTAACGGTCTGAGGTGAATAACATGGCAATAATAATTAATATTGATGTAATGTTAGCGAAAAGAAAAATGAGTGTAACTGAACTTTCAGAGAAGGTTGGAATTACAATGGCTAACCTTTCTATATTAAAAAATGGAAAAGCAAAAGCAATTAGAATTACAACTTTAGATGCTATTTGTAAAGCGTTAGAATGCCAACCAGGGGATATTTTAGAATATCAACCGGAAGATACCGAATAAAAAGAGTCCTTCATACGAGAAGGACTCTTTTTATTACATATTACGGCGCAAAACTAATTTGACCAGTAAACAATAAAATAATTGCGATGATCCAAAATATAAAAAATGATGAGGACAGTATTAATGAAAGAATAGCAATCCCCTTCTTCTCTGCTTTTTTCGTCATCGTAATGATAGAAAGTATAATTCCTGCAACTGTGAGTGCGACTGTAATATAATCTCCCACTATATTACCTGCATTCGCTATCCTTGTTGGCGTTATAAAAACGAATAGAAAACATAAAATGCCGATGAGTAAAGATATGTAGCTTATTATGCTGTACTTCTTTTTAGGAACTATTTCAGTTTTCATACTCACACACCCCTTCTCTATAGCTATGAGTTCATATTAGCACAAATATCCATAATTTAGTTAACACAAAAAAACAGATACAGCGAGAACTTCCACTGTATCTGTTTTTAGTTAATATATAAACCTGCTATTTCTTCTTTATCATTATAAGTTATAATGAATGTCCGTTGTTCTTTACTATATTTCGCTACAAGAATAACAGTATATGAACCATCTTTTTCTTCAATCGATTTTTTCTCAATTTTTTCGAACGTACCGGCTTTCTCAATTACAGGTGTAAGATTTTTCATTTTTTCTTCTGGCAATCCAGCTTTCATTTTACTATCAAATTTTTCGTGTACGTCTTTATACTTCGCCTCATTTAGTAATGATACAATTTCTTCCGCCTTTGGAATAAACTTTTTTGACGTACTTTCATCTACTTTATTACCGGTACATGCTGCAAGTGCGAACGCCGCGATAGCACTTATAATAATAAGTAACATTCTTCTCATTTTCATACACCCTTTCTTTTTAAAATAAAACTATAACTCAAAACGAGTAAAGCACAAATTGCTATTGAAACTTCTGACATAATGATCCCGCTTTTCCCTGGTACATATAGCGATATAATGCCAGCTAATGCATTTGCAGTCCCATGGATGAGAATTGCATAGACAACATAACGAAATTTCTTTTGGACGACAGCTTGTAATATAATGAAGGAAAGTCCAATATGCAATACCATCGCGAAGATGCGCTCAATACCGCCGAAATAATAACTGTCACCATTTTGAATGACTGTTTGTGACAATAATAGGGATATTACCGGGATACCAACTATCAACACCGCTTCAATACCACCATGCCCTGCTCCAAATAAAAAACCAGACTGCCAATCTCGTTGCTTCATAAAATAACGCATTGCGATAAAACGAGCTATCTCTTCAAAAATTCCAGCTGATAAACTAAGCAAAAGTACAAATAATACAGGCTGCATTATTGAAAACATTTGAAAATCTGTGCTAGTTCCATTTACATAATTCAGTATTGGTATGCGGATCAATATTTGCGATACAACAAAAGCCAATACACCTAACATATATGGAATATAGCGTTTCTTCCAAACAGCATATAAAAGTGCTACAAGCGGTAAACCAAAGCAAATCATTGTTGTAAAAATAAGTCCATTCATCTCGCTTCACCTCTTACTTGAAGTGTATAAAAACGAGTGAAGAAAGTATGTAGTTCTTTCCTATTCGGTTTCATTTTCATCATAGATGGTCATTTCATCTCTTTTAATATGAGTGTTTGCGTGAAATAAGGACTTACATAAGTTGTTTCTAACGTCGCGTTATTTGTTTTATTCATAATCCGTTTTAACGAAAATAGCCCGTATCCTCTCGCTCCTGCTTTACTTGAATGGTTTTTCTCATAAATTTTTTGCAAATCAATCGCTTCACTCTTTGAACTATTACGTACGATAAAATATTGTCGTGAATCCATTTCAAAAAATGCGATTTGCAATATCTTTTCCTCACTATGTACTGCTTCTTCAATTGCATTGTCTACCAAAACTGAAATGATGCGAATAAATGAAATGATCGTCATCGAAACACTTTCAATGCTCTCCGGTATATCAAGCATTACTTTTATTTGATGCTGCTGGGCAGTGCCAACTTTCGCCCTTAATACACTTCTCACTTCAGGAATATGTATACGAGATAATTTCGCAATATCAAGTTCATGATCATTTATTGTTTTTAACGTAGGTGCTATAACGTCATAGTACACTTGCTCAATTTCTTTCACATTTTTCGTACGTATTCCCTCTTCTAACGATAGTAATACATTCATATAATCGTGACGGAAACTAGCAAGCTCATCATGCATATCCTCTAATTTCTCCACATAATCTAATAACTCTTTATCCAAACGTTTTTCATGCTCTTCTTGTAACTTTGCTTTCGATAAATGTGAACTTATAAGTACTATGATGACTAATAATAAAAATACAATAATCGCTGAAATATAACTTACATCACTGTATTGTTGATTTAACTTTGCTAAAAATGCAGAAGATGGCCGAGTTAAAATTAGTTCAATAATAAATCCGGCAATTAATAATATATAAGTTACATAGTATAGTCGACTACCTACTATATATTGAGCAATTTTTTGAATTCTTTTCCGAGCTACTAAAATACCGATAAAAGTAAGTGTCGATACGATAAGATGAATAATACTACCTGTCCATAAATATAAATTGAATGTTGTTAACATAAAGATTTTCATTCCTAAATCAAGTAGCAACATTTTCACTAACGTTATAATCACCATACTCACTAGTGCAAAATATACATTATGCTTAAATTTCAATTCATTTTGCATTAATCCTAAACTTATTAAAAATAACACAATCGTACTATTCAATTCTGGATATCTCGTTACTGTTACGACAATAGCAAGTAAAATAATGAATATCGCACTTAAAGCTATTAACATTCTATATGACAATCTATTGTACCGGATTAATTGAATGTATAAAAACGTATGGCTTATACTAGTAAGCAGTATTGCAAATAAATCATAAATATACATTACATCTCACCCTTTAAGATGTTGCGTACTTTACTGAATAAACGACGTGATACTGGAATACGTTTTCCGCTTTTTAAAACTATCATTTTTTGCTTCGCATCATAAGAAGACAGTTGCTTCGTATTCACGATATATGATTGATGACAACGAAATAAACGTTCATCTACTAATTCAATTTCTTTTAAAGTCCCATAAAAATAAACAATTCGATCTAACGTCACTAATGCTAAACGGTGCGGTTCATCGGTCATAACATATTCAACTTCATGAAACGGAACCCGCACAGTTGCATTACTATTTTCAACGATAAAGTCATCGGACGGAATAATATGCTTATTACGCGCTTCATATTGGAGTAAACATTGTTCAAAAACGTTACGCCTCTCCTCGTATGGCAACCCTTTATCAATAAAAGTTAAAGCTGATACCATGTATTGATATGAAATAGGTGCAAATTCAGAATGCGTCGTTACAAACACAATAATTCCTTGCGTATCATACTTTCGTATCTCTTGTGCCACTTGTAACCCTTTACGTTCTTCTCTTTTTATCTCTATATCTAAAAAATAGATTGGGATATACTTCGCCTTAGGAATGTTAGTAATGATGTTTTCACTTTTACTACTCACCTCGATAAAATCAAAAGGCAACATATATTTCTCACAAATCTCTTCAACTAGCCGTTTCATTTGCTGCGCTTGTATGACATCATCTTCTAAAATAAAAATACTCATGGGATCACTCGCTTTATTGAAATCTTTTTATCTATAGATTTATCTATAACTATATAATTCAAATTGTTATACTAATCTCCTTCTATGTACTAGATAGTATTAATTTTTATAAAGCATAGAAAATAACCTCTACTTTCAAGCAAAAAGTAGAGGTTTTATTTAAATTATTTATAAAATAACCTCTCTATCAATCACTACCTTAAAAAATTCCGAGTAATGTGCTAAAGAATAATCCGCTACATCACAGTTCCCTTGAAACATACATGTTGAAATACTTAATTCTTTTGCAGGTAATAAATCTAATTCTCTATCACCAATAGCTAAATCAATATTGTGCTTTTTATGCAAATGATCATAAGATAAAGCGTTCGGTTTTCGGGGGAAACCATCGTCAATTGTAACCATGTCTACGAAGTATTTTTCCCAGCCGTAATGATTCAATATAGATAATACCCCCGCTCTATCTTTGTGAGTCATAATTACATTTTTATCGGCAAACTTTAAAACCTCTTCCACTTTTTCAAATGGTTTTATATCTTCTATCATAATGCGACTCTCTAATACATCAATTTCACTTAATTGTTTTTTTGATATTTCATAATAGTCAATTGCGTGTGAAAATGAAACCTTTAAATTTTTATAGATTTCTTCTTCCCTTATTTCCTCCCCTAATACTTGAGAAAGAATTTTTGTATAAACTGGATACGTATCAAATAACGTCCCATCAAAATCCCATAAAATATTCATTCTGTTCACCTTTCTATTTTCTAATCATTATATAACTAAGTTCGCTCCCTTCTGTGGTGTTTCACTTTCTAAATAATAATCCTCTGCTTTCCAATACCTATTTTCAAACTTTGAAAGGTTTTTCTGCGTTTCTTCACTCTCACGTAGAAACCGTGTCTCTCTTGGACAATCTAAATACACCATATAATGAAAGAAATCTCTCCATTCTTTTCTCTGTAGAAAAACACCTTCTATTACAATTACGCCTACTATGGGGATCTGTACTTTTTTCATCTCACTTGAGTCTGTCTCATTATTATAGAACGGTAATTTCAGTTTTGTGTCATTTTGTAACTTCTGAAAAAACTTCTGCCGAAGCCATTCAATATCCCATTGTAAATAATAATACTCATACCATTCTTCATAGCCAGTATGATACCGTTTATTACGTTCTACTATATGATCATCAATATGAAAAATATGGAACGGAATACTTTCTTGTTTCATATTTTCTTTTAAGTTTGTTACAAATGTTGTTTTACCCGATCGACTTAGTCCATCAATACCTAAAATGAACCTATTTTCTTTATGCTTCTTCATAACATTTATAAGCTCATTTGTACGCATTACTTCTTCCACTCTTCTTTTAATAACGAGTATAAAATTGTATCATGAGCAACTCCATTTTGAATCATATGTTTTCGAAGTAATCCTTCTTCTTGAAACCCTGCTTTACTTAATAATTTTTGAGAAGCTTTATTTTCTACATATACAACAGCTGCAATTCTTATAAGTTGTAACGTTTCAAACCCGTAAGTTAAAATCGCCTGTAACGCTTCCGTTGCATACCCTTGTCCCCAATATGTATCATCTAGTTCATAACCAATTTCAGCTCGCTTATGATGCTTGTTTATTAAATGAAATCCGCACGTTCCGATTAATTGGCCCGTACCCTTTTTCTCAATTCCCCAGCGAAATACAGTTCCTTCTTCATAACGATTTTTAAACGTTTGAATAGTCGTTTTCGCTTGCTCAATATTTTCGAAAGAATCCATTCCAAAATAACGTATAACAGATTCTTTTGAAAAATAACGGAACATCGTTTCTGCATCTAACAGTGTTAGTTCTCTTAATTGTAAACGTTCTGTTTCTAGTTTCGGAAACCCCATCTCTTTTTCTCCTTCTATTCTAATGAACTGCAAATTTCAATATAATTCCCATCTGGATCGGCAATGTATGCAATTGTTTGTCCCCACGGTTTCACAATTGGTTCAACTAAGATTTTAATTCCTTGCTCTCTAAATTGTTCGATTGTTTCTTGTACATGATTAACAACGAATCCCAATTCAAAATGAGAAGATTGTAACTCGCCTTCTGTAAGTGGTAGACCTGTTAATTCTTTCACATCTTGCCTTTTGTTCATCGCTAAAATTGTAGAACCAGTATTAAATTCAATATATGTACCATGCTCCGCTTTTATAGGTAACTGTAAAATATCTTTATAAAATCTTAAACATTCTTCGAAATTTTCTACATATAAAATGATGTACTTCATTTTTAAATTCATTTTACATCCTCCTTTATATCCATCCCTAAAATTTCGACAAATGTCTCATAAAAACCTTGTTCCTTATAGCAACGAGCACAAAAAAACGAGGCCGATTTCTCGGCCCCCCAGCTTATTGGCATAAAACAGGAGATTTGGTTTGGACATAACCAGTTCGTACTCTTATTATATTTTATTTTTTCTGAATTTTGAATACTTTGAACACCCATTTATATTGAGAAAGTTTTTTTCTTGCATAAAATTAATGAGTTTAAGAAATGCTACAAATGGAGGTGTATACATATGGAACCAATGCTATGTCCAAGCTGTAAAACGAACCGTACTCGCTTTAATATTCTTGAGCAACAAGTAAAACCAGTCAAGTTAAATCCACAAACTGGTCAAGTAGAAGAAGAATACACAAATGAAACGATGAATGCTTTTCATATGTCCTATCAAGGACCAACATATAGAGTCCAATGTGCTGTATGCGGACTTGTTGAAAACCCAGAACAATTTATTAAACCTGCGCAAAATCAGTCTTTTTCTTAAACATTTTTATTACCCCCTACCACTTTTCTATAGGGGGTTTTTTGTTTCATATGTTAATGAAAAAACATTTTTCTTCCTTATTATAAATTACACCTCACACCTTCTTTGTCATCTTTTATTTTTTGATCCTCAATATGAATCGTTTTTTCTTCATTTATTATTTTCGGGATATTGCGGTTTAATCTTTGCAACTATTAATCCCTTACCTTTATATAGAGTTTTATTATATAAAAAAGAGCGAACAAAAATGCAATTATATAAAACCAGAAGAAGTTGATCCCGATATTTCTCCCTACAAAATCAACTTCTTTTTAATTCTACTTTTTATTATAATATTTCACTTTTTAATTTCTTAATTTTCCAAGTGAGTCTTATAAAGAAGTACATCCACATACAACCTGTAAGACCTGTCATAACTTTCGCCCAAATTGGCACTCTTGATTCCATCGGGCTTAAAAATAGGTTATACATTGATGGTAATATACTTACTGATATAATAACAAGGAATAGCAATAACTCATTTAGCTTTTGTACCCTCGTCTCCTTTTCTGAGTATATATCAGGTAATTCATTTACCTCTTCTACCTCTTTACAAAAATAATTCCATTTTGTGAAACTTGTTACGCGTTTCCAACCAGACATTTCGTATATTTCGAAGTACTCTTGTTGTTGTTCTTTCGAATCTCTATAAACCAATCTAAAATCAGCTTTATATATTACATCTTTTGGCTCAGTTTTCTTAAACTGATACATTAAATTGTATTTTTGTAATGCCCAACCTTGCTGATGCATCTTTCGTAAAAAAGCTTCTTCTTTTTCTAAATTCCATGCCGTAAAAAACTTAAATACGCTTTTAGTCTCCATCTTCCATTCACTCCCCTAAAATACTATTCCCATTCCTTACAGATCTCTGCAACCTGTTATACTCTAGCTCTAACACTTCTCTACCCAGTGGTGTTAACTCGTAACACTTCTTTCTATCTGTAGAGGCAACTTCAACTATTAACTTCTCTTTTAGTAACTTCGTCGTATTCCCGTATAAAGTACCAGGACCGAGTTTTACTTCTCCATTTGTCATCTCTTCTACCATTTGCATAATTCCATATCCATGCATTGGTTTCACTAGTGATAACAATATGTAATATGTCGCCTCTGTTAACGGAATATATTTTTTCGCTTTCGCATTCATTATAACTACCTCCGATACATCGTTATCTGATATATCGACTAACGATACATCGTATATCGATATTGTATAATCATATTCCAAAATATGCAAGGTAATTTAATAACTTAATATCTATTTCTTTAAATTAAAAAATCATATCAATTTTCTGAATAATTTGTTAAAATATAGAAATATTCGTTTATATTTTGAAAGGAATGATACATATGATAAATAAATTGAAAGAAAATATAGGATCAGTTTTTGTCGGTAAAGAAAATGTTATTGATTTATTACTTGTTTCTTTGCTTGCTGACGGACATGTACTGCTTGAGGATGTGCCTGGTACGGGGAAAACGTTACTTGCGAAAACACTTTCTAAAAGTATTGGTGGTAATTTTTCTCGTGTCCAATTTACACCTGATGTACTTCCGAGTGATGTAACAGGTATTGAATATTTCAATCCGAAAACGAGTGAATTCGAATTAAGACTTGGACCAGTTATGACCAATATTTTGCTTGCGGATGAAATTAACCGCGCTATGCCTAGAACACAGTCTAGTTTATTAGAATCGATGGAAGAACGACAAGTAACGCTTGAAAAACAATCTACTCCTCTTCCGAAACCGTTCTTTGTTATTGCGACGCAAAATCCAATTGAATCACAAGGAACGTTTCCTCTACCAGATGCACAGCTTGATCGTTTTTTAATGACAATTTCAATTGGTTATCCATCTCCAGAAGATGAACTACAAATGATGCGACGTTTTCGTAACGATGTACCACTAGAAAGTATCACATCTGTTATTTCTTTAGATGATATTTTAGAAGCACAGAAACGAGTAAAAGAAATTTTCGTATCAGAACCGTTAGAACATTACATTATTAAACTTGCTCACGCTACAAGAAATCATGATTACATCGCTAATGGTGTAAGCCCGCGTGCCACATTAGCTTTAGTACGCGCAGTTCAAGCACTAGCCTTTTTACGCGACAGAGAATATTGCACGCCAGAAGATATACAATTTTTAGTTCCTTCTGTTTGGAATCATCGTATCGTCTTATCAATGGAAGGGGCATTACGCACGACAAAAAATGAAATTATACAAAGGATTTTAAAAGAAGTTGACGTACCAGTGGAGATTGAACAAACATGAATGGACAGCGTGTTGTAACTGTACCTTTATTTTTCCAACTTCATATTATTCAATTAAGTGTGCCAGGTGCTATACTATTCACATTTTTTATGCCACAACGAATCATTATGTTTTTCTTTTTCTTCTACTATTTATTTGCGATTTTTATTTATAAATATGTAGCTTACATAGAGAAGAAATTTGAAGTTATAAATGAGAAACAAACTACTCGGCTTTTTCCTAATGAATCTGGGCAATTTTTTATTCATTTAAAAAACGGGGCAAATATACCACTCGTTAACGGCGTTTGTTATTTCCATTTAAATCCGTCCCTACTACCACAAAAAGATCAAGGAATTGAACAAATATCAAAAACACTATTCTCTTTCCCGTTTTCACAACCTGCTCATTCGGCGCAAAAGTGGGATTTAACATTAACCGCAACGAAACGTGGTGTGTTTCAAATTGAACAGTTCGAATGTGTCTTGAAAGATCCTTTTCATCTTTTAACTGTACATTTGCCTATTTTTGATAAATTACGGACTGAAATTATTGTGTACCCTTCTCCTAAAGAAGTAGCAGGCTTACAAGAACTACAGCAACTTTTAACCGGATCTTATCGAACGAATTTTTCTTTTTACAATGATGAAACATCTATTATCGGTGTTAAACGATATGAACGTGAGTCTTTCCGCTCTATTCATTGGAAAGCATCTGCTAAAATGCAAGAATTACAGGCGAAGCAATATGAACCTGTAAAAAATTATAGTTGGACGATTTGTCTTTCATTAGCTGCTGATCGCGGGTTTGGTTGGAAAGATAATATAGAAGACCTTATTTCATTTGCAACATACATTTGTCAATACGCAACGAAGCATCAAATACCGTTTGAACTATTTATTAGTGTATTAGCTGAAGGTGGTCCTCTGCACTTACCATTAAACGAAGGGCAAACACATTACGGAATATCTTTAGAGGAATTAGCGCGTATTTCAGATGATAGTACTTTACTTCCGAAACAAGGATTTCTTCATTATGTAACGAGAAAAAGAGAACGATCGTCTACAATGATATACATTGGTTTACAGAGAAATGAACTCCCTCTTCTCTCTCAGCCTACGTTTCTCATTAATAACGAAGGGATGGTGGAAAAGCTTGAAAACTTGGCTTTATCACGTTAATGACTTTATTCTGCTGCTCCTCCTTTCGTTATTAACGGAAAGAGATGAACTCATCGGCATTGTTATATTTTTAGCAACAGGCTATATTGGAGTATTTCTTATCCATAAACTAATGAAGAAAAAAACAACAGGTTTTGTCATACTGTTAATGACTCAAATAATTGGTTGTTCTATCTTTCTCCCTTTCTCTCTGTTTGGCACAATTATGTTACCGCTTTTCTTCTTTATCGTACATGTAGTTGGACCCGGATATCCAGTTCAAAAGTCATTAGGTGGTATTGTATGGTTTAGTATTTCAGCCATATTTTATGCGCCCTTTCCACCTTTGTGGAAACTATTACTTTTAGTTTTACACATTATGATTACATTTTGGTTAACCGGGATAAACCGTAATCAACAGTTATTACGTTTCGCTTCTCTTATTACGATTGGAATAATTAGTGCTTTCCTTATTCCTATTTTCCCATACATTCGGCTTCTTTTTTCTTATGTCGTACAAGTAGTTGCTTTAGGATTTGGATACGCCATTAATCCATTATTTTCGGCAGCTGAATCAAAAGAAACTGACGATTTTTGGTCGAATAAAGGGAATTTAAAAGATCCTCAAATTAAAGATGAATTTGGACATCGTACTTTTGATCCAACACTTATAAATAGCATTACAATAATAGTCTGTACAACCATTGCTATTTACGTCGTTTGGAAAATAATAAAAAAACGAAAACAATTCAGTTTACCAAATATGCCTGCCTTCGAATCTACTATCATTACTGATAAAGAAGGAATGAGTTTAAAACATTTTAAACGAAACAAACCGCCACATAATGAAATTCGAAAAGAAATTTTTAAACTGGAGAGTAAATTAACTCCTCCTTTAAATAGAAAACGAGGAGAAACTGTTGAAGCATGGTTAGAAAGAATAAATAGTGAAGAAGATGTAAGTATTCAGAGTCATATTATTGTAAATGCTTATAATACAGTACGTTATTCAAATAGTGAGGATATGATGCTACTTCAGGAATTTAAGGAAGAGATTCATAAGCTTTATTTGTATCAGAAGAATTTGAAGAAAAGAAAGAAATAACATAACAAAAAAAGACTCCTATTTTCATAGGAGTCTTTTTATACTTCTACGTTACTTGTTAAATTGAAGCATTCTTCCCTGCTTCAATTTCTAACGACTCTTCATGCCACCAAAGTGTTTCTTCAGGGTCTTCTTTAGCGATTTGGTGTGCTTCTTTTTTCGTTTCTACTGTAGGATATGAGCCTTTTAGCGCACGTCCTGAAGTTGTAACGAATAATACACTAAATGCGACTAATCCAATAATACTTACACCTGCTAAATAAAATGCTGGTGCAAGCGGGTTACCAGTAGCATGAACTAAGTATGAACATACGAGCGGTGTTGTTCCACCGAATATTGATACAGAAATATTAAATGAGATCGAAAGTGCTCGATAACGTACATCAGTGAAAAATAGTGATGGTAATAATGAAGGTAGCGTTCCTTCATATACACTTAGGAAGAATCCTAAAATGAAAATACCTGCAAATATAGCAGCAATATGTCCGTTACCTATTAATATAAATGCTGGAATTGCAAATACAGTTAAACCAAGTAAACCAATTTGCACGACGCGTTTATTACCAATTTTATCACTTAATTTACCGAAATATAATGCCAGTGGAATCATAAGTGCCATCGTAATTGAAATAATTAATAAGCCAGTTGTTTCTTTGACTTTAAGTACTTGAGTTAGATAAGAAGGAATATACGAAAGAATCATATAATTCGTAATATTAAAGAAGGCGACAATTACTGTGCTTAATAAGAAGTCTTTTTTGTGATATTTTAATATATCCATAAATGAAAATTGTTCGTTGTCTTCAGATTCCTCTTGTGCTTTTTCCATCTCTTCAAAGATGGGAGATTCATCTAAATGACGGCGTAAATATAAACCGACCAAACCAATTGGTGCAGCTATTAAGAAAGGAATACGCCAGCCCCAGCTGAGCATTTGCTCATCTGTTAACAATAACGTCAAAATGGTAACAATTACCGATGCAGCAATGTAACCTGAGAGTGTTCCAATTTCAAGACCACTACCGAGTATACCACGCTTTTTATCTGGAGAAGATTCTGCGATATAAACCATTGCTCCTGAATATTCGCCGCCTGTAGAGAAGCCTTGAATCATTCGCGCAACTAAAAGTAGTATTGGTGCCCATACACCAATTTGTTCATAGGTTGGTAGTAATGCGATGAATAATGTAGAAAGTGCCATTAAAATAATAGTAGTACTTAACACGATTTTTCGGCCGTACTTATCTCCTATTCTACCAAAGAATACACCTCCGATTGGTCGAACGAGAAAGGCTGCTGCAAATGTACCGAATGTAAGTACAAGTTGCAATCCACTATTATCAACACCTGAGAAGAATAATTGACTTAAGATAACCGCTAAATACGCGTATAATCCGAAGTCAAACCACTCCATTGCATTCCCTATACCAGTAGCAACTACTGCTTTCCTGGCTTGTTTAGGATTGACAATATTAACGTCTTGAGGTTCAAAATTTAAATCATTATTTTGTTGCATATAATAAATCAGCTCCTTTTTTAATTTAACTTCTTTAAGCACACCTTCTCTTATTGAATAAAATTAATTCGAAGCACTTAAGGAAAATCAACGTCTCCTTGTCTGTCATTATTATTTCACATAATTAATTATTTGTCCAATTAAATGCTCTTTTTGTATAAATTTACACCCTATTGAACTTTTTATAAAATGAAGTTTAGGCTATATAATATATACCTTTACACTACAAATGAACCTTTCATTTATTTATATTTATAACGTTTCTATAATTGTTTCCTATAACTTAGAAACCAGTAACTTTTACTAAAGATTTGCATATATTTAAAAAGTGAACTCATTAGCTCGAATTCTGTTTTATTACATTCAACTATAATATTATTATAGTTTTAAAGGAGGCTATTTTATGTTGGAAATAATACTTTCACTTACTACTGTTTCTTTTCTCTTAATTATTTCTGGATTTTTCATTACCTTAAAACAATATAAAGAAATTAAAAATATAAAGACTATATTAACTACAAAAAAAGAAAATGAGAAAACTCCATCCGAAAACTCCATCCCTCTGCAATTAGACCTTAGCGTTCTCAATAATTTACTCGCTTCTGGAATAAATAAAGGTTCTAATACAAGTAAAGAAAATTGTGAGTCTGATAAAACTAAATGATTGTTATCCTTATAACAAGAAGAAAATATATCTCCTCTTTTATCTAATCTTATTAACAACTACCTCTGATTAAAAAGGAGACTGCTTATGTGTAAAAATTCAATTTCTATTATTATCCCCATACAACATAAAATAAAAAATTTACCTAAAATTTTGAAAGCATGTGAACAACTACAACCTTTTGAAATTATCCTTACTATTATCAGTAGTGTCGATGATTCTATTGATATTGCGCGATCTTACAATTGTGAAATTATTACACTAAAAGAGCCGATAGAATCTACTAATTGTTATGTAATTGGTGCAAAAAAAGCAAAGGGAGAGTACCTCTTATTTTTAGATGAAAATTACATTATTCACTCCCCCTCACTTATACAATTTCTTCAACCATTACTAAAACAATCGGCTGACGTCGTATTAAATAATTTAGATAATTTTTTCTATCAAAAACAACAGCCAAATATAGCAATGATTTGGCAGCAAGTTACGAATCATTTTTTTCATCGCCCAGATTTAAATGTTAACTCCTTATTATTTCCTCCCTATGCAATGACAAAAGAAGTACTTGAGGTAATTACTTCAGATAGTTTATCAAATCCAATATTGGCACAAATGAAAATTATTGAACATAAATTTCGGATTTGCGATCAATTAAACATTTCTATCCCTCAAGTTCCCTTTTTTCCTTCAACTCAACTCATTCATTATCATCTTGCAGCCATTGCAAATTGGATCAATCTAGTGCGAGATCAAAGGGGAAACTATACCGATAATAATCGAAAGCGGGATATTATTTTAGGGCTTCACAACGGGGAACAAAAATCCACTCCAAAAATAATTACAGGTAAAGAGTTTTATTCGAATACTTATGGAGATAAACAATTATCAGTTATCATCCCTGTTCAAAATGAAGAAAAAACGATAGAATCTGTCATTTTTGAGGTGCAGAAATTAAAACCTTTTGAAATTATCGTTATTGTTAATGGATCAACAGATAAAACAGAGGAATTGGCGAAGGATTGCGATGCAACAGTTATTAGTTACGAAGAAGCACTTGGAAATGATACGGGACGTGCTGTTGGTGCCTATTTTGCCAAAGGTGACATATTATTATTTATAGATGGAGATTTCTTAATTTCTAGTTGTGATTTATTACCATTTGTACAATCTATTCAAAATGGCACGGACTTAGCTTTAAATAAACTAGATTACTACTATATGTATCGTCTCCCCTATTCTATCGTCACCGCATGTAAATATGCTATTAACTTAGCATGTAATCGAAAAGATTTAGGTATGGGATCCACAATTGCTGTCCCTCATGCTTTTAGTCGAAAATGCATTCATACAATTGGGTTTAATTCACTTCTTTCACCAACCTTAAGTCAAGTTAAAACAATTTTAGCAGGCTTTCATGTGCAAAATGTCCATTCTGTCGACGTCGATAAAATGAATCGTGTTCGACCTGAAAAACACTTCTCTGAGCAAGGTTGCCTTTCATTAGCAACACAACAAATCATTGGTGATCATATAGAAGCAATTTCTTACCTGATCGAACAAAAAGAGTACTTTTAATTATACATCCTGCCTACTAAATAATATATTATCTCATTTTTAATATATGACAGAATAAAAAAGATGGTTTGTAACCATCTTTTTTATTTTTACATCAGCTCAAAAGAAAAGTAGAAGGCAGGCTTTTCTTTTCTTATTTTCTTAAGAAGTTTGAAAAGAGAGGCTTGTTAATGAAGATTCAACACTTAAATCATCTTTTAGTGCAATTGAGAAACATGCAACTAATGGTAAAGTAATAACAATTGATCCACTAGGACTAATTACAATTGTAGGACTTGTCCCACATGTGCCCCCACAATCCACTTCTGCATCAATTCCACTACCAGGGGTAATTGTAATTTTAAGACACACATCTAAACAAACATTATTCGTAGTACATGCCATAACTCTCCCTCCTTTCTCTTAACAATATATGCAGTTTATCGAATTTAGACACGACTCTCCTACTAAATTTTATAAATTAGCTGCTATTTTCTTATCAGTTTTATATATGTTTAATTTATTATTAAACTAGATAAATTAATTAACAAATTCAGATCATCTTTTACTGAAATAGAAATACATGCGGTAAATGGTATTACATTAAAATCAGATGAAAATTCATAATTGCACCTTAGAGATATTTCTGCCCCAACATTTGGATAGACCTTAATTTCTAAATACATATTAAAACACCTTTTATTGATGTAAGAAAAGGTATTCCCTCCTTACTTGCATCTGATATTAAGTTATATAGAACTTATCGTTACTTCTTTATTTATTTTTTACTTGATATACTTAAAATAAGTTAAAATAAAAAAGTAAAAACCTCTTCATGTATTTTAAGAAGTTTTTACTTTTCACTTACACCTGAACCAAAATGGTCACTTTTTTAAATTTTGTTTTCATTCCAATACTCAACTTATACTCTATCCGTTGCTATTCTACGCTTATTAGTAAAGTATCTTCCAAATTAAAATAAATCTTTAAAATCCCTATTCTTTAGTAAATATGAAAGCCCTTCTACATGATCACCGGTAATTCTCAATACAGCTGGTGGATGTCCTACTGTTGCAAAGTGCTCATTTGGACGAATACGATTTGGTTTCATTACATCTACAAAATGGACACATTCAACTTTATATCCTTCTAATATTGCCTTTACTTGCGCAACACACGCTGTATGAAGAGTATCCCAGCCAATTCCCTCTAAACATTTTCGACTAATAGCGTGGGGAACAGCAATTGTGGATCCCACACCTAAATCTTTACGATTACAAGCAATATTCAACATATATTTATATAAACTTACAATATATAGAGGAAATCTAAGATTTAAATTTAAATCATTTAAAACCATATCAACACCATCCGCAACAGCCTGCGTTAACGGATGAAGATCTTTTGCTGGAATAGCAAAATCAGCATCAATAAAGAGAAGTATATCCCCTGTGGCTTCTTGTGCACCAATTGCCCGTCCTACATCATGCCCTAATGCTTCTTGATAAACAATTACGGTTGCTCCTAATTGTTTTGCAATTACTTCTGTCCGATCTGTTGACCCATTAATGACAACAATTATTTCTTTCGGTTCAACTTTTCTTGCCTCAAGAATAACTTCTTTAATCGTCGCTTCTTCATTTTGTGCTGGTATAATAATTGATAACTGTTTCCCATTATAAATCGATGAATTCATACCCCATCCTTTATGAAAACTTGAATAATTCTTTTGTTTTTTTAGTTGCTCTATAATTTCTCTTTTTCTTCCTCCATCTGTATAGTTACCTCTATCATCTTTTCGTTGTAACCAACTTTCCAAAGCTTTTATGTTTTCTTTAATCTCACATACTTCTAATTTAGTTAATTCATTTTTATAGAAAGAGGTTTTGTTTGCGGCTATATTATTCAAAGAGGTGGTAGTGATAGCTGACGAGGATTGTAGTCGCCACCCTTTCTCAATAAGAGTTATTTGCGCTAGAACGGGATTTTGCAAGGTGTCATATCCAATGTCTTCAATTGCTTTTTTTATAATGGCATATGGCATAGATAACATCGAATCATATTTTAAATCCATACGCCCCAATACATCATTTACTATTTTTCTATACACCATAGCAATGCTTGGCCATTCTACTCTCATCTTTTCAAAACATACAGAGTCTATGTTATTCAAGATTACATCCTGTTCCTTTTTTAGTAGTGGTTCTATAAATCGTTCTAATTCTACCGAAAAAATAACATCTTCTCCATTTAAAAATAAAATTACATCTCCATTAGCGATTTTCGCCCCATAAACTGGTGCTTTCCATTTATTTTTCTCTTCAATAACAACAACGTTACTCTCAACAAATGTAGGTATGGATTGTATCGCACTCATTCTATCATCAGCTACAATGATAATTTCTAATGGTTTTATATGGTGCACTTTGTTTAAAATTTGATTCAATTTTGATTTTTCTTCTCCTAAAACTATAACGACTGACAGTGCCACTTCTTTTTGTTCTTTTTTTACAGTCTGATTAGGCTTTACTTTTTTTATATATTCAATTGTTTCACTCTTACCTACCGCTGCATGCCCTGCTTTTTTATCGAAATATAAGTCTATTACAATTTGATTTACTTCTGTATCTTTATCCAGTTGTTCTAATTCAGAAATGAATGGTATTAAATGATTTTGCACATCAAATTCACACGCGAAATTTTGCAAAAAATAAATATTCGGTACATATTTAATGTGATTAAAAAATTTCACAACATTAATTCTTTCGCCAAATTTCTCCTCAACTTCTTCTCTTGATAAACCTGGATAAGACAAATCAAAAACTAGATTTATTGGTACAGGTATCCATTTTAATAAATTTGTTTGAGGATTATTAATTAAAACTGTGGAGCCCTTAACGAATCCAGCTAAAATTAAAGACATAAACCCTCCCCCGGAACTGCCATAAAACAACACATTTTTCGAATCAATTTTTAACTTTGTAAATAATATTTCTAAAATATTTGCTATATCTTGTAAGTAAAATCTATCTAACTCCCCTTGTCCCCAACCTAAAGATAATTTTCCAAGATATAATGTAGGATCATTATAATATATAACAGTATCTTCAAACTCTTCCATCCAAGAATGTCTATGAAAAATAGGTGGACCGATTGGCTGTTCTTGAAATCCACCTGCTCCGGATCCAAAAACAATAGTGTTAGAAGCACCCGGCTTAATACGAATTAAAAATTCATACGTTACTTTACCCCAATCAACCTTGAGTATAAATGGTTCTGTAGTTTGAAAATCCATTTGCCATAATTCTTCATATGAAATGTTAATTTTTTTGTACTGGTCTAACAGTTTAATCACCCTTTCCATCTATTTCAAGGTGTTCTATTAAGTAAGAGAGAGCTTCAACGTGATCACCAATTATTCTTAATACCGCTGGAGGATGTCCATTATGACTTACATTCTCCATTAAACGAATTCTATTCGGTTTTACAACATCAACGTAATGTACACATTCTACTCTATACCCTTGTAATATAGCTTTTACTTGTGCAAGACTAGGGCATAGTAAACTTTCCCAGCCTATTGCATCTAAACATGATCTACTCATAGCATGTGGAATTGCTACTAATGAGCCATTACTTAATTCTGGACGATTATATGCTAAATTAAGCATATACTTTACGACGTCTACAACATAAAACGGAGGATGTAACATCGGATTCAAATCATTTAATGCTATGTCTACACCAGCTGAAACTGCTTTTGTAAAGTGATGCAAATTACTTCCTGAAACACTAAAATCACCATCAATAAATAAAAGGATATCTCCTGTAGCTTCAAGCGCTCCAATAGCACGTCCAACATTATGACCAAGTCGTTCGTTATATTCAATAATAGTAGCACCAAGTCTTTTAGCAATATTGGCCGTTTGATCTGTCGAACCATTTACAACGACAATTATTTCTAGCGGTTCTATTTTTCTTGCCTCAAGTATTACTTGTTCTATAGTCTCTTCTTCATTTTGCACTGGTATAATGACAGATAGTTGTTTCCCGTCATAAATTGAAGAATGCATTCCCCAACCTCGATGATACGAAGGATACTGCTTGCTTTCACCTAATCTTTGAATAATATCTCTTCTTTTTCCTGCATCAGTAAACCCTACTCTTTTTCCCTTTTTCTCTATCCATTTAGAAATACCGATTAAATATTTTCCCACTTTCTCCCTTTCATTTTCTGACAATTCTTTTTTAACTAAATAACCTTCCTCTTCTAACGTTTCATCTCTAGATAACGTTTTTATTGCATATTGATCGTTAATCCGCCAGCCTTGATTAACTATGTTCATATGAGCTAGAACGATATCTTTTATATAATCAAAGCCGATATTTACCACTACTTCTTTCGTAAGTGCATATGGTAATGAAAGTATTGAATTGCTTTTTAAATCTGGTCGACTTAAAATTTCATTTAACATTTTTCTCCAAACAATATCCGTATTTGGACATTTACCAACTTCTATAAATTTATCTATTTTGTTTAATACTACATCAGCCTGATTTGTAACAACTGGCTCAATAAAATTCTTCATTTCATTTGAAGATAATAAAAAATTACTATCTACAAATAACAATACATCTCCTTTAGCTGCCTTTACAGAAGCTTCATACCCATCATAATACGTACTATATTTATCCCTCAAAACAATATGGCATTTATGTTTCTTTGCTATTTCATACAAATTACTTCTATCGTTAGGAACGAAAATTATAATTTCAAGAGGATTTAGCTTCCATATAGATTGAATTGATTCTTCTAATATTTGTGCTCTTTCACTATACAAAATAATAACCGTTAACGATTTCATTACACGCCCCCTTTGCACATCATGTGACATAAAGTGAAACTTTAATCAGTGGGGGTTTTCTTCATCCCCCACTGATTATTAGTTGAACCAATCGGACTTTTATGGGCAGCCCGACCCCCATCTAACTTCTTTGCTTTCGCTAAATTTTGAGGTGGGGGTCTTACTGCCTATTAAAGTGGGATAAAATATTAAGTATTACCATTTCCTATGAATTTGCTACTTTATTAACATATTCAAAAGTGAATTATACTGTGTAAAAACAACCGTCTATTTTTGAAAATATAAGTTCTGCACTTACCTCCTTCCTCTTATCATTGTTTGTTACAACTCTCACCATTTAAAAACAAAAAAAGTCCTAATTTCTTTAGGACTCTATTAAACAAATTTATCAATATTATTAATTTTATATACTACCTTTTTCCATGTTATACCGCGATCTGTTGTAGTAAATATTTCTTTTTTATTACACGCCCAACCTTTACGCCGATTAAAAAAATGCAAACAAAATACATTTTTTAACAATGGATTACTTGATTCTTTTATCCATTTTGATCCTTTTTTTATTATTTGATATACACTTCCATTTTCACTATTTATAACCCAGCCATAATAGGAACTAAAAAAAGAAACAGCCACTTTACTAGTATTTATTGTTTTATTTGAAATATGCCACGAATTCCCCTTATCAAATGAGTAATTCATTAAAAATTTATCATCATTCATTTTAGTTGGTATTACTAATAGGTTATTTTTGTAGATTGCTTTATAAGCCATAGCAGTCCCAGTATTAATCCCTTCAAGACTTGGAATATCTTTTATAGCTTGCCAACTTTCCCCACCATTTATTGTTTTAAATACCGTTGATGTTTCATAATGTTTTTGTAATGAAATAAATCCGACTAAATCGTTTATAAATGTTATCCCTGAAATACTATCACTAATACTTATATTTTTTATTACTTTCCAAGCTTTCCCTTTCGTTTTCAAATAGTATAAATTATGTTCAAATTTATTTGATGCAAGCTTTCTAGATAATACAATCCATATACTATCCATATTCGTAGCATGCAATTGCACTTGAACATCAGTCGATTTCTCCCAATCTTCTTCAACCGGTAAAATAAACTCACTCCATCTTTCCCCTCTATTAACTGTATAAAATATAGCTGGCAATAGATCGTCATTCGTTTTTGTTAAACCATATGCCCAAGAGCTTCGAGCGTTTATTGGATATGCAAATAATACAATTGAATTTAGAGGATTAACAACATCCCATTCTACTCCTCCGTTTCGAGTATATAAGATGGCTTGCTTTTTATTTGCATATTGAATACCAGCCCAACCATATTTATCCGTTCTCATTTGTAAAGAAGTAAATTGAATATCATTATTTTCCAATATATCACCTCATTCTTATTATTTATATATTCGTATGCTATTATTTTCAAAACGTTCTATCACTCGTTGTTAGTACCACTCGTTTTATCTACTATCTTTATATTTACTTTCTCTTTTCTTCAACAGTAAAATATCATTCAATCATGTATCAAATATAATGAAATCCTTTCTATTTTTTTCGTTATCATTTACCAACAACTGTATTTTACAAAATTCAACTATAAAAAATGCACCCCAATTGTAAAACTATTTTTAACAATTAGAGTGCACTTTATATAAAATTTAGCTTTTAACTTTTAAGCACTTACTACAGCAGCAACTTTATCCATACAAGAAATAAATTGAGTAATAAATGCATCAATTTCTTCTTTTTTAATTATATATGGAGGAAGTAAACGGATGATATTCCCTTGTGTAACATCAACTAACATCCCTTTCTCCATTAGTTCTACCTGTAATTTCTTTACATTTTCATTCGTATCATTCAAACTAATTCCAAACATCATACCAGCATGGCGGACTTCCTGAATATAATAAGAATTTTCTTTCTGAATTTCTTGCAATTTATCATTTAGATAGTGTGACGTTTCATACGCTTCTTGCATTAAACCATCGTCAATCAATGTGTTTAATACCGTTAACCCTAAAGCGGTTCCCATTGAAGAATGAGCAAACGTTGTGCCGTGATCTCCTGGTGCAAATACATCACATAACTTTTCACCTACAATAATTCCGCCAAGCGGTATCCCGCCTCCTGCTCCCTTACCAATTTGAATAATATCCGGAGTAATATTGAAATTTTGATAAGCAAATAGTTTACCAGTTCTCCCCATACCACTTTGAACTTCATCAACGATAAGAATAACATTATATTTATCACATAAGTTTTGAACACCATGTAAATATTCACTTGATAAAGGGTATATCCCCCCGCTTCCTAATACAGGCTCTAGCATAATCGCAATTGGATTTTCTTTAACGATTGTTTCTTCTAATTGCTCTATATTCTCACGCTCTACTTCATATACCGGAATCGATGTTTTAGGAAAATTTTGATATACACTTTCTTGTCTCGTAAAATGAAGTGCTCCTAACGTACGCCCATGGAAACTATTCTTCAGCACTACGATTCCTTCACGTTCCTCTCCCGTATTAGCTCTATATTTATCAATTAATTTTAATGTCGTTTCTGTCGCTTCCGTACCAGAGTTTGTAAAAAAGACCTTTCCGTTTTTTAAAGAGCAGTCAACTAATTTCTTTGCATACTCAATCGCAACTGGATTTAAAAAATGAAATGGAAGATGCAACGATTTCGTAACTTGTTCCATTGTCATTTGCACGATTTTCGGGTGATTGTATCCTAATACATTCACTCCGACACCAGAAAATAAATCTACATATTCTTTACCATCCACATCATATAGTTTGCAACCTTCTCCTCTTTCTATCGCAACCTTCGTACGACAATACGTAGACATCATATATTCTTTATCTAATTGAAACCAATCCGACATTTTAAATTCCTCCTAGTTATTTTCCCTGTTTATTTATGTTCATTCTCTATAAAGTCATGTATAAATTCATTTTTCAGATTAAAATTTTAATAGTAATTTTCTTCACGATATTCATTTTTCCATAATTTCTTCTATTTCAACAGGTCCACTACATGTGCATTTTTTTCATCTAGCGGTCTGTTACCATTTTGGACTTTGCGTGTCATACATAATCAAGGCTATGAAATCATATTTAGTAACAATGGACAAAAAAGATTTGGAGGCTATATAGATGGATGAAAACTATGATAAACAGGGGCAATCTTTACTAGGGAATGACTTTAATGAAAATAGAGAACGTAATGAACAAGCTATACTTCACTCACAAACAGTTGGTTCACGTGGACCTATTCTAAAGCAAGATAGTGTACTTCACGAGACGCTACAAGAATTTATTCACGAAAAAATTTTAGAAAGACCTGTTCATGTAAAAGGATTTGGTGCGTTCGGTTATTTTCAAACGATCTATCCAATGTCTGAACATACTAAACTACGTTTTTTACAAAATTCTAATGCGAGAGTTCCTGTTATGGTGCGATTTTCATTAGCCGTTAGTAGGAAAGGAACACCTGACACTTCTAGAAATGTACGCGGTTTTTCTACAAAGTTTTATACAGAAGAAGGCATTTTCGATCTTTTATGTAATCACATCCCTGTCTTTTCCGTTCGTGATCCGATGCGTTTCCCTGAAACGATTCAAGCGTTGTTACCTTCACCTATAAATAACTTAATAGACCCTAATAGATTTTGGAGCTTTGTCGCTAGAGCGCCTGAATCCATTCATTTCGTTGTCCATTTATATTCTGATGCTGGTACGGCCAAAAGTCTTCGCCACATCCCAGGACATAGTGTTAATACATATGTATGGAGAAATGCAGAAGGTAATCGAAAGTATGTAAAGTATCATTGGTACCCCTTTGAAGGTGTACAATACATTACTAGTGAGGAAGCGAATAAACTGGCTGCTGAAAACTCTGATTATAGCGGGAAAGATTTATATGATGCAATTGCAAATGGTAAACCAGTAGAATACGGTTTATATGTCCAGCTCATGGATCCGAAAGATGAAGCACATCTTTCTTATGACCCTTTAGATGATACAAAAGTATGGGATGAAAAGAAGTATCCTCTTATACCAGTAGGCAAAATGGTATTAAATAAAAATCCTGAAAATTATATGGAGCAAGTAGAAAAAGTCGCCTTCTCCCCTTCTAATTTACTAGACGGTGCAGAACTATCAGATGATAAAATGCTGCAAGGGCGTGCTAACATTTACAGTGATTCTCAAAGAAGAAGAATTGGTTCCGAATTTCGCAAATTGGCGATTAACAAACAGCAAAATTGGACGCCTGCTAATCAAATAACGAGCGGTGACGGAAGATACGTTGAAGGTAAACTTGAAAGAACTTCTATTACGAAACAGGATGACTTTACGCAGCCTAGTGAATTTTATGCGAAGTTAAAACCGATAGAAAAAGAACATCTTGCTAAAAACTTAGCTAGTGATATGAAAGTTATTTCTGATGATATTCGAAAGGTTGTTTTGGGGTATTTTCATAAAGTGTCTGCTGATTTGGTAAAGAGGATTGAAAGTGCAATGCAAAAGCTTTAAGTATATAAAAAAACGTCATTTTAAAAATAAAAAATGACGTTTTTTTATGGTGAAATTATTAGTAATTTCTACCGCTTCATTTACAATTCTTAACGGAATTTTTCCCCTTCAAAATTTCCGTTATTTCATTTTACATTATGGTACTCATTTCTCTTTTTCAGATAATCTTTTTCACATTGTAACGGTTTGAATTTCACTTTTTTCCCTTTCTTCTTTTTCGTTTTTATAACGAGCCATTCCCCTTTTTCAACGTCTAGTTTAAGGCGTTTCATTACATTAATATTATCTTTTTCTTTATAAAGTAAAAATGCTTCTTGCGCCCTCACAAATAAGCTGGGCTGCTCGCTAAATCCACCACTATCATAAATTTTAGTTAGCGAATTATAATAAGAATCATTTTCCTTTCCACCATACATCAAATGGGCAGCCTCCAGATCTCTTTTACTTACTTCCCAAAAACTGTGTGCATCAATATTTAAATCAAACGTAGATTTAATGTCCCTCATAATGTTTTTCACATACTTCTCATCTCGAATTTTCCTTTTTTCAAGACAATCAGAAGATAACCTTGGTGCATCTGATTGGGAATGTACAACGTGTTGTATCGATACACACAAAATAAATACGCTTAAAATGTAAAATATTTTTTTCATATTTACATATCACCTCAAATGATTTATATACTATATCATTTGAGTCTTACAATATTCTTATGCTAACAATGTGAAAGGCCCTATAAATTGGACTTTTATAGAGCCTTTCATATTAACATTGCTTTATTAAATTTACCGGTGAAGCCATTACCTTACTATTTTTCACATCATATAGTCCTATAGGCGTTACCCGTATAAAAGGCAAGTGCGTCGCAGAAAAGAATAAAATGGTAAATGCCGGATCGTCATACCTGTAGCCACGCTCTTGCAATAATTTCACCAACTGTTTCTCTTCCTGTATTAATTCACTCATTTTTAAATTAGACATAATCCCGAGCAATGGTAATGCGATTTCGTGTAATACTTCATTCTTTTCAGCTATTACCATTCCCCCGCCAAGCTCTTTTACTCTATGAAAAGCTGTAAGCATATCTTCTTTATTCTTCCCAATAAGAATGATGTCGCCGGTACCAGAATAAGAGCTAGCAAGACCACCTAGTTCTTTCGCAAAACCTTTCACAACTGTATTCACTCGCCACGTACCGTCACGAGCAATCATCATAAGAAAACACTCATCATGATCTAGAGAAAGTTCATCACAGTTTAAATCAATTTCACTCGTGTATGGTTTAGTTATAACGTTATTCAATAAATGTATACCCATTTTATGAGAAAAAATCATATCCTCTTTTTCTATGGACCAGTTTAATAATACTGGAGTTACTTTGAATTTACTCCAGTCTATTTGTAATGATTCATTTTTGTTTATTCCGTCACGCTTCCCCCATTTCCCTTTTGCAAGTACGCTTATTGGAACCGGATTTTCTTTACTTTCCAAAATATTAATATTAGCAATTCTACCTGTCGCAATTGAACCATGTAGATGTTCCATATTATAATAACGAGCGATATTATAACTTGCCATATGATAAGCATCTATTATTGGCACTCCTTGTTTTATCGCGGTAGCTATCATTACGTTTGTCATTCCATTTTCATAAAACGAAGGATGTGAGCCGTCTGTAGTAAGAATAAATCTATCAAACTGCTTTACTCCTAGTTCCAACAATTCTTTGAGTAACACTTCTAAATCTGGGCGTATTGAAGAATTTCTTAGGGAAACCGTGTAACCTTGCATAAGACGAGTGAAAGCTTCCTGTCCTGTCATCGCTTCATGATCACAATCTGTACCTAACAGTTTTAACTTCGCTAAAGTCGTTTCAGATGCTCCTGGAAAATGTCCTTCCACTTTTTTATGTAATCGTTTCGTTTCCTGCAACCAATGTAACATTTCATCATCGCCATGTAATAACTTTGGCCACGCTGTTAGCTCGCCACCTTGAAGAACTGCTTTATGCTTAAGCCACTCTATTATTTCTTCACGATTAAATAAAGATTCCCCGTTTTGCAATTCAGTTTGTCCATCAAAACGACACCACCAATACATACTTGCTGGAATCTTTTCAAATTCATCTAATAAACGAAATGCTTCTTCACGTTGTAATGTGAAAAATAAAGTTAAATTATCATTAATAAAAGTCGTCGTCCCAAACTGCATCGCATAATTTGCTAACGTTTCTGGATTATATAATTGATATGGATGTGCATGCGGTTCTATGTAACTTGGAACTATATACTTTCCATCACAATCAATGACTTCACATTTATGTAGTTGCGCTGGCAGTCTTTCTCCTACATAAATAATGCGATCATCATAGATCCAAATATTTGCTTGCATCCACTCGTGCATATAGGAATTTAAATAAGTTGCATTCTTAAATAAAATGTGCGGACTTCTTTTGCCATCTATTATTTCAACATGTTCTCTTAATTGCTTGTTACTCCACCTGAAATCCTTTTGTTCCACTGTATTCAACTCCAATGCTATATTAGTTAAGATGAAAAATAATTAATTAAATAAACTATTTTTCATACAAGCCCACTAAATACGTACCCCTATTATATTTAATAATCATAAAAATAACAATTTTCAGAATCAATATCGTTTTTATTGTTCACTACTTCTCCTTTTGAACATAAACATTTCTGTGCAGTTGTTTTACTGAAATCTTCGAAAGAATAACGACTATTTCGTAAAGTAAAAAACGTGTCACCTTAATACGATGGCACGTTTTTTACTTTGCATTTCAAATTATGATTAGTTCATACTATTTCGGAGCTGATTTATAAAGGCATGGGCTGCATTTGAAAAAACTTGATTCTTTTTCCAAATAATATTTAAGTTCGCTTCTAATTTAGGTTGTAATGGTTTAAAGCAAAGTTTACTATTTCCTGAAGTGTTAATTATCTTATCTATACATAATGCATATCCAATACCTTCTTCAACCATAAGTGCTGCATTATAAAGCAAATTATAGGTTGCGACGATGTTTAAATTATCTATACTTTGTCCAAACCATCCTGTTAATTCATTACTAACAGTAGATTGTCGTGAAATGAATAATGGTTTCTCTATTAAATCCACTGAGCTAATAACTTGTTTATCCGATAAAGGACTATCTTTACACATTAATACACCCCAAGTGTCTTTAGCTGGCAATTGTGCATATTCATATTTTTGTTTATCAGTTGGCTCTATAACGACACCAAAATCTAATAATCCACTATCTAATTTACTCTTAATGTCATCAGCATTTCCGCTGTACAAATGAAATCGAATATTTGGATAGTCTTTTATTAATACTTTTAATGTTTTCGCAATAAGATGCATCGCTTCAGTTTCACCGGCACCAATGTAAACTTCCCCGCTTATCATTTCTTTTGAATCTTTTAAGTTCGCTTCCGTTTTATCTGCTAAATCAACAATCTCCTTCGCCTTTTTAAATAAGTATTTCCCCTCTTCTGTTAATGATATTTTCCTATTTCCTCTTATAAATAAATTTATTCCTAATTCCATTTCTAAATCTTTCAGTTGCCTTGATAATGTTGGCTGTGACAAATGTAATTGTTTTGCAGCTGCTGAAATACTTTCTTCATTTGCTACAGCAATAAAATAGCGTAACACTCGAATTTCCACGATAGTCTCCTTTTACATATAGCTAATAAGCATATGAATGTATTTAATATAGGTATTTGATATTGGAATCGTATCATTTTATGATTGTATTGAAAAGATTAGCGTTTTAGAGGGGAGTATAACAATGGATATGAAAGATTTTATAAATTTTTGTAAGGCCGGCAAGCCTATTTCAGGCGAGGATAAAGAATTACATGATCTACTAGTTCAATGTAGCTATGAAGCCCAGAAGATAACAATGAAATTAAATACATCTTATCATTCTAAAGAAGAGATTGTAGCGATATTTAGTGAATTAACAGGTAACAACATTGATCCATCTTTTATGTGTTTTCCACCGTTTCATACAGACTTCGGTAAAAATATTACAATTGGAAAAAACGTATTTTTTAACACTGGATGTTCTTTTCAAGATAGAGGCGGAATTCATATAGGAGACAATTGTATGATCGGTATGAATGTTACAATTGCCACACTTAATCACGGGCTAACTTTAGAAACAAGAAATACGACATACGCTTCCCCTGTTACAATTGGTGAAAATGTATGGATTGGTTCTAGCGCAACAATACTTCCTGGTGTTACAATTGGGAACAATTCAATTGTTGCTGCAGGTTCAGTTATTACAAAAGATGTACCTGCAAACACCGTCGTTGCAGGGGTGCCGGCAAAAGGTGTGAAAGTCATTCATAGCAATTAAAAATATTCTAGATTTTTGAAATGCAAACAAGCTACTTTGATTGAAATTTGCTTTACTGCTTATATATTTATTTTATCGCTCTTGTTAAGAATTTTATTTCTCCTTGTGAGAAGAGAATGTACCTATATATTTTGCTATACCGCAATAAAAAGACTTATAGAATGATTCTATAAGTCTTTTACTATAAGGAATTAACCTATACCCATCGATTAACAAATTCAAAAACCAAAAGATTCGCGATGAATAAATTTCTAATAAATCACTATTCTCTCTAATCATCAAAAAGTTCACAATAGTTGAGCAGTTCCTTTTACTGCCTCGTAGCCAAAATATATTCCAAACAGAATTAAAACAATGCCTGCTACTATAGAAATCCATTTCATTACTGTATGATTAATAAATCTTCTACCAAAATGAATAGATGTAGCCATAAATATATCCCAAAGCATAATCCCAGCAAAAATGGCTGCACTATACCATAAAGCTTGTTCTTTTCCAATAGTATTCATGGCACTAGTTAGAACTGATCCATATATCCCTATCCAAAAAATAATATTTAATGGATTAGAAATTGCGATAGCAAACCCCGATAGAAAAGATTTTAAAGGATGTTCTTTTTCACCTGATGAAATATATTGAACTTGTTTAGTAGCTTCTTTCATACTTTCATAACCCAAATAAATCATCGTTACAAAACCAAAAATCCAAATGCAAAGTTGAGCAACTGGAGTTGTTAAATAAGTCGAAATACCAAAGTAAATTAAAAACATCATTACAACATCTGCTGACATTGCCCCGACTCCCACTAACCATGCACTCAAAAAACCATTTTTTATTCCTTTATTTATTTGAGCAACATTAATCGGACCGACTGGTGCAGACAATGAAATCCCTAATAATATATAACTGAATATCATGCTAATCATTTTTCTTCAACCCCGTAATAGGACATCTCATTACACTTTCTTCATTTGTTTCCATTCAAAGGTTTCTTTTATTCCGTAATCCCCTATATCTGGATGCATTGGAATATCATCATATGCTAACAAACGTTTTCTAATCACTTTCCGCACTTGTTTCCCTTGTTTTGTATCACCTGTAATATCATCCAAAGTACCTCGAGGTTGTAACGTAATTTCAAGGCCGGTTCCTGTATATCTACTTTTTCTCTCAGAATATATTGGAGCCCTACAAACGACAAATATAGGTTCACCACCAAAACAAAATTCCCATTTAGCGTTATAAGAATCTATTGGTATTTCTGCATTCCATGGCTCCGGATCATTTCTCATTAAAAATTGTAATACATTCCAAAATTGTTTTTTGTATTCTTCAGCCAGTAATTGTTTATTAGATGGTTTAAAAAATATTACTAAAGTAGTTCTCTTTGCAATTTGTTGATATGTTTTAATATATTCATAAATCCCATCTCTTAGTTTGAACAATTCATTTTCATCATAAGCCGATTCGGAAAATATATATCTAGACCAACCATGTTTCTCAGAATCCACTGCAAAATAACACGGAAATGGTTTAGATTGATCTAAAATGCTATCGTGAAAATTATTGAAAGATACAGTTTTCCACTCATCTAAAATCCCTTTATTTTGTTCTTCAATTATTCTCTTTTGATCGTATAAATACATTTTTGTAGTTGGCATTACTAAAAGCCCCCCTAATATATTTATGATTTTTTCTCATATAGTAAAATATTATTCTCAACAATATTTAAAATTTCATTTATACTTTTTGTAGGTATTTCAATTGTTATCTCAGGTATACCGGGAGATAATAAAAATTTATTATAGTTATAAATTTTTCGATCTATAATAAGTGTGATTTCATCTGAATAGCCAAATGGAGATACGCATCCTGGAACACAAGAAGTTTTTTCTATTAACTCCTCGGCTGAACAAATAGAAATCCTTTTTCCAACCAACTCTTTCATAAGTTTTGAATCTAATTTTTCTCCTTCAACAGTTACAAATATGTAATAGTTATTTGATTTATCTTTTAAAAATAAACTTTTACTGGGTACACCTTCTAATTTAAACCTTTCTCTAATTTTTCTATCTGTTTCATAATCTAATATTGGTTCATGTGTATATTGTTTATACGATATAGCCGCTTCTTCTAACAGTTCTACTACTTGTTTATACATATTTATCCTCCCTTTGATTTCATTACACAATTTGAAAATATAGCCTTTTCTATTGCTGTTCCCGCTCCCTATTCTTTTTCACAATATATTCAATTATAGTTTAAAACACAATTTAAATTGCAATAAAATACATATTTGTAATAAAAATGGAATTAAAATATAAAACCTATATTAATCATTAATTTCATAATAGTCAATCATTTAGACACAAATCATAATTATCTATTTTTGTATACTTAATTCTATTTGTTATTAATTCATACATATTGTTTCTTTTGAAAAAGGACTTGTATATGTGTTCTATTTTTCATCTTCCAAAAATGTTTTGTTTTATCCTTCGGAAATGCGTCAACATTAATACGCTTTAAGATATTAATTCATACGATAAAAGTACATTATTATGTAAATTAAGGAAATACATTCGAATATTTTTCAACAAAAATCAGAATTTACTTATTATTAACTCCAAAACCTAGAACTACTTACCTTTGTATGTTCCAATATTTTAAAAATGTAAAAGTCACTATAAATAAGAAATATCAAATAAATATAATAGATTTATAGTAAAATAAAAAAATTTAAATACATCATTACTTTTCTTGTAACAGCACGTAAAAACCCCGAATCATGGGAAGTAAATTGCTCATGATTCGGGGTTTTTTAAGACTATATTTTAATAATAATTAAATCGCATACAAGTCCTTATATACCTCTATAGTAGAACTCTTTTCATCTATTATTTCTTAAATTCAATTTGCATCATTTTATTAAACTGTGTAAGAATATCAACCGGACCTAAAGAGTTAACATTGACAGCAAATGTATGCTTGCCTCCAATTACTCCACCAGCAAAAGTCATATACCCAGGAATTGCTCCTCCGTGACCCCAAACTGAAACACCGTTTGGAAGTTTCGTCTCATATATCCCAAGGCCATATCCATCACCAAGATCTTTTCCTTCTATTGGAACTGTAGTAAGCATTTCTTTTAGCTCGCGTTCTTTCAATAACTTACCACCGAGCAAAGATGAAAAGAACTTATTTAAATCGTCTGCATCTGAAATCATATCTCCCGCTGAATTAGCTAAACTCGGATTATAATACGTCATGTCTTTCAATTCACTTGTTTCGTCAATTTTCATATACCCTCGAGCATGATTCTTTCCTGGGATGACTGGTGAATTACCTGGTAAAAACGTATTTGCCAAGTCCAAAGGTTCAATAATTCGTTTTTCAATTTCTTCCGCATAACTATTACCAGTTATTTTTTCAATAAGCATTCCTAGTATTACGTATCCTGTGTTTGAATACGACCAACCTTTACCTGGCGAAAAATCTGGAGGTAGAGCAAGTCCTATTTTCACTATTTCTTCTGCTGTATACGTTTTTTTCGAATTCATAATGTCAGCTTCTTTTGACTTTAAATATTCAGCTATACCACTCGTATGGTTCAAAAGTTGACGTATCGTAATTTGATTGCCATCATATCCATTTCCTTGAATGAGGCCAGGTAGCCACTTTTCAATAGAATCGTCAAGTTGCACGCGATTTTCTCCTACTAATTGAAGAACAGTCGTAGCAGTAAAAGTTTTCGTCACACTACCAATCCGAAAGCGATAGTCCGATTTCATCGATTTCTTTGTACTTAAATCCGCGAGGCCAGCATTATAACTACTAATTTTTCCGTTATTATACGTCTTAGCTAATACCCCTGGCGCTCCAATTTGGATTGTTTCCTGCATGACTCGTTTCCAACCATTCAGATTCTTTTGATCATGTGCTTCTGACGAATTAGAAATATTTTGAGTAGATTCTGCTTTCACAGTAAAACCTGGTGTGAATAAAGTAGTACCCGCTAATAAAACTGCCAAACTCGCTAACTTAATTGAATAACTTTTTTTCATAAGGCTTTCTCTCCTCTATTCATATCGTATTGATTCAAGCTATACTTTCATCCTATATGATAAACCTCTCTTTTTTCTTATCCATTCCTTACGAAATACTTACGTTCAAAATTTAATGACCCAATGGAAAAAGCAATGTATGAAAATAAAAAAGAACGTGTTTTCAATTTATGAAAACACGTTCTCTTACATACTTAAAACCCTATATCAACTTTTTAGTTCATTCACTTTTACCATCCTGCACTAGCGTTCATGCCATTTCCGATAATAGTAAATAGTAATGGCCACAGCACTGGTGCTAACGTAAGAAATAGATTAAGCAGTATAAGTATTCTATATCTTCCAAGGATATTATGATTTTTACGATTAACAAATACTACAAAAACTAATAATATTATGGTCGTTACATATAAAAGTAACACTAACAACCAATACCAAACCATTAAACTGAGACTCCATGGCTGTAATAGCTCGTGTACAATACCAAAGGTGATTCCTAATACGGCAAAACTAAAGGTAGTAACTGTTGCTTTGATAAACAATTTACTTAATGTTTTATCGTATGTATACTTACAATATAAATCTATTAATGTGTATAAAGATAAAAAGGCCATTAATACACCTACCCAATACAATAACCAGTCTCCGCCTCCTCTAACTAACATAAACAGAAACCAACACATCCCTGCTGCAGAAAAAATAAAGGAAAGGAGTATGTTTTTCAATACCGGTTTCATTCTATTTTCACACCCTTACAAAAATTTAAAAATAAATTATAATTTTTATTTACATACTACCCGTAATTTATTTATCTCTTTTTCATCCTATATTGATGTAATGAAGATAACCTCACAAAAAATTCAACGAGCAATACTCTACTAAGGCAACCTTTTTCCATTGTTAGCGATATAAAAAAGTAAGTATGCATTACCATATAATTAAATATAAGTAAATAAAATTAATTTACAGTTAATTTTTTTTACTTATATTAACGTCACCCTTTCCCGTCTCGCTCTATCCATCGTACAGTCTTCTCTATATCTAACTCCGTATACGTCTTTTCACCATAACGAACAGACTCATATATCGGAATAATATCTCTCGTTCTACAAATTCTCTTTAACCATTGTTGCATCGTTTCATAGGATCTTCTCTGTTCGTGAAATGGTAAAGTTCTTTCCCATTCAACTAACGTTTTCCTTATCGTATCTTTAGGTAACAACTGTTCAAACTGACGCATCACTTTCTTTTTCTTTTCGGTTCTATCCGTATTTTCCTTTGTTATCGATTGTTTATCCTGTTCTATTTCTGATTTCGTTACCTTTTTCCTCATTAATTTATAAAAAGCATATAGAATGACCACTGCAATAATTACATAAAAAACGACACTAATCCATGAATTTGAAAGAACAGAAAACACATCAGTCCATGAATTTTTTCGTACAAAAAGTGGAATTTTCCTATCTATTTTTGTTCTTGTATCTACAACTCCTGTTTCTTCATCTATAATTCTTTCAGGTTCATCAAACTGTTCGTCTAAACTAGTAAAATCATAATTTCTTTCCGATATTGTCTTCGTCTTGCTAGAAAAAAGCCCTTTTACTATGTCTTGTACATGCACAACACCTTGTGATAACGTTATCGCACTAACCGTAAAGAAAAGTATCATGAAAACTCTAACACTCCAAATCTTCACTTTCATATGTCGCTCTTTATTAGCCATGACATAAACCCCTTCTTATTCTTTAATTACAACCCATTTATTCGTTCTGCTGTATTTCCTTGGGGAAGTACCAAGAATTAAAGGAACTGCATCCAATTCTTTACGACGAAAGCCTGCTGTGTAAAAATAAGTAGAAGATACAGGCGTATCTTGGTCCGATATTGCGGCAAGTACTTTTAATACATTTTGCAAATGTTTCCGGTTATGACCGTTCTTTATATGCAATAACCCATTATCTTTTACGCTATTGATCCATACTTCAAATGAACAGTTTTGCATGAGCAGTTGTTTACATATGCCTGCTGTTAATTCAATTAGTTCCTCTGTATCCTTTCGCAAAGAAATACCGCTTTTATTTTGCAAGTTGAGATAAATCGCATATTTATCTGATTGTGTTCGCTCGTACTTTTTCGCAGTTATCGTCCCTGTTTTCGCTGTCGCACTCCAGTGGATGGAACGAAAATCTTCATTTTCATACGACTTCACTCCCATTACTTTCGTTTCATCATATAAGGGTGATGACATCGCTTTTCGAAATCCTTGTGACCATTCTTGTAATTCAGGAACTTGCATTTTCGGAACAGCTGGTAAAACTAAATAAGACGGCGTTTCAACTTGTTTATATGTTATATGGTTCGTTATGAATCCAAAGGGATCCGTAATGACAATTTCAACTTCTTCCCATTTCGCAATTCCTCTTTTTATAGCTACAGCTTGCAAATCAAATGAAACTGACTCTCTTCCTTTTAAATGTAAATTCATATAATAATTTGAACCTGTATTCGTATTTTTGTTTATTTCATCATGATTCCAAGTTAACGTATTTTCACATTTAAATCGAAATACGATATTGAAAATAGGGAATAACGACTTGTTTAAAATTTTCATTTTGCACATATTCGCTTCACCTATAAAAATGTTTGAATTCCCTTGACTGTATTCCCATTCAACACGAGACACTTTACGTATGTACACATGCATCGCACCTATTAAAATTACATACAAAAATACGAGAGATAATATAAGTAGATTACTTGAAAATACACATAAAATAACGGCTACAACTGACATAACTCCTATTACGAAAGGCTCCGCTAAAGGTGTATACACAAGTTGTTGATTCATCGTACATTCTCCACGGGCACACTAATCATATGAAGAATTTCTTTCATGATTTGTGCTTTCGTCGTTTTCATCTCCCCTTCAATCGTTAACGTTCAACGATGAGCGCAAACCGATGCAGCCAGTAGTTTTATATCATCTGGCGTACAATAATCTCTTTCATTTAATATTGCCCGTGCTTGAATCGCTCTCATAAATGCCAACGTCCCCCGCGGGCTTACACCAATTTCAATTAGCTCATGCTTTCACGTTGCCTCAATGATTTCAAGAAGATAATCTTGCACATCATTTCCTACTAAAACTTCTTTTGCACGTTTTTGCACTGTAATAATTTCTTCAGTTGAAATAATTGAATGTAACGTTGCTAACGGATCATTCGTTTGAAAACGATTCATCATCTCCTTTTCTGCTTCTCTCGTAGGATACCCTTGACGTATAGTAAGTAAAAAACGGTCTAGCTGAGCATCAGGTAAAGGAAATGTTCCGGCCGATTCAAGAGGATTTTGCGTTGCAATAACTAAAAAAGGTTCTGGTAATGAATGTGTCTGTTTGGCAATCGTAACAGTACGTTCTTCCATCACTTCCAATAACGAAGATTGTGTTCTCGGTACAGCACGATTAATTTCATCCACTAGTACTATATTTGCAAAAATAGGACCTAACCTCGTATTAAATTCTGATTCCTTCACATCAAAATATTCGAGACCAATAACATCTCCAGGCAAAGTATCCGCTGTGAATTGAATCCTTTGAAATTTAGCGTCTACACTTTTAGCCAAACTTTTCGCTAATGTTGTTTTTCCCGTCCCAGGTACATCCTCTAATAAAATATGGCCTCTTGCTATGAGAGCTATAGCTGCAAGTTCAATCGATTCATCTTTTCCTATAATAACCTTCGAAATATTGTTAATAATTTTCTTTAATGTATTCATATATTTATCTCCTAACCTTATTTTTTCTGAAAATTAAGAATTATTCATTTCCAAATTATAACACATTACTATAGAAGTAAATATGTTCCTATCAAAATAAAAAAGATGACCTTAGCTATACGCTAAAGTCATCTTTTTCTACCTTATTATTTCACTAACTCTCCATTATAAGCTTTTATATTAAGTGGAGCAGTTAAAAACTGTGCTGCTTTACTAACGAAAGATGTAAAGTGTTCACTCGTATTATGACTCGCAACTGCCTTTTCATCTTTCCATACTTCTACCATCGTATATACATTTTCATTTTCTGTATCTTTATATAAGTCATAAGATATATTTCCACTTTCTTCTCTTGAACTATGAATCAGCGGACGAATTCCTTCTAAAAATGATTGTTGTTTTGCTGGATCTACTTGAAATATTGCGTGAATAATAATCATGGTGTTTCCCCTCTCATATCTCACTTATTTCTGTATTTATAAAATTACTTCCACTCAGCAACTTTTTCAACTGGAAGACGTACTGATTGGTAACCACTATCAGCAGCTTTTCCGATTGAAATTAACATAACTGGTACGTGACGTTCTTTATCTAATCCGAAAGCTTCTGCGATTTGGTCTTTTTCAAATCCGCCAATTGGACAAGTGTCATAACCGTGCGCACGAGCTGCTAGCATAAATTGCATTGCTACAAGTCCACCGTCAATTAAAACAGTATCTTTCATTACTTCTGGTGTAACCATTGAGAAGTAACCTGAAAGTTTTTTCATTTGATCTTCTTTTACTTCAGCTGGCATTAAACCACGCTCTACTGCTGTACCGTAAATTTCTTCTGCGTTATCAAAGTTGTTTAAATCACCAAATAAAGCGATCATTGCTGAAGATGTTTCTACTTGAGATTGATTGAATTTCGCAAGTGGTGCAAGTGTCGCTTTCGCTTCGTCACTTTCAATCACTAAAAATCTCCATGGTTGCATGTTTACAGAAGATGGTGCAAGTGTTGCTTCTGTAAGAATTTCTGTCATTTCTTCTTTGCTAATTTTCACTGATGTGTCGTATTTACGAATTGAACGGCGTCCTGTTAAAATTTCGTTAAAATCATTTGTTTTTACTGAGTTAGTCATAGTTGTATTCTCCCTTTTTATAGTTCTTTTATGTTTTCTTGAATGTGATTTAACATATTTAAAAGATTATCGCGCTCTTCCTCACTTAATCCTTTAAATGCAGATGCTGCAAAACGTTCTTTTTCCTCCTGATACACTTGAATTTTATTTCGTCCCTCTTCAGTTAGAGAAACTAACGTAATTCTGTTATCATTTGGATTTTTACGCCTTGTAATCATTCCGTTTGCTTCCAACTGTTTTAAATGCCTCGTAATCGCTGCATTATCAATATTCACTTCTTGCTGAAGTGCTTTTTGGCTAATTTCACCTACTTCATATAACTGAAGTATAAGTTCTAGTCTAGATTGACTCATACCCGTACACCCTTCAAATTTCGAACTTACGTCTTTATTTAGAAAGTGTAATTTATATAAAATAATTGCTTCTTTTGAGCATGAACTTGTCAAATTACCCCTCCTTTATATCCAATTTAAAAATATTTGATACATCAATAGTTGATATGTCAATTAATATAATCTATATCGATTTAAAATGCAAGCATTTTGTTTTCATTTATATTTTTCCAAATTTAGGCGCTTTGTAGCATTACAAAAAATGTAAATTACATTATAATAGTAATAATTCAAATGACTGGAGAGTGATTGTAATGCGGCAATACACAAATAGAAATGAGGAATTAAAAATGGAAAATGAAATGAGGATATTCACAAATGACAACAATAAATATAGGGATTGTCGCGCACGTAGACGCTGGCAAGACGAGTTTGACTGAGCGTATTCTTTATGAAACGAATGTGATTAAAGAAATTGGCCGAGTAGATAGTGGTAATACGCAAACTGACTCAATGGAATTAGAGAGACAACGCGGAATTACGATTAAAGCATCTGTCGTATCTTTCTTTATTGATGATGTAAAAGTAAATGTCATTGACACACCTGGACACGCTGATTTTATCGCTGAAGTGGAGCGATCATTCCGCGTTTTAGACGGTGCAATTTTAGCTATTTCTGCCGTTGAAGGTGTGCAAGCACAAACAAAAATTTTAATGCGGACATTGCAGAAACTAAACATACCAACAATATTATTCGTAAATAAAATTGATCGTAATGGCGCAAATACTGAAAAAGTTATGAAACAAATAAAAGAGGTTCTTTCAAATGAAGCATTCCCTTTCTACTCTGTAGAAAACGAAGGAACGAAAGAAGCCCGAATCATTGAATACAAATCATATGACAATTGTATAGAACTGTTAGCACCATATAATGAATCATTACTTGAGTCATATGTAAATAATGAAATCGTACCGGGCACACTATTAAGAGAGGAACTCATTACACAGATAGCGCAAGCAAATGTGTTCTCTATCTTTTTCGGTTCAGCCATGACAGGTACAGGTGTAACTGAACTGCTCGAAAATATTTCAGACTTAATTCCCGCTAATAAGTCGGCAGAAAATGAAGTATTATCCGGTGTTGTTTTTAAAATTGAACGTGAACCTTCCGGGGAAAAGATTGCATATGTAAGAGTTTTTTCTGGTCGTTTACACGTTAGAAAATATGTTCATATACTGCGTGATGACGCTCTAGCACATAAAGAAAAGATTAAGAAAATATGTATGTTTCATAACGGAAATGCAGTTCAAGCTTCAATCGTTCCTAGCGGAGAATTTTGCAAAGTGTGGGGACTGAATGATATTAAAATTGGTGATATTATCGGTGAACGGACGAATTATATAAAAGACATTCACTTTGCCGAACCACAAATGGAAGCTGCTATTGAAGCAGTACCAAAAGAACGAATTCATAATCTATACGCTGCACTTATGGATCTATGTGAAGAAGATCCGCTCATTAAAGTGTGGAAAGATGATATTCATAATGAACTATATATTCGCCTTTTCGGGGAAGTACAAAAAGAAGTAATTGAAACAACACTTTTTGAGAAATATAATTTGCAGGTGACTTTCTCAAATACGCGGGTTGTATGTATTGAGAAGCCAATTGGCGTAGGTAATAGCGTTGAAGTAATGGGTGAAAAAACGAATCCATTTTACGCAACAATTGGCTTTAAAATCGAACGTGGTGAACTTAATTCTGGCGTAACATATAAGTTAGGTGTTGAACTGGGATCACTTCCATTAGCATTTCATAAAGCAATTGAAGATACTGTATTTCAAACGTTAAAACAAGGTTTATACGGATGGGAAGTTACGGACATTATCGTCACGTTAACACATACAGGTTATGCTAGTCCTGTTACAACAGCAAGTGATTTTAGAAACTTAACACCACTCGTACTAATGGATGCTTTAAAGCAAGCTGAAACATGTGTATTTGAACCAGTAAACGAGTTTGAATTGAATGTACCGGAGTACGCAATTAGTACCGCAATGTATAAATTAGCTGCCATTCCAGCAGCTTTTGCAGATCCTATATTCAATAATGATTCTTACGAGTTAACAGGTTCATTACCTGTTGCGAAAACAGAGAATTTTAAGCGAATGCTTCATTCATTCACTGAAGGAGAAGGCATTTTTACAACGAAGCCATCTGGTTACAAAGAACTGAAGGCTCCCTTCCCTACTCGAAAACGTGTTGATTATAATCCGCTGAATCGTAAGGATTATTTGCTTCATGTGCTTAAGGCTTATTAAGTAAAAAAGAGGTGCAAATTGCACCTCTTTTTGCATGTATTGATAAGTTAGTTTGTCCTAACAACTTCTTTAAGCTTTTCTATTATTTTTGCTATTGCTTCGATTGAATTCTCGGTTTCATATTCTCCAACATTTACAGAATGATTTGCATTTTTGACAACTTCAATTTGTAAATTCGTCTTATGTAACTGATCGATTTGATCTGCATTATATTGGTGATCTTTATCTCCAATTACTAATAGCCCTTCGTGACGACTATGTAAAATCGACTCAAAAATGGAATCAAAAGTTAGTAAAGGTGTAAGTAGTATCATTTTTGACTGTAAAAAATCTTCTCTCTTCATTAAATCATTTGCAATCGGAATGGTTCCGAGTGACTTCCCTAAAAATATCGTATGATTGTATTGCTCACCTTTTAATACTTCCTTCATTACAGGATTAATATCATCCATCACTATTTTTGTTACTTCTTCCATCAGTTTATTCATTACTTGTTCGTCATAAGAATAATGAATATGTACTACATCTATTTTATTTTCAAGCATAAGCATCGTTGCATAATAGAATAATGGTTTATCATAATTGTAACCGGAACCTGAAAACATAAAACAGATTGTATTAGAACCTTTTTCGATATGTGTGTAACGAATGACTTTGTCGTCTATATGTATTTCCTTTTTAGTTCCCTTCACCGTTTCCCCCTCCAAACACGTTTACTTTTGTAAAACGATATGTTCTGTATGAACTGATACATCCTTTACTTTATCTTTTATAAACGCTGGCTGTAAGTTATATGTATCTAATTCTTCTATCGGTACCCACTTAAACATATATGTTCTACCCTCTTCATTCAGAATATATTGATCCGCCCCATTTGCAGGTAATTGTTTCAGCTCTACTTCATAGTAAAAACTAATTTCATGAAACTTTCGCTCAGAAAGGGTGAAGAAATTTTCTACTGACCATATTAATCTCTTCACTTTAATAGGAACACCCACTTCTTCTGCAAGCTCTCGTTTTAATGCATCTTCACTATTTTCTAGCATTTTCACTCGTCCGCCCGGTACATACCAAAAATCTTCACCGTCACCTTGCAAAATGAGTATTTTATTATCCTGTTTGCAAATTGCTCCGACTCGGTAATTAAAACATGTTTCCTCTACTTTAAACGTAAGATCCACAATAACCCCCTCCAATGTATCATTACAAAACTATTATTTATGCGCAGTACAAATAAGATTACTAAATTTTTCTATTCCATTCAATAATTTTTTAACTTTTCAAAAACAATACGCATCATTTGTCATCACAAGTATAAATACATATGTCACAATCACTGCACACACTAGAGAAGCATTATGGGGGACGAATGGAAACATTGTCAATATACAAAACTGAAAAATCAAATAATTTCTAAGGCATCATTATAAAAGATAAAGTAAAACTTCAATAAATGGAGTTTTTATCTTTCCCCTGTTGTTTTTAAATATTGTTAAGACATTATTAAAAAAGACGTAAGGTCAACTTGTGTGCTAATTAATTCTTTTTCTAGAAAAAGCGTCTTTTATTGCACTTGTTAATACATTTAGGGATAATAAAATAGCCATAATTACCGTTAATACGTTAAATTGCTTTGTTTTATAAGGAGCGAACCATTCCGTAAAGAACTCTGAATTAACGAGACGCTCCCCAACTCCTCCTTCCTTGAAGTTCGGTATTCACAAATTCATATCAAGGATGATAAAAATTAGTTGCATAACGAAAAATGCTCCAAGAGTTTTCAGCCAATTTCGTATTCGAATAGGACGCCCTTTTTTTGATGTCATTTAAATGACCCTCCTTTTAGAACTTGCTATTAAAGAGCCTTGTTCTGATAGATACGAATAGATAATATCCATGAAACCCCATAGCACCCCACTGCTATGACAGCAAATATAAGAAATAATTTCAAATCTGAAATCTCTTTTAAAAAGGTCAGTACGCCATTAGCATATTTATTTAATAAATATGGAGTATTTCGCATTAAATATATAACTCCAATAGATAAAAATATAAAAACTGGTACAAGTGTTTTCACTTTAAATGCAACAAAAAATGGGATGTAAAATGCAGTAATCAGCATGACTGCCAAGAAGCCTAGGATGTAACTTTCTAAGGAAAGTTGAAATTCCATGCTGTCTAAAATGAAATATTTTCCAACCAAACAAAAGGGGATGATTACTATTGTAAAAAATAAGGTTCCAACGTATTTTGAACTTATAATTTCCTTCCTAGTATACGGTAATGAGTTTACTAAAATATTAGCATTATCTTTATCATCAGATTGATATGTGTTAATTACAAAAACGGCACTACAAATGATTATGACATATGCTACATCCATGCCGGCCCACAAATAGGTAACTAGAAATAAGAGATAAGCAGGTAAAAAAGTTTTTTGTAAAATCAAATCCTTTTTAATTAAATTAAGCATCTTGACTCCCCCTTTTTCATGAAATACATAATATCCTCTAAACTTGGTTTTTCAATCACCACTTCTTTATTAAATAAAGTTTCGATTGAATTTACATTTTCAATCAATCCCTCGAAACCTGTATTTGCTTTACATACAGATATAAATTCACGCTCAGTATCAAAATCTAACATATCTAGTGGTCCTTTGACCAAAATATAATCTTCTGCAATGGCATAAATATCTTTTGTAAAAATATGCTTCCCATTTTGAATAAATGTAATATAATCAGCAATGCGGTCTAAATCCGTTGTAATATGAGATGAGAAAAAGATAGTTTTCTCACCATCCTGCATAATATTTTGTAAAACATCCAATAATTCTCTTCTAAATACCGGGTCGAGTCCGGAAGTAGGCTCATCCATAATAATTAGTTCAGCATGATGTGAAAGGGCAATTGCAAGAGAGGCTTTCATTTTCATTCCTTTGGAGAATGTTTTCATTTTTTTATTTAATGGTAATTCGAACAGATCTTTATAATATGTAAATTGGTTAAAATCCCATTTTTTATAAGCAGGCGCAATAATTTTAGTAATTTCCTTTAATGTGAGTTCATCATAAAACACATTATCGTCATAAACGAAACCAATTCTTTCTTTAATTCGCTTCGCATCAGTCGAATAGTTCATGCCAAATAAGGAGACATTTCCACTATCCGGGTTCATTAGATTCATAATCATTTTAATCGTTGTAGATTTACCTGATCCATTTCCCCCAATAAAACCCGTAACAAATCCTTTTTTTACTTCCATCGAAAAATTTTTAATTTGAAATCCTTTAAAAGATTTACTGACATTTTGAAGTTCTATTACGTTTTCCAAGAGTTTTCCTCCTCGTATAAAATTGTAAGCATTTCTTTTAGATCATTTAAAGAAACATCCATTTGTTTAGCATTTTGAATCGCTTCACACAACTTTTCTTCAACTGTCTTTAATTTTTTTTCTTTCATAGTTTCAATGTTTTGTTCTGCTACAAAGGACCCCCTTCCGACAATCGAATAAATAAAACCATCTTTTTCCAGTTCTTCATATGCTCTTTTCGTTGTAATAATACTTACTCTTAAATCTTTTGCTAACTGACGCATTGAAGGAAGAGCATCTCCTTGCTTTAAATCACCTAGTAAAATAAGTTTTTTTATTTGGACACCAATTTGTTCATAAATAGGTTCCTTTGAAGTGTTCGTAATAACGATTTGCATGCAAATACCTCTTTTTAAAAATATTGTATATATACTTTATATACAATATATACTATCGTACATTGTAAATTAACAGAAAATTTCCAAAATATAGTCACAAACACAATCTAATAATACATGTAATTCATACAACTTATTTATACGGGGCTTCCTCGTATTTGCTCGATTTTGAGGTGGAGGTCTTACTGCTATCTAATGCGGTATAAAGACTACGTTGTGTTTTACGGAGAAATTGGCACAGCTGGTAGTGTGAAAGCAAAAGAGTTTGAAACAGAAGAACAATCTGAGGAAGTTGATATCAAGTTAGACTGGGATGAAGATGACAAAGAAGGATTAAAAAAGATGTTTCCTAAGTTATGGGACATGTACGGGGAAGAACCGATAGACTGGTAGATTAGTTGATTGTCAAAAACGCCTTGTTTCTTTCGTAACAAGGCGTTTTTCATGATACTATATTTAAATTTTTATCTTCCCACTTTCCCACCACTTCATAAACGTTTCTAACGAAGGAGCAACCCAAGTTCTACTATCATTTTCATGATTCCATACATATATATCATCTCTTTGCACGATTCCATTCAAAATGGAATAACCAAACAAATCACCATTTCCGCCATCAGCAATAAATAATAAACAGTCAAAAGGCATATATAAACCCTTGAAATCAACTATATTTCTCATATTCATATTTTCAGTTTTAATTTTTGAAGTAGACCATATAAAATCCCCGTATTCACCTTCTACACCGTTTGTTTCCTGTAATAATTGATATAAATCATTCGGTAATTCCACCTGCAAATTTTTGTGAACTTCAGCGAGTTCATCCTTTTTAGCTGGATTATTGAAACTTAAGTTTTGTGAGATACTGTGAATTGTGTTTTTCCACATAGCTTTTTATCCTTCCATCGCTTATGTTCAATCAATTACATACAAAAAGGATTCCCTAAATTGATTGATACCACTTTTCTAGCAACTCTTTCTCCCTCTCTCCTGAAATACCTGCTTTTAATTCCCATTCATCCACACTCTTTATCCACTCATACACATCTGTAACTGTATGTTCTAACCTTCTAAAAGTAAGTCCTTCTTTAACAGCACTTTCAATACTAATAGAAAAACCACCTTTCCACGGCTTCGTCTCACCTTCTAATGAAAATGTTTCAGGAAGCCATAGTGGCATCTCTGTCCAAGGCTGCACCTTATATTCATTCAAAAACGATTCATCTACCCAAACGAATGCAGCATCACTATTCGTAACCTTTTTACAAGTATTTAATAGCTCTTCCATCGTCAATTCATAATTCGGACCTGTAAGATTGAATGTACCTACTTTATTATTTTCTGCCATGTTTAGTCCCCAGTTTGCGACGTCTTTTATATCAACTATCTGCACTGGACGGTCTTTTCTTCCTGGAACTAACACTTTTCCTCCCTTTGCTACACGCTCAATCCAGTATGGAAGCCGATCTGTATAATCAAACATCCCTGAAAGAAGCCCTGCTCTTACATGTAAAACACGCCCAGGCCAATATTTCTCTGCTTCTTTTTCACACAATACTTTCAGCGCACCGTAATACTCATAAGGAGAAACTTCACCATTCTCCACAGTCTTTATTTGATCACCCGTTGGTTCGGGTTGTAATATATAATCTTCTTTTATATGAGGCGGAATCCAATCTTTATATACGGAAAGACTTGAAATAAATATATAATGCTTTATATTATCCCGTAAGGCTTCTCCAACATTTCTAATGTGATGCGGAGAAAATCCACACGTATCTACGACAACGTCCCATTTTCGATTTTCTAAACTTGAAACATCATCATTTCTGTCACCAATTAACTGCTCTACTTCAGGAAAAATTTCTTTATTCGTTCCGCGATTAAACAATGTAACTTCATGCCCTCTTTTTAAAGCCTCTTCTACAAAAACTCTTCCTAAAAATCGTGTACCACCTAGAATTAGAATCTTCATTGTTCTCCCCCATTCGTGATTGAAAATCCTTTCTTTTGTTAAACGATTTTTTGTTGTGAAAAGTTACGGGGTTGGTCTAACTTTTTCTACAAGTTCAACATATGTAATTTCCATTTCATATATAATTAAAATATCGGATATTTGATTAATCACTTATACATGTAAGTAGGTGAACAATATTAATAGAAACATAGTTTACCATTCAACATTATGTATGTATTGCCTTACATCGCTTGTATATATTATCTTACTGAACATAGAAAATGGTCGTAATTATTTAGGATTTACGATGGTCATTCCGCTTTTAGCTGCTATTTTATATCAGAAATTATATAAGAAACAAAAAATAGTTCATACATTTGGAATTTCACGTCCAAAAATAAGAACTTTGATTTTCTCCATTTTAATCCCAATAATTCTAGGGCTATGTCTACATTTCTATTTTTATATTTATAATATAAAATTCTTATTTAATCATTATAATGAATTGGGACTTCTCCTACTCATTGGCCTTACAATTGCTGCTTTATCTGCATTTTTAGAAGAAATCATATGGCGTGGAAATTTCCATTACCATTTACGAAAAAAATATTCATTAAAACAAACAGCAATCATTACTGCATCACTTTGGTCTTTATGGCATTTACCAGTATCAATCCTTTATAAAAACTATGAATTATGGTTTGTAGGAATATTAAGCTATCTCTCGTTATTATTTATTTTATCTATAATTTTGACGTATACGAGAGAGTATAGCCGTTCTGTGATAACACCTGCAATTTTACATGGCATGTTCAATGTATTTTATTTAACAGATGGAGTAGAAACAAAATGGGATATTAGCCTAATGGAATTAATTAAATTTATCTTGCTGGTAATTGTGTTTGGCATGATGTATCTAATACATCAAAAAGTTAAAAAATAGTTAAGAGTACCTAAACAAATTATAAAGTACTTCAACACCTTGCAATTATTCAATAATCGTATAGGTGTTGAAGTTTTCTAATCTTAGTTGCTCAACTTGGTTAATACAACACTTTTTTCTATCATGAAGAACAAAACAAGTTTAACTAAAACTTTCATTCTTATTTTTATAAAAATAACCATATTAATCTTTTAAATAAGGAAATATGCACTCTTTAATTAACTTCCATCTATCTCCTGCATTCGGTATAACCTCAGAAGCAATCGCCACCACCAGTTCCTTCTCTGGTACGCAGCAAACCACATTCCCACCATCGCCCATTGCACAGTATGAAAAGATTCCATCCTCTTCTCGTAACCACCATAAGTAACCGTATTGATTTTGGTTCATTGTTGTCGATTCTTTTATCCATGATTTTGATAGTATCTGTTTTCCATTATGAATACCTTCATTCAAATATAGCTGTCCAAACTTAGCCATATCTTTAACTGTTAACGTTAGTCCCCAGCCGCCTATCGAAATACCATTTGGATCATGAACCCATCCCTTTACATCTTTTCCGAATAAGTCATCAAATCCAAATGCTTTCATATTGTAGTTTGGAATTTCTCTCATGCCGAGTGGCTGAAATAAGTATTCATTCGCAAATTCACGGGCACCTTTTCCTGTTGCGCTCGTAATAATTGCTGATAGTACATGAGCTCCTGCAGATGAGTATTTAAAAGATCCGATTTCTCCGCCATTCCCCATTCTATTAAGTGTATACTGTACCCAATCCTCTTGCGTACATAATTCTTCTAGCGGTTCCTGCCAATCTGCATAAGGGTATGGAGCTGTCATAGTAAGTAGATGCCGCACTGTTATTTCAGATGAATTACAATTATAGTCTGGGAAAAATTCTATTATTTTTTGATCAACGTTTTTTATATAGCCCTTATCTATACATATCCCAATTAAAGCAGAGATTATCGTTTTTGTAACTGACGCTATATGAAATGCATCATTTGGACCGTGACCGTTATAATAGTTTTCAAAAATAACATTACCTTTCTGTACTACTAACATACCATTAATATTTTTGTATTCTTCTTTTATAATACACTCTAGCTTTTCAGCAGTTTGCATTGTTCTTCCCCCTTAATCAATGATTAAAAAGGTTCGATAGGTACATATATATCAACTATATGTTTATTTTCTGGGTGCTGCCTTGGGTCATTTTTATACATTTCAAAAGGATATGAATCTCTCGGTTTATATCCGCTATTGGGAAGCCACTCACCGTATAAGAAATCCCATGCTCCTTTATATTCATCTTGGAATATTTCAAAATGACCTACCGCATACTTTCCAGAAGGTATTACCATTATTCCAATGTCGCTCGTTTCTACTGCGGATTCATCCGGAATTGTTATACATAAACTAGTTCTTAAATGGTTGTCCTCAGTAAATTCATGATGGTCGTGGTAAATGGTTAATACTTTCGTATTCTCAAATACATAATAGTTTTCCTCCGCTGCGTAATGAAATAATTTCTCTATCATTTTTGGAAAAGCTATCGTTAACTCTTCATATGTACCGATATGTCTTATGTATGCGACGTTTATATCGTCCACTGTTACAATTTCAACATTTCCTCGAACCTTCTTACACTCATTGTATTGAGAAGCTCTCCTTACGTCTTTGCAATTCTTGCTATTATCGTTTCGATATTGCGACGGACTTACTCCGTAATAATTTTTAAATGTACGGGAGAAAACTGCGGAATCTGTGAATCCGAAGTGATACGCAATATGTGTAATTGTCATATCCAAACGGTATGTAAGTAAATTTGTTGCTCTTTCTAATTTTAATCGGTTTACATACCGTGATATTGGCTCCTCTACTATCCCCTTAAAAATACGATGAAAATGAAACTTTGAAAATCCTGCTACATCCGCCAGCTCTTCAATTGAAAGTGAATCATCTATGTGTGATTCTATATAATCTTGTACTTTGTAAATGCGTCGTATGTATTCATTTCTACTTTGTTTACTCTCCATATTATTATCTCCTCACAACAAAAAGGCTAACGTTAAGCTAGCCTACTTTTATACCTTTTTTAAAAACAAAACTCTACTACCGCCGTTCCCATCATAATTTGTATGTACCGATACACCCTCTACCTCATCATCCCCGGCCTCAATTCGAAAACCGATTTCTTGATGAAACTGTATCGACTTTTTATTAATTGGTGACGTAATTGCTTTTACAACTTTACGATTATTTGCACGAGCGGCATCAAAGAAGTAAGAATACAATGTCGATGCGATTCCTCTTCTTCTATACTTCGGATTTACACCGATAAAATGAACATACGCTTCATCTTTATATGTTTGTGAAAAGAATCCGCATAAGAAACCTAACGTTTCGCCATCTTCTTTAATGATAAAACTCGTTTCTTGAAAGTGAACAAAAAACAGTTTTGGCAACATAGCAGCCATATCTCTCCCGCCCCACCAATCATTTAAAACAGAATGAATCTTTACATAATCTTCTCCTTGGATGTTTCTTACTTGCATATGTTTCTCCCTCTCACTCACTTCATTTTTTCATAAATTTTAATGACCGTTTCTACTAAAAGGATGAATACCCATATTCCACAAAATACAAGAACAGACTGAAATATCGATCCAATTATCATAACACCAACTGCACCTATTATTGAAAAGGATATTCCACCAAGCCCTGGATCCTGTATAAATGATCCAGCAGAAAAAGCGGTTATAATAGATACTATTAAATAAATAACACTCATTATTTTTAATATTTTTATAGAAAGATACGAAGTTTGTTCTTTCTCCACTTGTGATAATTCGATTTCCCCGTTCGCAATTCCTTTTTGCAAACAGTCCTCACATAAAAATTCTTCCTTAATTTTTTTACCATCGTGCAGCGTACCTGTTATCTCTTTACACCTTGAACATTTTCGATTTATCATGTTGTTACCACTCCAATCTATTAAGATTATATTTATACCACTCTACATTTACCTTAATATTCCTTTTATGTGTTTTATAGAGAAAGGTCGTATTTTATGATTTCAAAACTTACGTTTGGCTTGAAAAAATCTACAGCTCATTATGTATTAAGACCTAGTTGTTATGCGATTATTTTCCATTCATCTTCTTCAATGATTGCTGTTATCCAAAAAGGAGACCGTTACTTTTTACCTGGTGGTGGTATGGAAGGTAATGAAACAAAAGAAGAGTGTTTGCACCGTGAACTACTAGAGGAATTAGGATGGGCAATTGAAATTGATCAATATATTGGTAATGCGGCTCGATATTTTTATGCAGAAAAGGAAGATATATATTATTTAAATGACGGGTTCTTTTATATTGCGAACATGGTGCAGAAACAAACTGAAAACTGTGAGGATGATCATGTTCTAAGGTGGATGTCTCCTTTACTTGCTGTCGAACTTCTCCTTCACGATCATCAAAAATGGGCCGTTAAACAAACCCTTTTATTACGAAAACAAAAAGGATCTCCTTCTATATGAAAGAGATCCTTTTTACTGTTAACTTACTTTTTTCAAATTGAGAGCTGGCTTTTTCATTCCGCCTTTTTTTACAACATATAGACCCACAAAGATAATAAGTCCGCCAACGAGTTGCATCATATTAATTTGCTCTCCAATTGTTACTGCTGCAAAGATAACTGCGAATAATGGTACGAGATACATATAAACCATTACTTTTGTTGAACCTATTTGACTAATACCGACATACCACATTGCTAGTCCGAAGATGGTTGCAAAGATGATTGAATATGCTAGTGATCCCCAGCTTGGCGTATCTACTGGCCACGTTAAAGAATTTACGTTGAATAAACAGTATATAACAAGTGGTACTATCCCAATTAAAGTAGACCATGATGTGACTCTCATTGCGGAGTATTTTGTAATAAGAGGTTGCGCTAATATTGGATACCATCCCCACGCAATTGCTGCGACTAATCCAATTACATTTCCGAGCCACGCATATTCATAAGTAGCTCCTCCTGTATGTCCTGTTAATAAAACGAATGCTGCACCAATAAACGCTATTATTGACCCAATTTGTACTTTCATCGAAAAACGTTCTTGTTTGTGTAATACTGCTAATATCCCTGTAAATATAGGTGACATCGCAATTAATAATGAGGCGTTCGTTGCTGAAGTATATTTCACAGATAGCATAAACATCGTTTGATACATCGCCGTACCAACAATACCGACTGCTACTAATCGTAACCAATCTTTTCTTTCAATACGTAATGAACGTTCCATCATAAATGTAATAAGTAATAATACCGGAGATGCTACTAAAAATCGTAAACTATTAAATTGAATGGATGACATATATGCCACGCCATATTTTCCAATTGTATAATTTGCTCCCCATACTAATGCTACTGATACTAGGAGCCATTCCATTTGCCATCGTTTCATCCGAATCTCCCCTTCCATATTTAGCATAGTAAAATTGGCTGGATATAACACCGTCCAATTGGCTGTTTTTTTACCCAGCCAATTTGTTATACTTGATGTAGTTAAGAGATACGGAGGCGTTTGTATGGAATGGAAGCTAGATAACGACAGTAAAATCCCTATTTATCAGCAAGTTGTTGACTTTATTGAAAAGCGTATTACATACGGAGAACTTCCACCTGGTAGCTTCCTCCCTTCTGAACGGAAATTAGCTATGCAGTTAAATGTAAACCGAAGTACGGTAACGACTGCTTATAATGAACTACGTGCTATGGGGATTGTGGAAAGTACGACTGGTAAAGGGACACGTGTAAGTACACATATGTGGGGCGTTTCTCCAACATTAACGCCGAATTGGAGAAATTTCGTAGAAGGTGGCACTTTTTTACCAAACTTGCCGTTACTTCGCCATATTCGGGCGGAAGTACAACAAAATGAAAACATTATAGATTTTGCAAATGGAGAGCTCGGTTGTAACCTCTATCCTCACGATCAACTACAAACGATTTTACGAGAACAACCGTTAACGCATTCATTAAGTTACGATCATCCGCAAGGCTATCTTCCGCTAAGACAAGCGGTCGTAAAATATATGAAGGAATATTTAAAAGTTGAAGCGACTGAACAATCCATTATGATTACATCTGGCGCACAGCAAGCACTTCACCTTATCGTTCAATGTTTATTAAATCCCGGTGATGCAGTTGCTTTCGAAAGTCCTTCACACTGTTATTCCTTACCGTTATTCCAATCAGCAGGTATTCGTATTTTCCCGTTACCTGTCGATGAACACGGTATTAATCCAGATGATGTGCAAGAGTTATATAGAAAACACCGTATTAAAATGATCTTTTTAAATCCAAATTTCCAAAATCCTACAGGAACAATGCTGCATCCAAACCGTAGAAAAAAACTGTTATCACTTTGCGCAGACTTACGAATTGCAATTGTTGAAGATGATCCGTCCAGTTTACTTGCGCTAGAAAAAAAACAACCTTGCCCTACTTTGAAATCTATTGATGAAAACGGAACTGTCATTTATGTACATTCCTTATCTAAAATGATTGCACCAGGTTTACGAGTCGGCTGGCTTGTCGCCCCGCAGTCTGTAGTAGAAAGGTTATCCGACGCAAGACACCAAATGGAATTAGGTATGAGTATTTTCCCACAGTGGCTTATGCAACAATTTTTCGAAACAGTACCATTTCAATCTCATATCGTACCGTTACGAAAACAATTAGCAGAAAAAAGAGACGTTATCGTTCGCGCCTTAAATGAGCAACTTCACGATAAAATCTCTTTTTCAAACCCGACCGGCGGTATATACATATGGGGAAAATTAAAAGAACCGATAAACGAAAAACAACTTATTATGCAAAGTTTAAAACAAGAAATTGCATTTATGCCTGGTAGTATTTACGGCGCGAAAGATGGTTATATTCGTTTATCTTATGGAAAAGTGGATATTGATCAAATTGAGGAAGGTATTTCTCGTTTGCGAGAAGCTATTTTAATTTGTGGAAAATGACTTTACATAAAGCTTTATCGTTTGACAAAAGAAAAATCTACCATTATTATCAACACGAACCTAGTTATAGGAGTGATAAAAATGAACATTTACGTTGATGCAGATGCTTGTCCTGTAAAAGATGTAATTATTTTTGAAGCTACGAATGCAGAAATCCCTGTAACCCTCGTTACTAGCTTTTCTCATTATTCTAATGCTCAGCAGCCTAAAGGTGTGGAAACAATTTATGTTGATTCCGGAGCAGATGCTGCAGATTACCGAATTATGCAATTAGCTCAAAAAGAAGATTTAATCGTAACACAAGATTACGGTCTTGCTTCGCTCGCTTTAGCAAAAGGCTGTATCGTGCTACACCATAAAGGCTATAAGTATACGAATGATAACATTGAACAATTGTTACAAACACGGTATTTAAGTGCAATGGTTCGAAAAAGCGGTAAGCGTACAAAGGGACCAAAACCATTTACAGCAGAAGATAAAGAGAAATTTAGAGCGCTCTTTAAAAGTATGATTGCACTTTAAAAATGAACCGTCTATTTGCAAGGAAAACTTCGCAAAACAAAGAAGAGAATATCGAAATGAACATTCTCTTCTTGAGGTTTACCCTTTTAAAATGAAGGTAAATTATCTAAGTTATTTTCCTTTATTCCATCAGGTTCACTACGTATAATATCTCTACCATACTTATGAAATACGTCCACATGAGCTAACTTCCCTGATTTCGCTTCACTAAGTGCAGCCATATAATCTAACTCTCTTCCGCTACTTGTTTTAAACGCTATTAAATCACCATCATTATTTTTACGGACGGCAACAATTTGTTCTGCTCCTGAATTGACTTCATGGTCTACTTCAAATTGAGCTTGCCCTTCTCCTTGATGTAAGTAATCATTATAAACTTTTTCAAAGTCTTTCTTGTCCATAACATACACCTCCAACACATTTTATTAGTATGGTTGGGAGATGGTGGTTTTATGTAATTTGCTCTAAACTTTAGTATTTTCAAATGAAAACATAGTACCCCCACTATTTGATTGTAAAGTGTATTTTACATCGAACATCTTTGATATATCTTCAATATTTTTCAAACCAAGTCCCGTACCTTTACTGTTTATATCAAACCCAATCCCATTATCTCTAAAGGAAACAATATCTTCATCTATAATAATTTTGAGTTTTTTAGCTTTAGAATGTTTAAGGACATTTTGAAAAATATTATCAAATAACCTTTGCATCCATAACTCATTACTATTCCATATCAACTCTTTATCTTGTAGATTATATGCTAATTCAATTTTATGAATGCTATACAAATAGCTCCATTTTTTAATCATATTTTCTATTAAATTATGTATATTAACTTCATCATTCACAATATAAGTATTCTCTAAGGTCTCTGTAGATTGAATATTAAATTCGTTAGTTAAATCACTTATATATTGTATCTGCTCATACATTGATTCAAGTACTGGTGCTTGTTCCTTGTACTCACCTTCTAAATAATATAATTGTAATCTGACTGCTGTTAAGGGTGTATTAATATCATGCCGTAATTTATTTAATAGTTCTTTTTTTATTTGTTCCTGTTGTTTTAGTTCTAATTCTCGATAAGTTGTTCTTTCTATAAGCAAATTTACTGATTTAATCAGCTCTCCCATTTCATCATCACTTTTAACATTTATTATATTAGGGATTTTTTTATCACTTGCTAAATCTCGAATCGTTTGATTTAATACATTAATTTTATTTAATACTGTGTTAATCGATTTTGAAAATACAAAAGCTAATATTAATAGTGATAATAAAAATATGATTAACATCGTAGGATATGCATAGGATTCGTGAAAAGGAATGTTCTTATTTTTAGTTTTAAAGACAACATTATAAATAACTGATACAAAGATACTAATTGACAATAATAACAGTGGTACGCTAATAATAGTGGAGAGTAATAGTAACTGATATTTTTTCTTTAAGTTCATTTCTTCATATAGGTATTTAGTCTATACCCTTCTCCATATATGTTCTGAATAATATCACCCGTTTTATCATCAATTTTGGTCCTGATTTTCTTTATATGTACGTTCATGATATTTTGATTTCTATCTTCAAGTTGCCATAGGTAATCATAGAAGTGTTCTTTCGATAAAATTCTATCTCTATTTTCATATAAATAGAAGAATATTTTACGTTCGATTGCTGTAAAAGCAACTTCATTACGCAAATCATTAATGAAAACTCTTTTATATTCTGCATCTATAAATAAATGGTTAATTTGCGTGAATGTACCATATTGATTATCTAACATTTTCTGAATCCTTAACAACAACTCTCTAGGATCAAAAGGTTTTATCATGTATTCTTCTCCAATAGTCAAACCTTTTAGTTTACTATCCATATCATTCCTAGCTGATAGAAATATAATTGGAATATTTAATCCTAGATTTTTTATTTTCTTTGTAATTTGATAACCATCTTCGCCTGGTAACATAACATCCATTATGACTAAATCTATTTCATGAATTACATCAAGAACTTTCCTTCCCTCTTTTTCCCAACACACATTATACTTCTCGCGCTGTAAAATTTTTTGTAATAATTCTCCTATAATCAAATCGTCTTCAACAATTAATATGTTATATACTTTCATTATGTAGACCTTTCATCACTAAAATAACAATAGCTTAGTTCTTCATTACTTTATTCTTAATAAAGTCCATAGTAAATTTGTATATTTCATCAGGAGCGTATAAATAAATGCTATGTGTACCTTCAATTATTTTTACATCAGCTATTAATAACTTGCTAGCAAACTCCTTATAATCTTCGTTTTTTTGCTTTGTATAATTCGAATCTTTATATTGCCTAGCAATCGCATCTATAAATAACATTGGTGTTTCTTTTGGGATCGATAAGGAATTTGATTTTTTACTGTTATTGTAGCTTTGTAAAAGTTCTTGCTTCATATCATCATTAAAAGCCCTCTTATACGTAAGCGCTTTATAAATATCTTTTTCCTGTTCGTTTAAAAAGGATTGACGAATGACTTCGGGATTATAAGTAATAGAGGGAGCTAATCTCTGAAAACCAAATTTCGTTAAAATATTCATCCCTTTTATTTTTAATGAATCAAGCATACCTATTTTATTAGTTACGTACTGTTTAGGTAAACCAATATCTAACGCAATAATCCCTTTTACTTCACTTGGATATTTTTGTGCCCAATAAATAGCCTCTATTCCCGATAGAGAGTGTGGTACTAAAATGTAAGGTGGTTTATTTCCACTTCGAATAAGCGCTTCTCTCGTTTGTTCTAATATCGTATCAATATCTCTATCATCTTGAAAAACGTCACTGTATCCATAACCCGCTCTCTCAATTACAGAAATCTTGTTTTCTTTTGAAAATTTACTATATAAGCCTTTCAATTCATAAACAGGAGCGGCAATTCCAGATCCGGCCATAAATACAAATGTATCCTCCCCGCTCCCCTCATTATAAATATTCACTTTTTTATTATCGAAATTAACAAGTTCACCTTCATTCTTCATTAATTTCGATTCGATTTTTAATTGATAGTTATGATATATAAATACAGCGCCTGTTCCAAAGAAAATCATACTAATACACATTAAAAATATTATTTTCACTGACTTCAATAATTTTTTCATTTGACACCCCTTTCAACCTATATTGAAAGGGTACAATATAAAAATAAATTTCTAATAAATTTTTCAAAATTAATATCTATTCATTGTTTCTAAGGATGAATCACTTTTAATACCTACGTAAACCCTTCAAAGTCTCCAATATATCATCTGTAAAGGCTGTACTACCTTCTGTCTCTAAAACTCTGAAATAAAAACTTCTTAGGAAAGTTCTAATATTTTGTACTAAAATAGCATGCTGCGGATGTCGAATGTCTTCAACAGTTGCTATACTGTGTAACCAGTTGCTCCACTCTTCTTCAGTTAAAAGATTTTGGTTACGTAAAGACATAATCGGCTTTACTAATCGCTCATCTTCAAAGTGCACATACACGTAATCACTTAATCGAACCTTCTGACGAACAGCTGCAAGAATCGCATATGAAAACTCACGATTTTGTATAGTACGTGCTAAAGCATCAAGTGCATCAGCAGCGTGTGCTGTAGAATGTGCCCAACCTTTTCCTTCTACGTAACCTCTTACATCTTCTTCTAAATATACATATTCCAACACTTGTTCTGCCACACTGTACAGTTGTTCTTCAGATAAAAGTGGTTCTCTTTCATGAACAGATAAAATAAGTGGTGGAATTAGTACGGAGAATGCACGTTTAAATATAGAGTCTGTGCCCTTTTCACCAATTTTATAAAATAAATAATCAGGACTAATTGCTTGTAACATTAATCCTCGTAACTCTTTTTGTCTAAATACATCATTTGTAATCCATGTGTGAAGCGTACTATAAATTAAATCATCACGTAATTCAGCATCAGGTGAACCGATATAATCTAACATCCACTGCGCATATGGATATGCATCTACGTCTTCTGGTACAGCATAATTATTATTTTTAATTTGTAGTAGTTCTTCTTTTAGTTCTAGTACTTCTGTCATTTTTTTATCCCCTTTTTTACAGTTTTTTAATTGCCCTATCCCCCGTTTTTTACTTCTTAAAATTAATTTAATTATACGAGAATTATAACTTTAAATAAAAGTCTATACATATACTTTTGATTGTGTATTACTTTCGCTCATGAAATATAACTTCTGGATTTGCTAAATCACTATTCCGAAATACAGCATCCGCACACTCTTTCGGATTATGCTCTTCTATATACATCTTACAAGCCGCATGATACCTATTCAAAAATATCTTCTCTGCTTTTTCATAACTTCCAAAAGCCTCAGTCTCGCGCTTTGCACCACGTTTTCTTGCAATCTCAAAATCTGCATCTACGAAAATTTTATAATCAAATAAATGCGCAACGTCTTTTTTCAATAGAAATGTTCCATCTACTATGAGTACCATATTGGGCTGGGCCCTTAACGGCTCATTATGTACAGGGATATCCGTTATTAAATTATGAGAAATCGTTTCATATTGTAAATTCCCGTTAGGTCCTAAAGGATTTAATAACCTTTCTTTAAAAGCCGTATAATCGTGTGCATCTTCGTAATACCCTCTTGCTGATTCTTTACCTTGTGCATAGCGAATCGCTCTCTGATGATGAAAATCATCAATGCTGGCGCGTGTTACTGGTAATCCTCGTTTTTTTATTTCTTCCGCTAGTTCGTTTGCAAATGTTGTTTTTCCTGACGCTGTTATACCGCTTACACCAACTCTTGTTGGATGGGTTAAGTTTAGCTTCAATATGTGATCTACAATTTCTTTGATTCGTTGTTTTCGGTTCATGATATTCCTCCCACAAACAGTTTACATAACATTATTATGAGTGGTATTTTATAATTGACTTACTTTCCCTTAAACCCTCGATATAAAGCAGTCCGTAATTCTTGTTTGTATTCTTCAATTTCTGGCATATCGAGTTCTTCTGCTAGTCTGATAGCTAATTCAATATCATACGGTACACGTACGAGTTGAATGGAAAAGCTTGCTGCTTCTTTTTCATTGTAAGTTCCTTCGAATATTAAATAAGAAGCTTGTGTAATTTCAAGAGGATTTCCTATGCTACCAGCATTACATAATGTTTTCCCTCTAAAATTTTGAACGAATGCTTGGTGAACGTCACCGTAGCAAACGACATCGGGTTTTCTTTCCCCTTCTATATTCTCTGTGAGCTCACTATTTTCGAACATACTAATACGCTCTTCTCTTGAGGCATGTGGTTGAATTCTTTCATATAAACTTCTCGGTGATGCGTGGAACATACGAATCAGTTTGCCGCTCATAAAAAATTCGATTGAAAACGGTAAGCTTCTTAAATAGTCATTTTGTTCTTCCGATAGTTGTTTTTGATGCCATTTTAATGCCTCAAATTCAGTCGGTTTTGTAATGAAATCATCCCAATTTCCCATTACAACTCCATCACATTCTTTACGAATGATTTCAATCACTTCGCTAGAATGAGGGCCTTTTCCGACTAAATCTCCAAGACAAATGATGCGCTCAATTCCTCTTAATTTAATATCTTGCAGCACAGATTCTAAAGCTGGAATATTACCGTGAATATCTGAAATTACCGCTATTTTATCCATATGAATCCCTCCATTACTTATTGTTTATTATATCCTCATGTTGTGATTGATACCATTTTGGAATATAGGATGAAAAATTGTTATGATCTTCTAAAATTCCGTTCAATCTTTCCTTCATATCATCTACTAAATGTGGCGTGCTTCGGTTTGTCCATACGATATCAGCTGGGAATGTCATTGCTGCATATAATGAGTACAGCTGCCAAAAGTGAAGTGACGGTTCGCCTCCACAATAACCGTGAACTTGTCCAACCGCAAATGGTTTACTTATTCTTGTAGTAAAGATCGCTACGTTATAAAAATCATGTATTGGATCGCCAAAATCATATCCACCAAAATCGATAACGATAAACTCTTTATTATGAATCATACTATTTGCTGGATGGAAGTCATCGTGTAAAAATGTGATTGGGCGATTTTTCAATAATTGTTTATGCTCCCCTACAAAACTTAATACTGGCTTCAAATCAAGGAAGTCTATTTCATAGTTTGCTAACGCTTCTACGTATCTTTCGTATTTATTCCATCGAACCGTTTCCCATTTATTACTTGCACTTTCTCTTTCAATTGAGTGGATTCTCTTTAATACTTCTCCTGCTTTTCTTCCTGCATAATACTGTTCTTCCACCGATAGTTTCCCTAAACCTTCTTCACCATTTACACCTTGGATCCATTCAAATACTTGAATACATTTATTTAAATCCTCCAGCTTTATAAAATGAATGAACTTAGGCGTAGGAATATGTAATAACTCTAATTGTTTCATATACGTATATTCTTCTTGTTTACGTTCAAAATGAACGGCATCACATATTTTCACAAAATATGTCACTCTATTTTCTAATTCTATTTTATATTTCTCTTCATGTGAAAAACCTTTTGAAATAGCTGTACACTTTGTAATACGAGGCCATTCTAGTTTTCTCTCTATCTCTCTAAGTATTTCTTCCACTATGTTCACACCTCTATCAATATATGTACAAACTACCTAACACTTCATGCTCTCGTTTATTTTCCCCATTACACTCCACTGCAAATGGATATTCGCCATGATGATTCAAACGTTCTAGTACTAACCCTTCTCCTTTTGGTTCACAAAACTGCACATGAACATCACCAAATGATACGCTTTGACACTCTGCATTCCATTCTTCATTTTTAACGACCTGGCTTGCAGTTAGCCCCATTACTTCTTTCCATTTCAGTACTGTTTCTCGAACATTTTTCACTGCGTAATGAATCGTTTCAATTTGTTGTACTTTGTTTTTATGTTCAGTGATCGTCCCTATGTTACGTAAATCGTTTCTTCTTTCTTCATCCGTTTCATTCCATTGTATAAAGAATGGTAATTTCGGTCCGTTTTCCTCTTGCTTTACAAATAACATTTTCCATTCTAAAAGGCGGCCATCTTTTCTCATACGTTTCCCTTCAAATGGTCCTATCGTATGTAAACCTTGCTTACTAAACTTAACTGCTAGGTCTTCAATGGCATCTGCTCGAATTGCGATTTGTAGCATTCCTTCTCCGTCTTGTAATTTCACTACTGTTTCTTGTACTAATGGATTGTCTGCTTTCTTCGCTTTTTCTTCATGCTGAATTGCTAAAAATTCTATATAGGATAAATCAAAATAACATAAACTATTCCAAGTACCCCAGGTCGTATGCTCTCCGCCTAGTGCAGTATGAAATCCACGCTCCTGCATTTGTTTCGCCGATTCCTCCGGTGTACCATGTACTGCGTGTACGAGATGATCAAATCGTAACATGTCTTTCTCCCCTTTCTCTCCATCCTTTTATTGTATATTTTATTTTTCTTTCATTCAATTCAAAAAACTTTAAAACCCAGTTGATTTATACGATTAATATGTATTATAATGAAACAAATTTAATTATTGCTGATTGGAAAAACCAAAGGCACTTTTCTCATACGGGAAAAGTGCCTTTTTCATTTATTATTACAGGGGGATTATTTATGCAGAAATTAATTGTCTTTGCTATTATTGGATTTTTCGCTCAATTGATTGATGGGGCGCTTGGAATGGCGTACGGGGTAACATCTACCTCACTATTATTAATGTTTGGTATCGCACCGGCTGTAGCTTCCGCATCTGTTCATTTAGCTGAGGTGGTTACAACCGCCGCTTCTGGTGCATCTCACCTCAAATTTGGAAACGTTGATAAATATACCGTTTCCAGGCTTACATTGCCAGGAGCAATTGGTGCATTTATTGGAGCATGTTTTTTAAGTAATTTACCTGGCGATGTAATTAAACCGTACATTTCCGTATTTTTATTTACTTTGGGGGTTTATATTTTATTACGATTCCTCATTCAAAAACAAATTGTTACTTCAAATAAGCGTATGTCTGCTAAACAGCTTGTTCCGCTTGGCTTATTTGCTGGATTCGTTGATTCAACTGGTGGTGGTGGCTGGGGTCCGATTACGACACCTGTGCTTTTGGCAAGAGGAAATGAAGCTAGAAAAGTTATCGGATCTGTAGATACGAGCGAATTTCCTGTTTCACTCGCTGCAACAATCGGCTTTTTCATTTCTCTTGGCTGGGAACAAGTAAGCTGGGTTTGGGTATTTTCTCTTATGCTCGGTGGTATCGTTGCCGCACCGATCGCTGCATGGTTAGTGCGCATCGTTCCTTCTCATTTACTTGGCGTATTAGTTGGTGGCCTTATTATCTTTACAAACATTCGTACATTGCTTACTACATTTAAAGTTGATCCAACTATTATTTCACTTTCTTACGTGGCAGTTGGCCTTGTCGTTATTATTTCTATTTTCATTGCTGTTCGCAATCATTCCAAGCGTTCTGACGCGCCGACAGCTGGATATCCGAATGATCAAAAACAAATGCTACCATAACGATAAAAATACCGCCCGATATACGTCGAGCGGTATTTTTTATTTTTCTATTTTCCAATTGATCATCGTTTCTGTAGTGCCAGTTCTCTTCATATGTAATTTCTCTAATACACGAATCGAGCTTTCATTTTCAAGAAGTGTCTCCGCAATAATCGTTTCTACCTCTCGTGTTTGAAAAGCCCAACTTATTAATTCTCTTACGGCTTCTGTCGCATACCCTTTATTCCAATATTTCTCAATAAATCCGTAACCAATTTCTACTGTATGTTCCTCATTTGGTTTCCCTTTAAATCCTATATCACCTAGAACGATGTCATCTTCTTTGCGAATGACATACCACGCCCCCCAAGGTAATAAAGCCTGATTTTGTTTTACATTTTCTACATGCCCTACAATATGTGGACCACTATTAAATCCTTGCTCGTTAGCAACTTGCATACTCTCTTCTGTACACGGTACTATATAGAGCCTTTCTGTTTCTAATTTCATGTTGATTTCCCCTTTTCAATTAAACAATACTTCAATTTTACCATAAATAAAAAGAATATTCATTCTATTCACCGGATTTATACTTATTCTTTGAAACGAATTTAAGGAATAATCCTCTTTTGATAGTTATGTCGAATTATATTTTCAGAATTTTCTTTTATTTTTAAAGGGTTTTTTAATATTTTTTGCGAAACATTTGTATAACAATTTCTTTCTTTATTTTTTGTTACATAACAGTAGGTTTGGGTGGAGTTTTGCAAACGTTTCCTATACAATAACCGATATTTTTTGACTTTTCCTAACAAAATATCTTGCAATATATTCAGAAAGTCATTACAATTGCCATATATTAAAAATCTTAGCAATATATCAAATCCTCATCAATCCGATGAGGTAGAGGTTGCGACTTTTATGAGTAAAACGGACGAGACACAGAGAATGTCACCGACTCCGTTTGAAAGGAAAAGTTGCCGAAGTTTATATTTCTTCTCTGGAATTATGAGCTGGGGCTGTCTCCGAAAGGAACAGAACTGTCACGTTTACAAAATTACCGTGTAAACGTGGGGTGCTATCTTAACAGAAGGGTATGATGGGGTGGTTATTTGTGAAACGTCCCGCCAAATTCCTTTGGCGGTTTTTTGTATTTTTCTCCCCCGTTCCTTCCTATCTTACAAGAAAAGGAGTGTTGAACATGAATAGCGCAACGAATCAAGCTACCTCTAAAACGCAAACTACACAAGGACAAGGTGAATTAAAACGTGGATTAAAATCTCGTCACCTTACGATGATTTCTCTCGGTGGTACAATCGGTACCGGACTATTTCTTGCCAGCGGTGGTGTCATCCATTCAGCTGGACCTGGTGGCGCATTAATTGCATACGCCGCAATCGGGATTATGGTTTACTTTTTAATGACAAGCTTAGCTGAACTCGCAGCTTACATGCCTGTTACTGGATCTTTTAGTACTTATGCAACAAAATTTGTTGATCCGTCCCTTGGCTTTGCACTTGGATGGAACTATTGGTATAACTGGGCCATTACAATTGCTGCTGAACTCGCTGCTGTAACATTAATTATGAAATTTTGGTTCCCAGATACCCCTTCTCTTATTTGGAGTGGATTATGTTTAGCTATTATTTTCCTTTTAAACTATTTATCTGTTAAAGGGTTTGGTGAATCTGAATATTGGTTCGCACTTATTAAAGTAGTTACTATTATTATCTTTTTAATTGTCGGCTTCATGATGATTTTCGGGATTATGGGCGGCGAATCTGTTGGCTTTAAAAACTTCACTGTTGCAGATGCGCCATTTAATGGCGGCATTATGGCAATTATCGGTGTATTTATGGCTGCTGGGTTCTCCTTCCAAGGAACTGAATTATTAGGAGTTGCTGCTGGTGAAACTGCTGATCCAGAGCGTAACATTCCAAAAGCAATTCGCTCGATCTTTTGGCGTATTCTTTTATTCTATATCCTTGCGATTCTCGTTATCGGTTTATTAATTCCTTATACAACTGAAAGCCTTGCCGCAAGTGATGTTACAGTAAGTCCATTTACACTTATTTTTGAAAAAGCAGGCGTTGCCTTTGCTGCTTCTGTTATGAACGCTGTTATTTTAACGGCAGTACTATCTGCTGGTAACTCTGGAATGTACGCATCAACTCGTATGCTTTGGGACTTAGCTCGCCAAGGTAAAGCACCGAAGTTTCTTGGTAAATTAGATAGCCGCGGTGTACCTGTTAACGCATTAATCGTAACGTCAATTGTTGGTAGTATCGCTTTCATTGCTTCCTTATTCGGTGACGGTGTTGTATACATTTGGTTATTAAACGCATCTGGAATGTCTGGCTTTATCGCATGGGTCGGAATCGCAATTAGTCATTACCGTTTCCGTAAAGCATATATCGCTCAAGGTAAAGATTTAAAAGACTTACCATATAGAGCAAAATGGTTCCCGTTCGGTCCAATCTTCGCATTTGCACTTTGTGTCATCGTAATTTTAGGACAAAACTACGGCGCATTCATGGGCGAAGCAATCGATTGGAACGGTGTACTCGTTTCTTACATCGGTTTACCACTCTTCTTAGTACTATGGTTAGGATATAAATTTACGAAGAAAACGAAAGTGATTCCACTTGATAAATGTGAATTGAAATAAAGTGAAACGAGCAAACAAATATGTTTGCTCGTTTTTTATTCCCATGCTTCTCCCTTCCCTATTCCTCCTGTTTTTGCAATAATAAAGGAAATATACATAAAGGTTGGGATACCATGAACATTCGCATTACTGATGAAGCAAAAGCAGCTATACATAGATTAGAACGTGAAGACAAAAAAATCATTCGCATTAGAGGAACAATGACAAACTCTTGCAGTATTTTCGTTGATGTTGATTTAATTTGGGATACATATGATGCAGATGATGTTGTATATGAAGATGCTGAGTTTATCGTACAAATGGATTCATTTACGAAAGACTACACTGGTGATACGGTGACACTTGATTATAAAACGACAGGTTTTAGTATTACGACTCCGAGTGAGACTTTAGTTTATGGGTTGTCGATTAAAAAATAAAAATTATTTTCAGCTGATCAATGAGGTGAAAAAATGGGTAATTATGTTCCGTTAAAATTTTTATTTAATGAAGAATTAGTAGAAATAATGGCTGATTCTATTTGTAAACACGATCCTAATTTCTCTAAAAGAAACTTCGTATCTCCCGTAACATGTAAAGTTGAAAATTTAGAGTTAAAAGAGCGTATAGAAGTAATAGCAGATGAATTACACGATGCATTACAAAAAGATTTTAATGCAGCAATACATATTTTACTGAAAACATTGGGGCCAGAAAACACAACAGAAGTAGGCACATTTACAAACGGATATATGTACATGCCTTTTGCAAAATACGTTGAAAAATATGGGCTTAACGATTTTGAAACCTCATGTAACGCCATGTATGAAATAACAAAAAGGAATACTGCTGAATATGCCATTCGGCCTTTTCTCGAAACATACCATGAAGAGACACTACACATATTACAACAGTGGATTCATGACGAAAACAGCCACATTAGAAGATTAGTTTCCGAAGGTACAAGGCCCAGACTTCCTTGGGCTAAAAAAATAGGAGCTCTGAAAGGTGACTTTAAGAACAATTTACAGCTTCTTGAACCATTAATGAATGATCCTTCTAAATATGTCCAAAAATCAGTAGCCAATCATATTAACGATATTACGAAAGAAGATAAAGAACTCGTTTTTCAATGGTTGCAGCAGTTACGTGATAAACAGCATCCGGTTAATCCTTGGATTATAAAACATGGGTTAAGAACGGTGATAAAAAGTGGTAATTTGCCAAAAGATTTTTCTTTTTAAGTACTTTATACAAAACCGCTTATACTTCATTTTTGAAGTATAAGCGGTTTTCTCTTTCAAACATTACCCTTGTCTTAAAATATTTTGAAACATTTTTGGCTTATTTCGTTTAAACAACTACCTTCCCTACTAACTTCAAAGGATTTCCACTCAATTATCCCGAATATACAAATAACCACTCTAACAAGGAGCTAATTTATATGAATCTATTTGAACACGAAACGTAAAACCGTTCCCCTTTAATAAGAGGTCCTCCTTTTTTCTTTTCTCATCATATCATTTACTTACAAAATAGGAGGATACAATTATGAAACGTGATTTATTATTTTTAACTTTATTAGAAAGTGCTAATACAAATTTTAGCGGTTGGGATTTTTCTTTTATTTCAGAAACGGGTCGAATGAAGAGCGAGCCTTTATCGTGGTCATATGGCAGTACAGCTTTCCAACTTATGCAGCATGCAGAATCAATGGTAGATATGGGCACTGGCGGCGGAGAGTTTTTATCTATGTTACAACCGTTCCCATCAACTATTTTTGCGACTGAGGGCTATGCTCCAAACGTGCCGATTGCTCGGAAGAAATTAGAACCTTTAGGGGTTACAGTTATAGAGGTAACAGATGATACTGCTTTACCATTTCAAGATGGTCAGTTTAATTTAATCATAAATCAACATGAATCATATGCTGCTTCTGAAGTAAAAAGAATACTTTCTCCTAATGGAATATTTTTTACCCAACAAGTTGGTGGTCTCGATTGCGCGGAACTGAATGAGCAGTTTAACACACCGCTAAATAGCGAATTTGCAAGTTGGTCGCTTGAAGCGGCATGTTGTGAGTTAAAGGAAAATGGATTTACTATTTTAGAAGAAAAAGAAGAGTTCCCTTTTCAACGCTTTTACGACATTGGCGCTATCGTCTATTATTTAAAAGCGATTCCGTGGCAAATTCCTGATTTTACTGTCGAAGGTTACAATGAGGAATTATATCGTATACATGAAATCATCTTACAAAAAGGTTATTTTGATGTGAAGCAACATCGTTTTATGATTAAAGCGATTCGCGGTTAATCCTGGAGCATATGAAAAAGAGATGGATCTACCATCTCTTTTTTTATTTTCACTCAATATTTTCTATATTTAAACACTTCGTTTCACAGTAATAGCCTTTGCCACCAACATAAACTTTTTCTATTTTATTCTCGCTATCGGTTGCTAATTTAACTAATATTTCGGAAGGCGAGTGTAAAGAATAACCTTGTTCAAATACATAGACTTCTTTTTGTAAGTAGCGCTGTTCATAAAGGTAGCAAGCTAATGCACCGTTTGAAGTTCCAGTCGCTGCTTCTTCATTGATGTCGTATAGCGGAGCAAAGTTTCTGCATATAATTCGATTGTCATTAAAAGTATATAGATGCATCCCGACAACATTATAATACTTGCTGATTTCTTTAATTTTTTCAAAATTAGGTTGCATTGTATGTAATTGTGTTTCGCTTTTTATAGGAATTAAAATATCTTTTAAGCCCGTGGAGACAATTTGAATTGGGTATGTATTGTCTATATCTTTAATGTCAAAGCAGTCGATAAACTCATTTGGAGATATAACATCATAGAATATCGGTTCGTTTTGTTCCATGAATATGATGTCATCTTTTATGGTAATAGTAAGAACACCGCTTTTCGTTTCAATCGTATAGCGATTCTTGAAAAGTTTATTTACATGCATCAGTATCGCGAAAGAGCCAATTGTGGCATGACCACATAAATCAACTTCCTCTTTTGGTGTAAAATACTCAAATTTATAATCAGCAATTTCGGACTCTGATATAAATGCGGTTTCCGCATAGCCCAGTTGTTTGGCTATTGCCATTTTTTGAGTAGTGGTCAATGTATTCTCCATAAATACCACTCCTGCTTTATTTCCACCTTTATGATCCTTGCTAAATGCACTTGCAACATAAACAGATATTTTCATAAGACACCTTCCTTCCTCACTTATAGTAAATTGTAGCATAGAACGTACTACGTATATATATTGTTGGATAAATTCGTCATAAAGCTAGAGACAAACTATTTTTAGCATCTGAACTCTCCGAAAATAGTTTGTCTACAGTCTGAGAGATGGATTTACCATCTCTTTTTTCCCGTTTATTTAACAAAAGTTCGTGGTGCCTTTTAGATTGTTAAGTAAGTTCACGCCTTGCAATCGCATCAGCTAATGCGATAAATTGCTCATGCGTTATCTTTCCTGTTACCTTCGCTTTAATAATTCTTTCCATTTCTTTTGTAATAATCATACCCTCTATTGCTAGACTTGCTTTAGCTTCTTCGATAGCTTCATTTAGTTCTTCCTCACTTTTGAATACCATAATTTAAGTTATCTCCTTCACATCATTTTCATTTCCTTTTCTAATGAAGCAAATTGTGTACTTATACATACATCCATTTCCTTTCCTTTACACATGAGTTATTTAGCTTATTTTTAAGTAAAAACACTCGCCTTACAATTCCTTACTACATAATATATAGTACAACTTTCATACGTAAGCACTTTACGTAAAGCGAAAGAATCCTTTTTAGAAAGGAGAATTAACATCGATACTATAAGCAATGAATTTCTAAAACTTTATTACGACAGCAACGTTTGGTTACATGATACACACTGGCTCGGGGTTCCGATTTGTAAACTTCCCTCTGACCTTTTTTTGTACCAAGAGATCATTCACGAATTAAAACCCGATTTAATTATTGAATGTGGAACCTTCTATGGTGGTAGCGCACTATATTTAGCTTCTATGTTAGATCTAATTGGAAAAGGTCATGTACTTACTATCGATATATTCCCACAACCAAATCGGCCGTCACATAATCGGATTACGTATTTAACAGCTTCTTCTGTTTCTGTACAGGCCGTCCAAACAATTTTAAGTATGCGCAAACCTGATGATGTGATTTTAGTTATTTTAGATTCTGATCATAGTAAAGAACATGTCTCAAAAGAACTTTTACTATACAAATCTATTGTAACAAAAGGCAGTTATTTGATTGTAGAAGATACAAGTATTAACGGCAATCCCCTCTCTCCTGATTGGGGCCCTGGTCCAATGGAAGCTGTAGAAGAGTTTTTGACTAAAAATAACAATTTCATAATCGATGAATCCAAGCATAAGTTTTTCATTTCATTTAATCCAAAAGGTTATTTAAAGAAGTTAAAGTGAAACTTTAATAAGTGGGGTTTTGTATAACCCCACTTATTCTAGGATCTTCATTTTTGAAAAAGGATAATATACAAATTCCACTTTGCCTACTATATTATCTTCTTCAATATATCCTAGGCCATTTCGACTATCTCTACTAAGTTCACGATTATCTCCCATTACAAATAACTTATTTGGCGGGATTTTTGTCTTTTGAAAGTTATAAAACACTTGCGTATTATTAAATAAATCTTTATTTGTATACGGTTCTTCTTGCTTTTTATCATTCACATATACTGATCCATTCGTTATGTTAATTACGTCACCAGGAAGTCCTATTACTCGTTTTACATAATATTTCGACTCATCCTCTTCCTTTATAATGACAATTTCTCCGTGCTCTAAATTTGAAAAATGTACTGCTGCTTTATTTACAAATACGTAGTCTTCTTCATATAAAGTCGGTTGCATCGATTTCCCTTCCACTTTACATAAAGTAAAAGAATGATAGGCTACTACCAAAACAAACAAGAAGAGTATGTATTTCCCCCAGCCTCTTTTAATCTCTTGTTTCATATCCATTCCCACCTTATTTAAACGCTTTTCAACTCAAAAAATATATCACTGCACAATAAGTTTCTGTGCAGTGATACTATTTTTACTGGGCCTTGTTCGGCTGTTCTACTGGGACTGGATTTCCACCCGCTCTTTTCGCTTTCAATTCAAAATATGAATCCAAAATCTCTTTACCAATCGCGGAATTAATTCCTGATTTGTCATCATTCACCCAAGGTACAACAACTGAAAAAGCAACTTCCGGATCAGCATCATATGGTGCATAACCGGCAAGAGTTAAATTATAACATTTTTTTCGGTTATTGTTTTCATCTCTTCCAATATCACTTTCTCCACCGTATACAGTTTCAGCTGTTCCTGTTTTTCCAGCTGGTTTATACGGTAATCCTTTAAACGTTGCAGTACCTGTTCCGTCAGTTTCTTGAAAAACTCTTCTAAATCCTTCTTTTACATGATTAATGTATGAAGTGTCCATATCCACTCGATTTAAAATAACTGGTTCAATAGACCGAACAACTTTTCCAACATCCTCTGGTCTATGTGGTTGCTCTCTCACTTCTTGTACAATTTGTGGTTTCATTCGGTAACCGCCGTTTGCAATTGTTGAAATATACTGAGCAAGTTGCAGCGGTGTATATGTATCGTACTGTCCAATCGCATAATCAAGTAAAAAACCAGGTATGTTATCCGTTCTACCCATTTGACCAATCGATTCATTCGGCAAGTCAATTCCAGTCGGTACACCTAATCCGAACTGTCTAAAATAGTAGCGCATTTTATTAAATGTCTCTAGTTTAATGTCTAACGGATTGTTTGGTACATAATTTATACCTGCCATTTTTAATGCTGTATTAAACATGTAAACATTCGATGAAACTTGTAAAGCTCTTAAATCATCAATATCACCAAAGTCTTTCCACGATTTCTTTGGTTTAGAACTTCCTTTAAAATACATTGGTGCATCAAAGAAGTGCGTATACGGCTTAATTGCTTCAGTTTGATATCCGGCTAATAACGTAGCCCCTTTCACAGTTGACCCTAACTCATAAGAACTTGTCATCGTTCCTAAAGCGAAGTCTTCTATTTGCATGCCACCATCTTTATTTACAATTTTCTTTCCACCCATTGATAAAATTTGCCCGTTTTTCGGGTTCATCATTACGACGAATGCACGATCCATCATTGGCTCTGCAGAATGAAATGCTCGTAAATTCTTTTCAAGACTTTCCTCTACTTTTTTCTGTAACTCCATATCAACAGTTAACATTAAATTATTTCCGCTTTTTCCTTCAGTCACTTTTTCCGTCCGAATAATATTCCCCGCTTTATCCGTAATATTTTTAGACTGTTCTTTCGTTCCATGTAATGCATCTTCGTACTGTTTCTCGATATAGCTCTTACCAATGCGATCATTTCGGTTATAATCACGCACTAAATAATAATCTAACTGTTCTCTTGGCAAGCCCTCATTTTCAGTAGAAACGCTACCAAGTATGGAACGAAGTATTTTATCATTTGGGTATTCACGTTCCCAATCGACTGTCGTATCCACTCCTGGTAAACTTGCCAATCTTTCACTTACGATTGCATATTCATTTTGACTTACATCTTTTTTAACAATTTGCGGCGTCATTTTATATCCCGCATTCATCCTACTTTTAATTGCTAGTACTTCTAGATCCTCTTTTGATAGTTCGCTTAATTCTTCTGGCGTAATTCTTTCACGGCGCAACTCTTCAACTTTTTTATCTAATTCTTTCCCCTCAATCTCTTGCTTCCTAAATGCACTCTCATCTTCTTTCGTTACTTTTTCTGCTGCTCGTTTTTCATTTAGCTGCATCCAAAAATCTTTTTTATCGGTTTCTGTCAACTTATTGATATCTTCTGGCGACATTTCAATAAGTTGGGCTAAATTTCTTGCTACTTGTAAAACTTCTTTCGAATTTACCCCTTTCATTTTCGTATATGTAACGGTTCGTAGTGGTTTATTATTTACAATCACTTGACCTTGCCGATCAAACATTTTCCCTCTAGGAACAGGAGTGCTTACCGTTACATCTTCCTTTTTGTTCACTTCATTTCTATACGTTTCTCCATCAATAATTTGTACTTTACCTAATTGAATTATAATAGCTGAAAATAAAAGAAAGACGATAAAAAATAGTACATTTAATCGAAATGGAATATGAGTCTTTTTCTTTTTCGATTGTTTCTTCTGCTCCTTTTTCTGTCTCATTTCGCTCCCTCGCTTCATTCTATTAACATTTCTACATAGAACCATTATGTATCAAATTTATTTATATGATATATATAGAATTTTATATTAATTACAAAAGAAATAAAAGATTTAATTTTCAGTATTTTAATTTTATATCCTATTTATTACCATTCCCTTAATTCGGCATAACATGAATTTTCTTCTAACAGAAAGAGTGTATACAATTGTTTTTTTATACCATTCATTTACATTTCTCTGTATACTAACAATAAAAGGCATTACTAAGGAGAAAATGAAATGAAAGGTTCATTCACAATTCATACTAATACGTCATATTGTTTAAACTTTATGATTTATATTCAAAACATTTATCTTAACCAACATGAGAACAAAGAAAATTTGCGGTTTCCTTACACAGCAAGACAATTAAATTTCTCTACTGACCTTGAAGATCATTTCAAAGAATTATGGCATATACTTCGTAAACAAATTGCTAACGACCGATATGATTTACAAATTTTTCATGAGGAAAATAATATCTTTTACGAGAAGCTTTTTGACACTCAATTCTGTAATGAGGAATCCTTTAAAGAAATGCTGTATAGTTTTAAAGTATGGTGGACTAGCATAGTAGGTCAGCATTCATTAGAATGGTCTGTAAGTGAGTATAGTACGCAACTTTATAACGACTTAGTTTTATACTTAAAACAAAACGAAATTGAACCTTTACAACCGCTACACATTAGCTTACTTTATGACGATTGTGTATTCGCTAAAGATAATATTACTTCTTACTCTGCGGTTTTACCTACGAAACACTTTTTTTTAAATTATAGAGATGTGGTTACTACATTATCGACCTGTTTTCATGTGGCTTAAAACAGTAATTATTCAAATAAAAAACTGAGGTGAATACCTCAGTTTTTTTGATAACTTATTTCATTGAAGATAACCCTTCAACAAACTCACCAATCTTATTTTGAAAAACAAAATCAAAGTTATATTCTTGCCCTGTTAACTCTTCATTTACTAAAATTGTCATTGCCCCTATTTCCCTCTTTGCGATTTGTGGGAATGAAGCGACGGGTTGTACTTTTAATGACGTTCCCATAACGATAAGCACATCTGTTTCATATAAACGTTTTATCGCATTTTGATATTGCGGCAATGTATCCCCGTATAAAACAACGTCTGGATTTAAAATGAAATTACACTTCTCGCAGCGAGGCACTTCATGATCAATCATATACTGCAAATCATAGCCCACTTTACACTTCGGACAATGTGCTGTTTGAAGTGTTCCATGTAAATCAATGACATGCTTACTACCGCCTAGTTGATGTAAACCGTCAATATTTTGCGTTAAAATCGTAATATCTTTCCCTTGTTCTTCTAATTCAGCTAAAAAGCGATGGCCACGATTTGGTTTATATTGATGAAACGTATTAATTTGAAATATTTCTTTATAATGCTTCCAAAATTCTTTCGGGCTTCTATTATAATATCCTCTTGATAAATACATCTCCACATTCGCATCAGCATACAATCCATTTGCTGAACGGAAATCGGGAATACCACTTTCCGTACTTGCTCCTGCACCTGTTAACACTGTAATTTTCTTCGCTTTTTCTAAAATTGAACGTACTTCTTCAAATTGTTGCACAAAAATCACCTCTATGTATTTTCCTATACTTATTATACCAGTTGTTTACAGGAGGTGTCGTACGATTCGATTTATTTAATGCGTCGTACCCCCAATTTCAACAATATCCACCTCAACTGTCGTCGTTACCTCAACTGCCAATTCTATCCCTTTACTAATCGTAGAAAGTGACATACTCGGTTGACCTGGATAATTACTCGCTTGTTCTGGTAAGAACGGAATATGAATAAATCCGCCTTTTATTTTCTTATCGCGTTTCTCTAGTTCATGCATGAGACCGTAGAATAAATGATTACAAACGAATGTACCTGCTGTTTGTGAAACGGAAGCTGGTATGCCTTCTTCTTGCACCCTTTTTACAATTGCTTTCATCGGAAGTGTAGACCAATAGGCAGCTGGTCCTTCTTCTACAACCGGTACATCTACCGGCTGATTCCCTTCATTGTCAGCAATTCTTGCATCATCAACGTTAATTGCGACACGCTCTATCGTAATATCTGGTCTGCCTCCAGCTTGTCCAATACATATAATCATTTCAGGGTTTAGTTCTTCTATATACTCTTTTAATACGCTGATTGATTTTTGGAATACAGTTGGTACTTGTTTACTAATAATCTTATATTCTCCCACTGTTTTTTCATGCAAACTTTTTGCGACTTCCCAAGCTGGATTAATGCTTTCTCCGCCGAACGGGTCGAACCCTGTTAGTAATACTGTTTTCATAGTTTTCCCTCCTAATTAGAAACGATATACAAGACCGTACATAATAAACATATTTATAATAAAGATTGAAAGAGCAATTGGTACTTGCGCTTTAATAACTGCATTTTTATCTTTTAGCTCTAAAAGCATTGCTGGAACGATATTAAAGTTTGCTGCCATTGGAGTAAGTAGCGTTCCGCAATATCCAGCAAACATACCGAGCGCGGCCATAATTGCCGGGTTTCCTCCGTGCATTTGAACAATTAAAGGTAAGCCAATTCCGCCAGTAATAACGGCAAACGCTGCAAATGCATTTCCCATTACGACTGTAAAGAGCATCATTCCTAAACAATATGCCATAACAGCAACGAACGGATATTCTGTCGGTAATACTTGTCCGACTAAATCAGAAACGACTTGTCCAACGCCAGACTTTGCGAAAATACCGCCAAGTGCTGCTAACATTTGCGGTAAAATAACAGCCCAGCCGACAGCTTGTAATAGTCTGCTTCCTTCTTGAACAGGCGTTGTTATTTTCGATTTCGTAATACGCATCGCCGCAATGAATGCAAGTAGTGCCCCAAGTGCTAATGCAACTAATGTGACTTTATCCGGATCAACAAGGGATACATTCCCCCATTTAATCTTCCCTAACGTTAACGTACCGATAATTGTAAAAATAGGAATTAATAGTGCAGGCATAAAAATTTTATTTTTTAATTTCTCCGCATGTTTCACACGTTCTTGTACTGGAACTTCTTTCTCCTCTGATTTTGTTACTTTATTTAATGAAGCTAACACGACCATAGTGAGCACGATACAGCCAACATAAAACGAAGGGATTACATTTCCGAATAAAAAGGTAACTGCAAATAGCGCCCAAAATGAGCTAGAACCAAATCGATTTGGATGTTGACGATCAAATGCAATACGAACGGCGATAAAAGCAACGATTATTCCTAATACGTAATAAATTGTATCCATTGTGATGATGTTCATTTTATATTGCCTCCTTCTCTTCTTTTTCTTTTGATGCCATCGTTTTCGCTATATATTTATCAAATCTTCTAAATCTGATCCAGCTTACGATAAGTGCTGATATTGCAGTTGGAATGCCCCAAAGCGCCATATCCCATACACCGACATGCATACCCACTGAATCGAAGAATCCTTTCATTAATAAAATAGCACCAGTCGCGATAAATATATCCTCTCCGAAAAACCATGCTGTATTTTCCGCAGCTGCTGCATTCGCTTTAATTTTTTCTCTTAACTTTTCAGGGAGCTTACCATATTTCCCTTGCGCAGCCCCTTCTGCCATCGGTGCAACGAGCGGTCTTACCGTTTGTGCATGACCACCAATGTTCAGCCCCAGTGCTGCTGATGATTCTCTTATCGTAAAATATGACATTAATACTCTTCCAGTTGTTGCGCCTTTTGATTTCGTTATAAGTGCTTCTGCTCTTTCTTTTAAACCGTAACGCTCTAAAATTCCGATTACCGGTAAAGTTAATATAATCGGCATAGACATATATCTATTTTCTATGAAAAATTTACCAAACATGCTAATCACATCATAAAAGCTTAACCCTGAAACCATACCCGTAACAATACCTGCTACCATAACTACTAAAAGTGTATTTAATCTAAATAAAAAGCCCACCGCAACAAGTAGTATCCCGATTAATTTAATCATTTCTAGCACTTCCCCCTATTTTTTATTTCGGTGCACAAATAGAAATACCATTAAGTTCGAATGTTCTGTATATTTTTCCCGCAAATTGGACTGCTTTCTCTCCATCACCATGTAAACAAATTGTTTGTACGTGAACCGCTACTTTCTCTCCGCTCACCGCGTTTACATACCCTTCTTTCACCATTTGAAGCACTTGCTTTATCGCTTCGTCTTCATTTTTTATGAGCGCATTTTCTTCTGTCCGGCTCGTTAATGTCCCATCTTGTTTATACGTACGATCTGCAAAAGCTTCTTGTACGAGAGTTACATTATATTTTTCCGCAGCCTGTATAAACGCCTCGCTATTTGCTAATCCGTAAAGTAATAGATTGGGATTACTATGATAAATTGCCTTCGTGATTGCATCTGCAATTTCCGGATTTGTCGCCGCCATATTATATAGGGCACCGTGCGGTTTTACATGATGCATTTTCCCGCCTGCCGCTTTCACAAAAGCATCTAATGCGCCGATTTGATATAAAACGTAATCGTATACTTCACTTGCTGAAACATTCATGTTTCTTCTTCCAAATCCAATTAAATCAGGAAAACCAGGATGTACCCCTATTGCTACGTTATGCTGCAGTGCCTTTTCGACCGTTTTCCTCATTACAGTCGGATCACCCGCATGAAAACCACAAGCAACGTTTATAGAGGAAACGAACGGAAGAATTTCATCATCATTCCCCATTTTATAAGCTCCAAAACTTTCTCCTAAATCACAGTTTAAATCGATTGTCGTCACGATGTTTCCCTCCCAATGTCAGCTTCGTAAAGCGATGAATTTCTTTAATAGATTCATATTTACTTCTTGTTCTATGTACAATTGTTCCGCTTCTTCAAGCGTAATTTTCTCAAATGAAACATAATCCCCCGGTTTTAGCTGAGCAAGAAGAGGTAAATCTACTGAAATGATATTTCCCATTCTCGGATAGCCACCTGTCGTTTGCCTATCTGCCATTAATATAATCGGCTGTCCACCGTTTGGCACTTGAATCGTTCCGAATGTAACGGGACTCGATAAAATCTCTTTTTCTTCCACTCTATTTAAAACTTCTCCTTCAACTCTATAACCCATACGGTCAGCGTAATTAGATACTTTATACTCTTTCGTAAAAAATGCCTGTATACTTTCTTCTGTAAATTGATCATATTCAAAGTTAGTTATGACACGCAGCTTAGGATACTTCTTATACTTTGGCCGTACGCTTTTGCTAATTGTCCATTTCGTTTTGTTTCGCTCATCGTTTTGTAAGTTTTGAATGCAATGACTCGCCATTTCTGTGTGCGTTCCAATTTGAAAATAATCTCCCTTTTTCAGCATTCTTCCTTCAATACCACCAATTGCAGCACGTATGTAAGTACTTTTGCTTCCCATTATGCGATCAATCTGTATACCACCTGCAAAAGTCACATACGTTCTGCAACCGCTTTTCACTTTCCCAAAACAAAGCATACTACCTTCTTCCGCTAAAATGGGACGCCATAATGGAATTCGCTTCCCATTCAGTAACGGCTCCATATTTGCTCCGCCAATCGCAAGCAAAGTCGTTTTCTTTATTAACAATTTAGGCCCCATAATTGTCATTTCGAGTCCAGCTTCATTCTCTTCATTACCGACTAACATATTGATCATCCGAAGTGCACTTTGATCCATAGCCCCGCCAACTGGTACACCGTATTGTTGATAATGAGCTCGCCCTAAATCTTGGACTGTTGTAAACATTCCTGCATGTAAAACTTCTACATCCATTCTTTAGCCCCCTCAAGTGATACGTACTCTTCCTTCGTTATTGGGATAAATCGTAAATACATACCGCTTTGAATATATGTTGGTGTTTCTTCTTCTGGATTAAATAAGGAGATTGGTGTTCGGCCAATAATATTCCATCCACCCGGTGTTTCAAGCGGATATATACCTGTTTGATTTCCGCCAATACCTACCGAACCAGGAGCAATTTGTAACCGTGGTGTTTCTTTTCTAGGTGTTTCTAGCTCTTTTGATAGCCCTCCTAAATACGGGAATCCTGGTGTAAAACCTAACATATATACAAAATATGTTGTTTCACTATGTATGCGAATGACATCCTCCGCTCGTAATCCTCTATAATGTGCGACCTCTTCTAAATCAGGTCCATATTCCCCCCCGTAGCAAACAGGTATAGAAATATGTTCCATATCCTGATTTAATTCTTCTTGATACGAATTACAAAGCTCCTGTATATACCGGCAAACGTAATGATATGATCCTTCACTTCTCCCATTTCGCTTCCATACTTCATATACATTGTAGTAGACCGCTAATGAAGTGAAAGATGGTACACACTCAACCATTCCTGTAAACGGGTGCCGTCTCAACGCTTGAAATAATCGCTGCACTTTTTCGTATGTCTCCATCCCAATTTCTTCACTAAATGTAACAATAATTGCTTGATCCCCTAACGCAGAAAATTTCATCCTACTCCCTCTTTCTATGCCAAAAAGCCGAGTTCTTTCGAAATTCGATGTGCTGTTTCTTTCACCTTCGCAATAAAATATGCAATGTTACTTTCGTTATACTCAATTACTAATCCCGAAATACTAATACCTGCTACAACCGTTCCATCGCTTGCGAAAATGGGCGCTGCTATAGCCGCTGTATGATTTTCTAACTCAGAGTAGCTAATTGTATGTCCTTCCTTTTTCGCCACTTGTAACACTTCTAGCAATTGTTTCTTATCCACAATTGTTCCATCTGCAAACTGTTTTAAATCCGTTTCCTCTACGTATTTCCGTTGCTCTTCCTTAGAGAAATACGATAGTAAAATTCTCGGACATGCACCCGCATAAAGTGGCGCTCTTCTTCCAACCGCCGTATACACGCGTACAGGCTGAGCACCTTCCATCTTTTCCACATAAATCGCGTCATTACCATCTTGAATAATTAAATTAACTGCCTGCCCTAAACTATTTCTAAGCTCTTTCATATAGGGAATCGCAATATTTCTTACGGATAATCTTTGTGAAACAAGTTGACCGAACCGTAAAAAAACGACTCCGAGGCGATATTTCCCCTTCTCGTTTTTTTGTAAAAACTCCATTTCTTCTAAGGAGCCAATTAAACGATAAACAGATGTTTTCGGCATACTCGTAAGCTGAACCATCTCTGTTAAACTTAGCTCTTCATGCTCATAAAACAACTCTAAAATATCCATTGTCTTAACTGCCGTTTTATTTATACTCATTCTATCTCCCTCTTGTTCCGAATTTCGGAACTTAAATTCCGTTTTTCGAAACAAACATATAATTTAAAATTATAAAATATTCTTTCAATTCTATCAATATTTTTTTCAAACTCATAATCCGATATATTTGTCAGTAGTTTAAAAAACGTAAATAATTAAATGCATTTGTAAATTTTCACATCAAGTTATTACATTCCCAACACGTTTCATTTATCATTATATACGAAAAACAAAATATAAGGAGTGTTTCTTTTGAAAAAGTTGCTAGTAATTCCTGCTATTATGTTATCTTTTTGTATAGGTTATAATGTAACATTTGCGACGAATGAAGATACTCATGCAACCGCTACAGTTGCCCAATATCATAAAATAGCGAACGAAGAAATTCATTTTTTCGGATCAAGTATTTCTAGCTTTAACTATTCTCACGGTGATGAATTAAGCCTTTTTGTAAAAAATATAGGCGATTCTCCTTTAAGTTACACTTTATATAACGCTAAAGGTTCTTGGATGATTGACGGAACTTTAAAACCTAGGGAACAAGCAATTAATGAATTTAATATAAATTGGAGTGATTGGCTTCCTGAAGGTGAATACAAAATAAAATTTAGAAATAATGATGGTTCTCTTTCAAAAGTTCAAGTTATAGCAAAACCTAACATTTAAATAAGTAGGACACAAAAAAGTTAAGCAACATAAAAAAGATGATTTCTGTATCCAGCAGAAGTCATCTTTTTTAAATTCCATTTAGTTTGTAAGTATACTTTTCCGCTTTTTCCATGACAAGATTATTTACAAATATTCCGTAATAGATTTAGGCTTGTACTGACCATCTTTATACATCTTTTCAACTCATGTATAATTAATGTCTGAATAATTTTTCAGTCTTTAACTTGACTTTTCTTTCAAAAACTTTAAAATTTCTTGGTTGAATTGTTGGGGATTTTTTCGTGCAAATGTATGTCCCTGTCCAGAAACTGAGACAAATGAAGCATTTGGAATTGTCTTTGCTAAGTATATGGAATGTTTGCGTTTTATAATGTCATGCTCCCCAACCAATATTAAAGTCGGGCAACTTATTTGTTTTAAATCTAATTCTGAGACACCAATATCATGGAGTAACAAACTGAGAATGGATAGTTTCTGCTGTATTTTCTTACTAAATAAGGAAGGAATGAAAACAAAACCATACAATGCATAAATAGCTGCTAACACTAAAAAACGAACTCCACTTGTTTTTGTGTTTCCTGCATTTAAAACGAGTCGATGAACGTATTCGGGATACGAAGTAGTAAACATCATTGCTAAGTTGGCTCCATCGCTAAACCCGAGAAAGTCTGCTTTCCGAATGTTTTCTAAAAGCATTATTGTTTTCAAATCATCGACCATTAGTGGGAAGTTTAAATTTTTGGAGACGTTAGTCGAACGCCCATGCCCACGGCTATCGACTAAGAATATTTGAAAATACTTTTCCAATTCAGGCACCTGCTTAGAGAAATATTTCCCGCTGCCACTATTCCCATGTAACAAAAATAGTGGAAAACCTCGTCCGCTTTTCTCGTAATAAATTTGACTACCATCTGCCATAATAGCATATTTCCTTTCTTTTTCCACAAAATCACCTACTCGTAATATATATGATCAAGGAGACAAACCTTTTCTTGCTTGCTTCTTAATAGTCTTTTATTTTCAATTGATTTATTATACAAAAAACACCCTATAAAATAGATTTTTTTCGGGTGTCTATTCTATAGGGTATTATATTTCATACTTCTTTATAACGCTCTTACTTGTTTCAACGGCCAGAAAACAGCTTGGCCTTTTCCGACAATTTCATCTTCTGAAATAAATCCGAACATTCGACCGTCTTTCGAAACTTCACGATTATCTCCTAAAACAAACACTTGGCCTTCTGGCACTTTCGTTTTTCCAGTGATTTGTTCTAACGTAAAGTCTGGAGTTAATACACGGCCTGCTGCTTTTTCTTTAAACTCTTTTAAATATGGTTCTTCCATCGCTGTTCCGTTTACATATAAAACATCGTTTTTATACTCCACTGTATCGCCTGGTAAACCAATCACTCGTTTTACTAAATCGTATCCTTCTTTTCCGTGGAAGACGATAATATCAAAGCGATCTAATCCACTTATACTATAACCAATCTTATTCACAAGAACTCGTTCGTTATTTTCTAAAGTAGGCATCATCGATTCACCTTGTACTAATGAAGGTGTAAATAAAACACCGCGAATAATAGCAATTAATACAAGAGTAAATCCTATCGTTTTAGCCCATGAGAATAATTCTTTCTTCGTATTTTCCTTCATCGTTTCTCCTCTTTCTTAACTGTTTATTGTATGATTTGAACTAATTCTTGTACTAAATTAGGATCAATTTCAGAAAAACATGATTTCCCTTCTCTAACCGCTGTACCGACATGAGCTTGCGAAATTCCAGTTTCATCTAGCAATTGCTTTATATTTTCTTTTGTCACACCAGCTCCAACTACAAGCTGAATTTGACCACCGCTTACCTTTTGCATTTCTGCAAGCACCGGAATATTCTCTACTATATTTCCTTGTCCACCTGAAGTTAAAACGTGAGTCACTTTATGAAACTTCTTTAAAGTTTTCATCGCTTCTACTGGATTCTCTATATCATCTATCGCTCGGTGATACGTTACATTTATTCCATCTACAACAGATAGTAAATTCGCTAATTTCTCTTCATCCACTTCATTTCGTTCGTTTAATACACCTAATACAACACCAGCTGCACCTAACTTCTGCGCAATGATAATATCTTCCTTCATCATTTCAATTTCTTCTTCCGTATATGTAAAAGACTTCGCATGCGGACGAATCATAACGTGAATCGGTATATGTACTGCTTCTACCGCTTTTTTAATAAATGCATAACTCGGCGTTAAACCGCCTTCTGTATAAGATGTAATTAATTCAATTCGCTTCCCGCCAGCTCGTTCAATTCGTTTCACATCTTCTAAACATGTTGCAATAACCTCTAGCATGAGATGACCTCTTTTCGTGCTTTTTTCTTATTATACAGTAGCTGAAATAAGAAACATAGCATTCTCCTATAAAACTGTAAAAAGAAGAATAAAAAGAAAGATTTTTTTATTGATTGCCTTCGTTGTTAATATTATATTCTACTAAAAAAGGAGTAACCCCTAGAACTTCTGACTAGGTGTCACTCCTTTTTATTTTACAAAAATACTAGGTTTCCCCTATACATTTAGTTATTTTTCTTAGTTACTTCATTATAATAGTGGCTAAATGCCTCTACTAATGCGTCAACTGACGCATACAATTCTTCTGGTGTATTATCTACCCCTCCCATTTCAATAAGTAATGCATTTGGAGAAAGGTCTTGATTATATACTCCGTTACCGCTTTTACGATCTTTAATAAAAATCCCTCGGCTTAAACCGTAATACTTCTCATCTAAATATGAATTTATTGCCGTTACTATTTTTTTATTTTTTTCATAGTTAGGATTTTCTCGTCCTAAAATAAAATAAAGCCGAGCATAATTCTTTCCGTTAATATTTTTTGTTGTAATATTTTTTCGTGCATCGTCTCTATGAAGGTCCATTGGAAACATAATATTTTTATCTTGTGCTAATTTATCTTGTAATATTTGACGGGATCCTTTGTAAGATTGGGCCCAATTTAAATTTTTATTTCGCAGAAAATCCCTCATATTTGTCGTATCATGTGAAACACCTATTCCTTTTTCTTCTAACTTTTGTTTTAAATAGTTTCCAACAAACGTAATATTCACTTCATTATTTGTACTGGAAGCATCATCGGGTATCGTAGCACCTGGAATGAGAGGAATAAACGCTTCCCAACTATGTGTATGATAAATAAAAACTTTATTTTCACCGTTATTTTGTGTATTTGAATTTTCACCAGTAGAATTGTTTTCTTTCCCACTCTTTGGGTGTTTAATAGCAGTACCTTTATCTTTAATGTTATCTAAAGGAATACTGGATTCTTCAGGAATGTTCGTATAATCTGTTCCTTCCCCAGCAATTAATATTTCCGAATAAAATTGATTCATATTAGGAAGTTCTCTAGTTAATAAACTTCGGAGATCATTTACATTAATGTTTGTAGAAAGTGACAGTAAAAAAGATTCCAAAGACGCTCGTCCTTTTTCTTTATGAAATTCTTCTGCAAAATAACGATTTTCACTTCCTATCATATACATAAGACCTTTAGTAGAATTCGTTCCTAACAACTGATTCATATAAAATGATTTAAATACGCTGGAATTACTAGAAATGAAGAATGAAGTGAGGATACATATAATAGTGAATAAAATACATATCACTACATATCTTACATTTAATACTTTCAGTTTAATTTTATTCATTTTATATCTCCCTTCATTTACTATATTCTTACGCTTAATTTTCAATGAATATGATTAATAATTTAATGGAACTGCCTCAAACTACTATGTTTTCATTTAACCTCTTTCCGTAAAGCAAATGAGGTTAAAGTTGCCATATGCAAATATCATCAAAGATTTTAAAACAAATCAAATAACCTGAGTCTATATAAATATAGAACTCAGGTTATTTAATACTGTTTACTCGATAGGAGGCACTGCATTTTGATGGACTTTTTTATTTTCCATGTCAATGCCTAATTGGCCTTTCAATAACTTCATACCTTTTTTTGTAAGATGGACGGCTCTATTCTTATCCGTTTTTGTAATCCATTCCTGTTCAAAAAATAGTTTTGCTATCGCAGATCCTAACCAACCAGAAATATGGTAGCGTCGTTCACTCCAATCAAGACAAGGTTTTGCAAATACCCTTCTCTTTATATCTGCCGTTTCAATATTTATTCCAAAATTCAGAAACCATTGCTTACCTTGTTCCGTTACAATGTATTCTCCTTCCTTTAAAATTATAAATTCCCTATGTAGTAATTTTTCAGTTATCTCTACACCGAGTCTGCCTGCAAGATGATCATAGCAAGTTCGAGCATAACGAATTTGTTTTAGTTGATCCGATTGTTTTAAAGACCGAACTTGGACTGTTGGTGCGATTGTTCCTAACTTTTCAAGAACTTCTGCTACCTCTTGATTAGCAAGTCGATAGTAACGATGTCTACCATGTTGTTCAACTGTAAGTAGATTCCCCTCTACTAATTTAGAAAGATGAGAACTAATCGTTGGATGTGACACCTTTGCCATATAAGCCAATTCGCTAGCAGGTAGTGCCTGATTATTCATTAGACAATCTAAGATAATTGCTCTTGTAGGTTCAGCAATTAGTTTAGCTATATATGAGATATTCGGATATACATTCATATTTCGATGATACCCTAACTATTAAACTGATACAATTATTTTAAGTTTAATAGTAAAGGAGAATGTATTATGAATGCAATTGATCTTAGTATATTAAATTTGAAAGAAACGAGAAGGCGCTCAGAAACATTATGGAATTCTCTTCCCGATAATTTTCTTAATTGGAAGCCTGATCATGAAGCTATGTCCTTTGGTGAGATGATTCGTCATGTATGGAGCTCAACTTTTTATTATCATATGATTTTAAAAAACAACGGCTCAATAAATGATATACATTTCCCGTATGATGACGAGCCAATTACTTGTGTAAAAAAAGAAATTGAATTGGCACAAGTATACTTTACTGACTTCATAGAATATGTACAATCAATAAGCATAGCCGAGCTAGATTCAACCCTTATTGATCGAAGCTATGTTGGCTATCAAAGATATTTAGGCGACATGCTATTACGAATTGCCTATCATGATGCGGTCCATGCTGGTCAATTTTTACAATATTTACGAATGATAAACTTGGAAAGACCTTTAATATGGGATTAGATACGACAAATGTTTACAACGCTTCGTTTTAAACTAGTATATTAAACACATAAAAAGCACGTGTTTGATTACTACTCAAACACGTGCTTTCAAAACAACTATATTACTCATAAACAATAAAATACAAGTTTAAAATTACTACGACCGAAACACCGCATCCGCCAGCATAGATAGTGTTGCATCATCCATCGGCGGATTGTGCAATCCTGCTCTGACGTTTAAATAGTAACGATGAAGCGGATTTTTTTCTGATAAACTTTTTGCTCCTACGATGCGCATTGCTTTATCTACAATAGATATTGCCGCATTTGTTACAGCATATTTCACTGCTGCTAGTTCGGCTTGCAATGATAGTTTATCCTCTGCCTCATCGTACTTTTTCGCAATTTGATATAAAAAGACGCGAGCTTGCATAAGCTCAAGTTCTAATTCTCCAACTAATCTTCTAACATTCGGCAATAAACTAATAGAATGATTTAAACTATTTGGCTTGTATGATCCCGCAAACTGAACTGCATAATTTCTTGCTGATTGTGCAATTCCTAAATAACATGCTGGTATATGTAGCAACCAGCCAATACCCTTTTGTTTCACTTTCCCGCCCTTTACATCTGTAAAAAAGCGATTTTCTATCTCTACATTTTGTAAGACAAGGTCATGACTAGCAGTCCCTCGCATCGCAACGCTATCCCACGTTTCTTCAATGGATACACCGAGCGTATTTCTCGGAATGACAAACTCTCCAACTTCTTCTCGACCTTCAATACTCGCTGAAATAATAAAATAATCAAGTATTGGCGCCATCGTTGTAAAAGTTTTTCTTCCATTTATAATCCACTTCTCGCCTTGTTGAACCGCTATTGTTTCTGGCTTACCACCACGCGTCGGACTCCCTGTTTTTGGTTCTGTTGCTGCCCGATTAAAGAGTGCACCGTTACGTACTTCTTCGCAAAACCATTTGAACATCTCATCATTCCAAGAGTGATTTTCCGCTAGCTCTTTCACAATGCCAATATGCCAGCCAATCGATAACGCAGTAGCTCCGCAGCCTTCCGCGATTTTCTCTTGAAATAAAACAAAGTCATATAAAGAAATCGCACTACCACCAAATTCCTTCGGTAACGTTAATTTCGTATATCCGATATCTTTCAAATCACTTATATTTTCATACGGAAATGATCCTAATTCACTTAGTTGATGCTCTCTTTCCATGAACTTCGGAATCAATTTATTTATTTGTTCAATAATGAAAGATTGTTCTTCTGTTTCAACAAATGAGAGTGCCATACTATAATCTCCTTTATGTTCGATTCATCAACCGCTCACTTTTTCATTATGATTATATGAAGCTACCTCTCTATTGTTTCACTATTCCGATAAAAATACAATGTTTTTGACCAATAAGAAAAGTTCCCATTTAAAATAGGTTCTTTTCTTATATTAGTCTCCCTTCAATGCCTTTAACGGCAAAGAGGTTACATATCCAATGTACGAGAATAATTCTTTAAAGAAGAATGGTATTTCTGTGTCTAACGTTTTATATGCTGATGTCGGCGTTGGTGAAGCATACGCTTCAATATTAATATGTTTTGCGATTCTCATTGCGCGTTTCATATGAAGTGGATCACTTACAATCGTGTATGTGCGTATTCCGTTCTCTATTCCAACTTCCTTCGCATTCTTTAAGTTTTCTTCTGTGAAAAGGGATTTTGTTTCAATTAAAATATCTTCCTCTTTTACACCTTGTTTCATTGCATATACTCTTGCAGTACGCGCTTCCTCAAGTTCTGCCTCGAACTTTGTACCACCCGTAAAAATAATCTTTTTAATGTTTCCGTTCTTATATAAAGAAATCGCATGATTAATTCTTTCTTTAAATACAGGGGATGGTTTTCCATTCCAAGAAGCCGCTCCTAGTACGATACCAGCATCCGTTTTCATACTATCATCTGTTTTAAAACGATAGCTCCAAATATCGTAAGCTGCATAACTTACATATAAAATAGCAGAACAAATCATTAGTAAAAATACTTGAAAGATTCGTCTTTTCTTACTTTTCTTATTTTCTTTCATTTGTAATTGCCTCCGTACATCATCCATACTTCTATAAAAAACATTTATATCAAATCGTTTTGTTTGAGTTTATTTAAAAGAAGGAACTTTACTTGTTATTTATATATAAAAGGGTTTTCATTTAAAATTGAGGATTATCAATTCATTTTCATTTGCGGTTTTCATTACATGTTTTAAATTCATAAGTTTATTACCATACAACTACATTGTAACGAATTTTTTCTCAGAAGGGAACGATGAAACAAAAGTAATTAAAATAAAGTAGCATTTTGTAAGAAAAAAGGTATATTTTTCATGTATTACGAACAATATACCTTTCAAAACACGAATTATAACTTTTCTTTATACAATTCTAATTTTTCCAATAAGCGAGCTTTCACTATTGGCCATTCGCTTGCAATAATACTATACACAACTGCATCTCTCACATGACCACTTGGTAATTTTCTTTCATTTCTAAGCACACCTTCTTTAACTGCTCCTAAACGTTCAATTGCTCGTTGTGCTTTTTCATTTCTTGCATCCGTCTTAATTTGTACTCTCAGCATATGCAATTTTTCAAAAGCATAGTGAAGAAGCATATACTTACACTCTGTATTTATACTCGTACGTTGCACACTTGGATGATACCAAGTCTGCCCTAACTCTACTGTTTTATCTTCTACTGAAATATTATATAAACGTGTACTTCCTACAATCGTATTCGTCTGTTGATCCACTACAACAAAAGGTATTTGAGTACCATTTCTATAACCCTGTATCGCTTTTTGCACATATTGCTGCATGTCTTGCGCAGTATCCATTTTAGAGATTAAATACGCCCAAATACCCCGATTTCCTTCTACAATCGAAAACAAAGTTTCGACATCATCACTATCTATTATCCGTAACTTTGCTCTTTCGTGAATTATTTCCATTTGAAAGCCCCCTTTGTTGTTACTATATCATATGAAAAGAAAACGTTTTATAAGAATAATAGAATATATTTAAAACAATTCCTTTTTAAATATATTCTTCTCGTATAAGGCGGGCAAGCTCATCACTAACCTTTAAAAAGGAAAATTTTGATAATTCCCAATAAATGCTATATAATGATAAATGGGTGGGGATGAAAATGCTAGATCAAATTACTTGGGGAACACCAGGCAGCTTATTATGCTTAGGTTTCTTTTTTGCAGGACTAGGAATCTTCTTAAGAAGCATGACGTCATATTCAAAAAATAAATAAAAACATCAAAAAACAGAAAATAGTATATTTTCACATTTTAGGATATTTGATTTTCTTAGCATGATAGTGATGTGGGAATACCCCGATTTTAAACAAAAGAAGCCTTCCTTTTACAGAAGGCTTCTTTTGTTAGAGATTTATCTTTTTAAAACTTTAAAGTAACAAATAAGCAATCGGCGTAATAATAAGTAACGTTAATATCGTTCTTTGTACATAGAGAATAATAAGTTCCGATACTTTTAACGGAATGTCTGTCGATAAAATACAAGGAATGGAAGCTGAGAAGAACAATATAGATGATACCGAAACAACCGCAATGACAAACTTTGTCACAAGTGGTGCACTTACAACTAAAAGAGAAGGTAAAAACATTTCCGCAATACCAACGGATGCCGCTTTAGCAGCTAGTTCTGCTTCTGGTAATTGTAATAGCCATGTAAATGGATAGAAAATATAACTGATCCAATCAAATATTGGCGTGAATTTCGCTAAGACGATACCAATTAATCCTACTGACATAATGGATGGTAAAATTCCCATTGTCATAATAAATCCATCTTTTAAATTCACTGCGATATTTTTCATAATACTCGGTGCAGACTTTGATACTTCTAACGCATCTTCCCAAGCACGTTCTAACATTTTCTCTTTATAAACAGGTTCTGGAAACCCTTCTTCCGTTACATATGTATCTGGTTTTCTACTAAGTGGTGGGATTCTTACGGTGATAGCAGTTACGATAAATGTTACAACGAGAGTAGTCCAAAAATAAACATTCCATAAATGCATAATGTCTAATGTTTTTGCGATGATGATCATAAATGTTGCGGATACTGTAGAAAAACCTGTAGCGATAATAGCTGCTTCTTTTGTCGTATACTTCCCTTCTTTATACACGCGATTCGTAATTAATAAAGCCAACGAATAACTCCCCACAAAGGATGCAACCGCATCAATTGCTGATCGTCCAGGTGTTTTCCATAACGGTCTCATAATCGGACGACAAAACGTACCGATAAATTCTAGTAATCCGTACCCGACTAATAACGCTAAAAAAGCCGAACCAATTGGCACGAGTAAACTTACCGATATTACTAGTTTTTCATACAAAAACGGCCCTACATCTGGTGCAAAGAACCAAGCTGGTCCTACTTTCAAGCAATATAATACACCAAAGACAACACCAACTACTTTTAAACTAGAAAAACAAATGTCTACGATAGATGCATTCCATTTTTTTGTATAAAACGGATAAATTGCACCCATTATCATAACGAGTAGTGCGTAATAAGGTACGACGCTCGGAACCGAAGTCCTGATCCATGATACGATATGATCAATCATAATGGACGAAGCACCATTTATCGTAACTGGTACGAAAAACATAAACACCCCAACTAGACTAGCGAGTATAAACCGAAGAATGATCCTCTTCTCACTCCCTGTCTTAATTACATTCCTTTTTAATTCAATTTCACTCAAAATTCGACACCTCCTATTATCTAAATATTCTGTATAATAACGTTACATTCCTTCTTTCGATTTCTAATATTTAATCATATGAAAAAGCCTATTAAAAAAATAGGCTTTTTCTACTACCTCTCATAATCATCCACAATAACTTGAATAACACGATACGATTCTTCTGCCACTATTTTATTACTAGTCTTATTCGCATCATATGTAATTAACGCCTTCCAAAGTGCCCATCCTCTCGCTCTATTCCACGTTTCTTCATCTATGCACAATACTCCTTTAAATACGTTTCTGCTACTTTTATCAAAAAATGTCCATGCCATCGCTGCATCACAAGAAGGATCTCCTACTCCTAAGATCCCAAAATCAATTACGGCGCAAAGCTTTCCGTCCTTAACGAGTAAATTTCCTGGTGCAACATCTCCATGAACCCAAACTGGTTTACGCTTCCATGTTGACTGAAGTGCTAAATCCCAAAGATGCTTTAATACTGTTTCATCAAAAACGTCCTTATTATTCTCGATAGCACCTCTCGCTTCTTCATCATATACAGATATAAGCCCGCCTCGGTAAAAATTATGTGCTCCAGCTATCGGTCCATTACTCGCATCAATGGATTGCAATTCTACTAAAAATGCACCTAAGTCCGCCGCAAATTCATTTAAGTCACGAATATTTTGTTTCGTAACTGTTTCGCCCTCTATCCATTTATTAATAGACCAAGGCCATGGATACGATTCAGACGGATTACCTTTCGCAACTGGTGTAGAAATCAGTAAAGAAAGCTCCTTACTTAATATCGGTAACCACTTATTTTCTTTCTCTACTTGTGGTGCATATGCCGCATCACTTGGCAACCTTACACTCATCTCATCCCCTAAGTGAAACGTTCTATTATCATGCCCACTAAACTTTACAGGTCTCACTTCTAAATGTGCCAATTTAGGAAACTGTTCTCCTATCAACCTTTTAACTAAATCAGTAGGAATTTGATTCATCCACTTATCCCCTCCTCTTTTGAAACTTACTAAGTCCTTCTGTACTCCCAACATATTCAAAACCATTTCTCTTATAAAAATCATTCAACGTACGATTATGTCCCACACAATCTAGCTTCAAAAACTCTTTGTCACAGTGCACATTCTCGTCTATCCATTGTAAAATCCACTCTCCGATTCCATTCCCCTTATACTTTCGTTTCACTGCAAATCTATGAATATATAAAGAATCGGAAACATTCTCTTTACCAAAAATACGCTCGTCCCATTCATTTTGTTTAGGAGATACTGTAACTGTACCGATTATTTCATCTTCTTTCATAACCACATATGTATATTTCTCTCTTATCCCTTCTAGTATTTCAGCCGTAGCCTCTCCACCTAACAGATACTGCCATTGATCTACTTCTTTATGTTGTAACCACTCTGCTACTTCTCTTAATAGAGTAATAATGCTATCGCTTTCCTCTTCAATAGCAGTTCGAATTGTATATTCTTTAACTGTATTTCTCTCCATATTGCCGTTCCCCTTTCAAATGACTACCCTACTGATAATCGCGTTCTACCGTCATTTTCGTCGGTAACGTATTCAACATAATAACCTTGATTCCTTGCGTTTTCATACATCAATTCAATCTGTTTTTGATCTTTAGCGTAAATTGTGACGTATGTACAATCCGCAACTAGTAAAACTAATTCACACTTACTCTCTTTAAATTCTTCATATGTTTCAATATCTACTACTTCCTCTCCTTTTGAATACGCTTTTAAATCTGCAAAAATAACATAATATATATTGTCTTTAAATAATATTTTCAAATCTGATCCTTCCACTATACTTGGTTCTTCTGGAAATAATGCCTCATCCAATCCACCACGTGCTATTAAGTATGACTCCTCACTCCCTACCCACCAATCATATGAAGAAATATCAATTGGCTTTAACACTTTCCAAAGTAAATTATCATATTCATTTGGAATATCTACTGTAATTCCTCTTTTCATTTATTTGCTCCTAGCTTATTTATTTTCGTTTTCATTTCATACATTATATACCAAATTCAATTACCATATTTTGTCGATATCTATGTAACTTGTATTTCACCGCGAAAAAAAACCGTCCCACTACTTATGAAACGGTTTCTTTATGCTTATATTTAAGTTTTTCATGCAATTGTTGCACTGCGCTTTAAAATAAATTCTAATATATTCATCACATCAGCCATTTATTCTTAATGCTCACTTCGTCTTCACAAAATAATATAAAAACCACACCGCATGATTTTGTTCATCGGCAGCTATTCTGCGCAATAACTCTTTCATATGTGCATCCGATGCTTCATCTGAAATTTCCAAGTAAAAATCTACTGTCTTCTGTTCATCTTGTATTGCGAATTCTAATCCTTGTAAGTACGTATTTGGACATTCTTCTGTAATTTGTGGTTTAGGCTGCTGACCAGTTAAATTTGTATAGATCTGTACAAAATGATGGAAATGCTTTATTTCATCGTTACGAATTTCAAGAATTTGATTTCGTTCCGCTGCATTTGGAGCCATGTTGGCTAATTTCGCATAGCAATTTATAGCACTAAACTCTCCATTAATTGCTTTCTCAATATCACGAATCAACTTATCATTTTGCCTATACCAATCATAATCATTCGAATTATACATCATATCCCCTCCATTATTTCACATAACATTTTATGCAATTTGAAATAGCAGGAGCATGTATACAAAAAGGAACTGCAAATCCGAACTCTTCTATTCCCTTTAAAATATAGAAAAACCTATCCTTCTTGATTTCCCGATAAGTTAATAAAAAGCAAAAAACGCTTCACTCCTAGTGAAACGTTTTTTGCTTTTATGCGTTTAATTCCGTTTTTTGTTCCTTTACTACACTACGTTTGAAAGCTGTCGCTAAAATAATAACCATACTTACTACGCCAATCCAAACGAGCACAGTAAGGGGTGTACTCCAGCTTAACCCTTTTCCAAAGAAGAATATTTCTCTAAGTCCTTCAATCATAAATCGCATTGGCAACCATGCGTACACCCAGTCTTTGTAAAATGGCGACAACATTTCAGGTGCTAACGATAATAACGGTGCTCCGAAGAATAGTAAGAGAGCAAATAAACCGATTCCTTTTAGTCCAACTAATGAAAGTACCGCTGATATCATTAAGAAGAAGCTAAAGGACGTAATTGATAAAAACAGTGCCGTATCCGTGAAATTCGAAATATTTAAACCTACCATACCATCCGCGATCCATGTGAGGCCAAATCCAATTACAAGTGCCACGACAGCCCCTGTTATTATTTGTTTTAGTTTTAATACGAAGTTTTCTTTTCTTGTACCTACTCGCATTTTACTTATCGCAATAAAAATAATTGCTGCGCTCGCTAAACTTGCAATCCATAACGGCTGGAATAAAGACATTGGCGAGTTACCGTTCGCACTATTTTTGCCGATTTCATTCACATTTGTCACTTTCTTTGCAATAGGTGTTATTACATTTGAAACTTGGTCTGCTGTTAATGTAGCTCCTTTTGCTTTCAATCCTTCTAATAGTTGTGTACGAACAGTATTGTTCATATTATCAATGATCACATTTAACATTTGCCCCGCCATAGTTGAAGCTGCTGTATTCATTCCTTGATTTATGAATATTTCTACCTCTGGCGAAGATGGCTGTGGTGTTCGTAATGATGCTTGTTTTGCGCTAAAGTCTTTCGGAATAACTAATGCTGCGTAATACTCTTGATTATTTAAACCTTTTTGAACTGCTTCTTTATTTTTCACTTCTACCCACTTCACCGCAGGTTCTTCCTCTGATTTTGATGTCTTTTTCATATTATCAACAATCGTTTGTCCCATATTCATCTTCGGTTGATTCGGAATTTCTACTCCTTGATCCTCATTTACAATTGCGATTGGCAAGTTTTTCGGCTGAGGTTGAACGGTTGGAAATAAAGTTAATAAAAAAATAAAAACAACAAGTAGTGCAATAACCGGTGATACATATAAAAGTTTATTTTTAAACATTTCTTTTCTCCTCCTTACATTTGATTTATAATAAACAACAACGTGTTGTTTATTTATATTTGAATTATATGTTCGAGTTGAACCTTATACAATAATCAAAAATCGTGAATGTGTCGGTTATAAGACACATTCACGAAAAGTGTTGAGAAAAATTAAGGAGGGACATGCTTTGCGCAATAGTAATTTAGATTTACGTGTTATTCGTACGAAAACTGCCATACGAAACGCATTGGTTGAGTTAATTGAGGAAAAAGGTTTTGACGCCATTACAGTGAAAGATATTACAACGAAAGCAAACATTAATCGCGGTACTTTCTATGCGCATTATCAAGATAAATTTGATTTAATGACGAAATGCCAAGAAGAAATTATGTATAAATTTTCTAGCATTGCCAAACAGAGATTACCTGAAGTGATTGCTGATCTTGGGTCAAATCCTTCCCCAACAATGCCGTTTATACTTATCACTTCTATTCTTGAATTTCTAAATGAAAATAGTGATTTTATGAAAGCTGTATTAAGTCCAAAAGGAGATTTATCTTTCCAAACAAAACTGAAAGACTTTATGTGGAAAACAATATTTGAAGATACGAATGGCGCTCTCATTAATAAGGAGAATTTACTTGTCCCAAGCCAATACTTAGCTTCTTATATGGCATCTGCTCATATAGGTGTTATTCAGCAGTGGTTAACTACCGGGCAAAAAGAAACACCTGAGGAAATTGCTCGCATTTTATCAACAATCGCAGTTCATGGGCCTTTTTATGCAGCTGGCTTAAAAAAATAAGTCAGCTATATAATAAAAGATCATCCACTATAATAGCGGATGATCTTTTATTTCATTACAACACTTCAATATACCCTTCAGTCCCATGTACCCGAATTCGTTGCCCATCTTTTATTCGTTTCGTAGCATTCTCTACCCCGACAACTGCTGGTAATCCATATTCACGTGCAATCACTGCCCCGTGAGTCATAAGTCCGCCAACTTCAGTGACTAACCCTTTTATAGACACAAACAATGGTGTCCAGCCAGGGTCAGTAAAAGCAGTAACTAATATATCTCCTTCTTCTAAATTCGCTTCTTCCATGTTTAAAATAACGCGAGCTCTTCCCTCAATCACGCCTGAAGAAACAGGCAGGCCTACAATCGCATCAGCTGGGAGGTTTTCTCGTTTATATTTGCCTGTAATGATTTCTCCATCAGACGTCATGATACGAGGAGGCGTTAGTTTTTCATATGATTTGTAATCATTTTTTTGTTTTTGTATCAGCTCGTAATCTAGTTTATTCGTGCGAACAACTTCGTGAAGTTCTTCGAAAGTTAAATAGTATATATCATCGACCTCACGAATGACGCCGCTCTGCACAAGTTGCTCAACTTCTTTCAATAATGCCTGCTTATATATGAAATAACGATTAATCATGCCGTATTTTGGATATTCACGATAACCGATAAAATTACGGATATTACGAACCATCCGCTTCATCTCTTCTACTTTTTGCTTTCCGTTCGGCAAGTGCTGCAATCGATTTACTAACTCTTCTTCTTTTTTCAAAGCTTCTTGCAGCCCTTCTTCAAACTTCCGTTTACTAGCACCCGCTTCAAAGTCTCTTATATTATTTAAAATCATCGGGATAATTGTAGTTGGCTTTTCACTCCAGCGTGTTTTCGTAATGTCAATTTCTCCACTACATCTCATTCCGTATTTATTTAGAAAAGTTAGAATGGCATCTCGGGCTTCTTCTCCACCTTTAAACTGAACTATTTCATCTAAAAATTTATCGTTTTCTACATGTTGTAAATACGTAATAACTTCTTGGTACGGCCGAATCACATCAGCAACGTCCAGTAATGCTAGCCCCATTTCAGACGTAATATTGTTTTGTACCGATTGAGAAAGTGTGTCTGCTGCATTCTTTTCGCCTAGCCAGTGCTCCATCTTTTCATTCATCCATGTTGAAGCATTCATACCAGCCATAATGACAGCGATACTTTGCGGATTAAATAATACTTTCTTTAATTGCTGGATGTCTTCCAAAATAAAATTAAGTACATCCACCCCTGATTTCATGTGCATGTTTCGTTTTAACTCTTCGATTGATGCTTCACTATTCTGTATTAAATTCGTAACGATTGCCGGATCATTTTCGATTTCTGGTTGCGAATTTGCAGGTTGCTTACTTTTACTAACACTCTTTTCTTTTTCATCATCCGGCAACAATGTAATAAAATTATCTCGCTCGATTATAGTTGTTAATGCATCTCTTACGAGTGGATCTGATTTTCCTAAAGTGTTTATTAAATAATCTCTGCTAGCAGGTGAAGCTAATTGTTGCGTAGCATCCACAAACAGCCGTCCTCCCGCTTTACGCATAGGAGCGTTAGTCGTTAACAGGAAAAAAGATAACCCAAGCGGTTTCATCGCATCGGTCATCATTTGTTGATGGCCAACTGATATATACACATGATTTCCCCCGTCATTTTCTTCAGGAATTGGATATAAAGTCGTAATGGGGCGACTTTGGACAATATAAAATGTATCATCCACTAAACACCATTCAATATCTTGCGGACAACCAAAATAAGCTTCAATCTGTCTTCCAATCTGTGCTAGTTGTAAAATTTGTTGTTCAGACAATGTTTGAATTTTTTGCTGAGCCGGATCAATCTGTTTCGTCTCCGTTCCGCCCTCTTTTAAAGCATAAATAGCTAATTTTTTAGTTGCTATCATCTTTCCGGTAATTTCGCCTTCTTTTACTTTATAATTATCGGCAGAGACCAGTCCTGATACTAATGCCTCACCAAGTCCAAAACTGGCATCAATTGATACTACCTTTCGGTTAGAAGTAACCGGATCAGCAGTAAATAAAATTCCCGAAGCCTCAGGGAAAACCATTTTTTGAACGACAACACATATAGAAACTTGATTATGTTCAAAATCATTTTGCATGCGGTACATAACTGCTCGCTCTGTAAATAAAGAAGCCCAGCACTTTCTTACATGCTGCAAAATCGCTTCTTTACCGATAATATTTAAATACGTATCTTGTTGACCAGCAAATGAGGCATACGGTAAATCTTCAGCCGTAGCACTAGAACGCACGGCATAAGCATGTTCGTTTCCAAAACGTGAGAGATATTGAGCTACCGCTTCCACTACTTCAGAAGGGATTTCTACTGCCATAATGACTTCTCTAATCTTCTTACTAATTCCACCAATTTGGGCTCGCTCTTCCATTTTCAACTTTGTTAGCTGCTGCAACAAAGTTTGAAGCTCGTCATTTTGCTCGATGGCCTTTTCATATCCTACCGTTGTAACACAAAATCCTTCTGGCACTTGTATCCCTTGAACGCTTGATAACTCCCCTAAATTCAATCCTTTTCCACCAACGAGTGCAAGCTGCGTGTTTTCTATTTCCTGAAAATCGAGAACGAAAGAACTCATTTACCATCTCTCCTTACTATGCATGTGTTCTTGATTGTAGCAGTAGTAAATACGAATAAACAGTCTATTTCGAATTTGATTTACATGATATAATTAAGTTAGGAAGAGATATTCCCCCCTCTAATTCACTTCAACTACATCACCAAACTTAAACATTCTTTGATTACGAAAAGCATCGGTACAAGTAATCGTCTTATTTAA
>NZ_NJGF01000014.1:0-122856 GCF_002209985.1 Bacillus sp. K2I17
TGGTGGTAACGGTTCTGGTGGTAACGGTTCTGGTGGTAACGGTTCTGGTGGTAACGGTTCTGGTGGCAACGGCTCAGGCGGTAACGGTTCTGATGGCGGTGGTTCTAGTGGCAACAGTTCCGGTGGTAACGGTTCTGGCGGCAACGGCTCGGGTGGCAATGGCTCGGGTGGCAGTGGTTCTGGCAGCAGTGGCTCTCAAGGTGGTAATGGCTCTCAAGGCGGCAACCGCGTTAAAGACGATAGCGGTTCTCAGGGTGGCAACGGCTCTCAAGGTGGCAATAGCTCTCAAGGCGGTAACCGCGTTAAAGACGATAGCGGTTCTCAGGGTGGCAATGGCTCTCAAGGCGGCAACCGCGTTAAAGACGATAGCGGTTCTCAGGGTGGCAACGGCTCTCAAGGTGGCAATGTAAAAGATAATGCGAAAGAACAAGGCGATAAGTTACCTAATACGGCAACACATTATCCTGCATCTATTTTAATGGGACTTTCAACATTCCTAATCGGTATGTTACTATTTATTCGCCGTAAAAACGCAAAATAAAAACACATCCTTCCATCTAAAACATACATGAAACAAATTGCAAAACTAAAAAGGACTTTGGATTGCATTTTATTATGCAGCCCAAAGTCCTTTTTATCATCTATCAAAAAAGCATTAATACGCTTTTCCCCAATACACCATTTGTTTAGCTTCTTTACCACAACAAATACATTCGTCAGCTAAATGCTCTTGCTCAAAAGGCATACAGCGAGAAGATACTCCAACTTCTTCTTTTAGTTTCTCTTCACAAGCTAATTCTCCGCACCACATTGCCTTAATAAATCCTTGCTTTTCATCAGCTACTTTTTTCATCTCTTCGAAATTCGTCACACTATATGTATTCTCATCGCGGAATACTTTTGCCTTATTAAATAAAGAATTATGAATTTCCTCAAGTAGTGCTGGAATACGCTCTTCTAATTGATCTATTGATATAAATTCTTTTTCTTTCGTATCTCTTCTTACAAGTACAACTTGATTCTTTTCAATATCTTTAGGACCAACTTCTAATCGAATTGGAATACCCTTCATTTCATACTCATTAAATTTCCAGCCTGGTGTTTTATTACTAGCATCTATTTTTACTCGTGCAACCTTTTGAATATGTTCTTGTAACTCTGTTGCTTTCGCTAAAACTCCTTCCTTATGCTGCGCAATTGGTACAATAACAACTTGCACTGGTGCAACTTTAGGAGGCATTACAAGACCATTATTATCGCTATGAACCATAATAAGTCCACCTATCATTCTTGTTGATACACCCCAAGATGTTTGGTGTACATATTGCCACTTACCGTTGCGATCTAAAAATTTAATATCAAATGCTTCAGAGAAATTCGTTCCAAAGTTATGGGATGTTCCTGTTTGAAGTGCTTTCCCATCATGCATTAAACTTTCGATCGTATAAGTTGCCTTTGCTCCTGCAAACTTTTCTTTTTCTGTTTTTTGCCCTTTAATTACTGGTATCGCTAAATAATCTTCACAGAAAGAAGCATATAGATTTAAAATATGTAACGTTTCAGCTTGCGATTCTTCTGCTGTTTCATGAATTGTATGGCCCTCTTGCCATAAGAATTCCGTTGTACGAAGGAATGGTCTCGTTGTTTTCTCCCAACGAACTACTGAACACCACTGATTATATAGCTTTGGCAAATCATTATAGGATTGCACAATTTTTGAAAAATGCTCGCAGAATAAAGTTTCAGATGTAGGGCGTACACAAAGTCTCTCCGCTAATTTTTCATCCCCGCCATGTGTCACCCATGCTACTTCAGGAGCAAATCCTTCTACATGATCCTTCTCTTTTTGCAATAAGCTCTCTGGGATAAACATTGGCATATATACATTTTCATGACCAGTTGCTTTTAACTTTTCATCCATAACTTTCTGCATATTTTCCCATAAGGCATAACCGTACGGACGTAGAATCATACATCCTTTTACACTTGAATAATCAACAAGTTCTGCTTTTTTTACAATATCTGTGTACCACTGTGCAAAATCCTCTTCCATCTTCGTAATCGCTTGTACTTGTTCTTTTGCCATAGTCAATCTTCCTCCTTTTGAAAATACAAAAAAGCCCGTGTCCCTAAATAGGGACCGAGCTTTGCCGGCGTTACCACCCTGATTCATGCACAAAAATTGTGCATGCTCTCTTTTTGATAACGGGAAATTCCCGCTGCATATGCAGAACGCAAAGGTAGGTTCCATATCGCCTTTTTAAGAATCTTTCAGCCTAGCGGATTCTCTCTCTGCTAAAAAGGTTGAACATGTACTAGTCCTTTTTCATCGTTATAACGAAATAAATTTGTTGATTATCATAATACAAATTCTTTTTTTAAACAATAGCTAATTTTCTCATTTTTATATATTCTTTTCATTTTCTGCAGTTTTATACGTAGCTTTTTCGCGAGATTTTTACCAGTTGATGTGCAATCATACCGATAAGTGTACCAAGTAGAACGAAGAAACCAATAAATCCATATCCCATTCCTTCCCATCCACCAATCACCATCATTGTAACGGGAAAGGATGCTAAGCAAAGAAGTATTAAACTAAGTGCAAATATAATATCGAACTGTTTGTTTGGAAACCGTTTCTTTAGTAAATACGAAATAGTAAATACAAGGATAATCGTAATTCCGCCAATGATGTAAAAGATACTAAATCCATCTAGCCAATCCATAGTATTCCCTCCTTCCATTCATTCCCTTATACTTAATTATATGTTTAATTTTTCTGAAAATAAATAATAAATTTTTACCTAGAAATATATTTTTATTACTAGGTATTAATAGTAATATATAAGAATAGGTTTTATATAATCAGGAGGGAACTTTATGGATAAAGCATTAACAAATCACGTCATTATTTTATCTTTCGATTGCTTATCAGCTTTAGATTTTCCTATATTACAAAAACTCCCTAATTTTCAAACATTAATAAACAAGGGCGCGATGGCGAGAAAAGTGGAACCTATTTATCCTTCTGTAACATATCCAAGTCACTCAACAATCGTTACTGGAAACTACCCTAATAAACATGGCGTAGTTAGCAATACGTTACTTCAACCTGGACGCGAGTCACCAGATTGGCATTGGTACCGAAAATCCATTAAAGGAACAACGTTATACGATGAAGCACATAAAGCAAATTTAACGACAGCTGCCCTTCTATGGCCTGTTACCGGCAGAGCAAATATTGATTACAATTTACCTGAAATTTTTCCAAATAGACCGTGGCAAAATCAAATCTTAGTTTCATTATTTAGCGGTAGCCCACTATATCAATTAGATTTGAATCAGCGTTTTGGTCATATAAGAAATGGCTTATCACAGCCTGAACTCGATGATTTCGTACTTGCATCTGCTGTGCATACAATCCAGACGAAGAGGCCTAATGTCATGTTTATACATTTCACCGATTTAGACACTCAAAGACACTATCACGGCTTTGAATCTAACGAAACAATAGCTGCTATCCAAAGACATGATGAACGGCTAGGAAAAATTATTCAAGCTTTAAAAGACAGTGACCTATACGAAGAAAGTACAATTATCGCTCTCGGTGATCATAGCGCTTTAAGTGAAAACAAAGCCATTCAATTAAATGTACTATTTCATCAAAATGGGCTTATATTTATAAATTCAAAAGGAAAATTAGTAGACTGGAAGGTCTATTGCCAAAGTTGCGACGGCTCTGCCTATGTATATGTGAAAGACAAAAATGATACGGATACAATTCGAAAAGTACAACTACTACTTGAAGAGTTACTTCAAAATAAACAAAACGGTATTGAATTTATGCTTCATGATGAAGCTGCAAAAGACTGCGGTGCAGATGGTAATTGTTTATTTATGTTGGAAGCACAAGAAGGATATTATTTCACTGAAAACTATACAGGCGATTTTATAAAAGAAATTACTGAAAAAGATGTTACGCCCAGTAAAAAATATACATTTGGTACGCATGGGTACTCTCCAACAAAACCTAACTATGAAACAATTTTTATCGCTGCTGGGAAAGGGATAAAAAGCGGCGTTACCATTCCGTACATGAGACTTATTGATGAAGGTCCAACTATCGCTAGACTACTCGGTTTACACTTAGGTGAAACAGACGGATCAATTGTAGAGGATTTACTTCAATTGTAAAGAACTGTGTATATATGTAAAAGTTATGTAAAAATCATAACTGTTTCTCTTTTTATAATTTTTATTTTTGTACACTGTTAGTAGAACAATTTAAGGGGGAACATTATATGAAAAAAATGTCCAGACAAGAAAAAAGCTGGATATTATACGATTGGGCGAACTCGGTATATTCGCTCGTCATTACAACTGCATTATTCCCAATTTACTTTAAAGCAGCTGCAAAAGAAGCCGGACTATCTGGTGCAACTTCAACGGCATATTGGGGATATGCAAACTCTTTCGCTACACTTTTAATTTCTATACTTGCCCCTATTCTCGGCACAGTTGCTGATTATAAAGGATTTAAAAAACGATTTTTCACATTCTTCTTTGGACTCGGTATCGTATTTACAAGTATGCTAGCAGTCGTCCCAACATCTCAGTGGTACTTATTACTAGGCTGCTATATGCTCGCATTAGTCGGTTTTGCGGGAGCAAACATTTTTTATGATGCATTTTTAGTAGATGTTACCTCTAAAGATAGAATGGACCGAATTTCTACAAGAGGCTTTGCATTAGGTTATATTGGAAGCACAATTCCTTTTATCGGTTGTATCGCTCTTATTATTCTTGCTCAAAAAGGAACTATCCCTTTATCAGTCGGCATTGCTAGTCAAATTTCGTTCGCAATAACAGCTCTTTGGTGGGGATTATTTACAATTCCAATGCTAAAAAATGTAGAGCAAACACATTATATTGAACGTCATCCAAGACCAATTGCAATGAGCTTCAAACGCCTTGCTGATACTTTTAAAAATATTAAAGAATATAAAACCGTATTTATGTTCCTAATCGCTTACTTCTTCTACATTGACGGGGTCGATACAATTATTACTATGTCTACCGCTTACGGAACAGATCTCGGTATTAGTGCAACGAATCTATTAATCATCTTATTTGTCACACAAATTGTAGCTTGTCCATTCGCCTTATTATACGGAAAGTTATCAGAAACATTTACAGGTAAAAAAATGCTATACGTCGGTATTATTATTTATATCATTATCTGCATATATGCTTATTTCTTAAAAACGACACTCGATTTCTGGATTTTAGCAATGTTAGTTGCCACTTCTCAAGGTGGTATTCAAGCACTTAGTCGGTCCTATTTTGCAAAACTAGTACCAAAAGAATCTGCAAATGAATTCTTCGGATTTTATAATATCTTTGGTAAATTCGCGGCAATTATGGGTCCAGTATTAGTCGGTGTTACAACGCAATTAACAGGAAAAACCAACGCTGGTGTCCTTAGTATTATTGTACTGTTCGTTATCGGTGGATTCTTACTAACTAGAGTTCCCGAAAATGATACGTCCGTTACACCACCTAGTCCAAAAACTAAAACGCTATAAGAAAAAGATCCTCTTCTCATGAGAAGAGGATCTTTTCTTTATTTTTAGCGATAACGTCTTACAATTAAAAATTCTACAGCCGGCTTTACAACTATCGCAGCGCATAACGCAAACAAAAGCGGTATGTTATGAAAATCAATCCATTTATTAAAACCTACCGATGCGAAAAACAAACCAAAAATTAATACAACAAGTACATAATACGTAACATTTGCACTTATTTTTAATACATGTTTTTCTACATCTTCTTTCTCCTCCGTTGTCCCTTCCACATTATGCGATGCCAAACTTTTAAACATATAATGTAATGCGATGCTACAAATAAATAGTGCATACCAGTTTACTTGAAGTTCAGTTAACCAATAATAGAGTGCAAACACTAACGTACTTATAGCTACTAATGCCGTAACTACAAGGCTTATTTTCTCTTTCCCCAACAACTACTCCCCCTACAACTTGTACAAAAATAGTTTATCAACAGTTGTTCCTAATACTTCAGCTAAACGGAATGCTAACGCTAAGCTTGGATCATATTTATTATTCTCAATTGCATTTATCGTCTGTCTAGAAACTTTACACTTATCAGCCAATGCACCTTGTGAAATATTGTTTTCAGTGCGTAATTCATAGATTTGATTTTTCACACCATTTCTCCTAACCTGTAAACTCGTTTTTACATCATCAGTATATAGTTGGGGCATGTCATTGTCAAAAGATTGCCACAAGAAAAGGGAGCAATCCTGCTCCCTTACAATGATTATTTCGAAGCTAACGAATTTGTTAGTTCCTCTTTATTAGCGACATCTTCTTTATTTATTTGCATGCGTAGAACTGGCCCTATCGCAAATAAAATAAGTGCCATTGCTATACAAAATACAGTAACTAGTGAGGTCATCTCCTTCAATCCTCCAGCTAGTGAAGTTCCGATTAACATTGCCCCCATAAACAGTGGTAAAATTGTTCCATTTACTCTTCCAATCATATTTTCTGGTACAAGTTGAATCATAAGCGTACCGACAACGATATTAACACAAGCTAAACAAATACCTGTTCCAAACCTCATGAAACTAGTAATCCAAAATGATGTAGATAGCCCTTCTACTAAAAATGACATTGCTAATATGCTCATACCGAATACAAACATCTTTTTCGGGTTCACTTTTGAAGCAAAAACTGCAGCAACAATACCACCGATTAACATACCTATCCCATCAGCTGCGGCTAAATATTGAACTGCTTCCTTTTCCATTCCAAGACGCTCTATTACAAGAAACACTTCTAATGGATTCGTTAATCCAACAGCTAAGCCCATAACGGTGAAAGTGATCGTAATCATACGTAAATTTTTCGTATGAAGAACGTATTTCCATCCTTCTTTTATATCATTTTTTAATGAATCTCTCGCCACTTGCTCTTGTTCCACCCATTTTGGTAAAAACGAAAGAGCAATAGCAGATAACAAAAATAAAATGATTAAGCTATATAGTGACGTAAATAAACCAAGTTGTGTATACACAAGTGATCCTATCACTGGTCCAAAAATCATAAATAATGACTGTAATGTTTGGTTAAATGCAATCGCATTTGCTACCTGCTCTTCTTTTACGTAGCGCTTAAATATACGCGAAGATGATGGCTGAGAAAATTGGCCTACAATCGCGGAAATGAGTGTTGCAAAAAATATGGCCTGCCAATAATCCAGCTTTAACAACAAGACAATTCCTACAATAGACAGTACACTTAATACATCTCCAGCAACCATCGTTCTTTTCGGATTCCAGCGATCAGCTAGCGCCCCACCGATAAACGAGAAAATAAAAATAGGTGCATATTCCATAACCGATAACAACGAAACTGAAACTGGATCATTATTCGTTCGCTCCATTATGAAATACAAAAGAGCCATATTTCTGATCCAAATTGCAAATTGTTGTAAAATATCAGATGCCATAACGAGCATAAATGCTCGGTTTTTAAATAAAGCGTTCATTTTCATTCCCCTTTCATAAACCGACCGTTCGGTCTAATTTGTTTTGTAAGAAAAGCAACTGATTTATTATTCAGCTGCCATTCCTTTTAACAATACATCTATTGCCTTTTTATAAATACGTTGCAGCTCTTTATAATCTAACTCGTAGTAAAGTACTCCAAGCCCTGATAATAATCCATTCACAATATACATAAGGTCGCGCGTACTATCTTCACGAAACTCTCCAGACTGTATACCTGCTTCAATTAGTTTCTCAAACATAACATATGATTCTCTAGTTAAAGCCAATAGTTCATCCAAAATCTCTTTACTTACAACTTGGCTCATAGAGAATTCCTCTATTGCATTTGAAATGGGTTGCTGTATGTCCTCGACATGATATTCCGCGAGACCATATAGTTTTTCAGTATTCGTACTATACAACTTCTCTTTTTCATTCCATTTTTCAAGCCAATCATACGTATGCTGTTTCACTACAAATAAAAATAATTCTTCTTTACTTTTAAAGTGATAATAAATGCTTCCTTTACTTCGCTTTGTAATTTCACAAATCTCTTCCATAGATGTAGCTGCATAACCCTTCTGTGAAAACAGACTTTCTGCTTTATATGCAATTTCTTTCTTTATCTCTTCTGCACTTCTTCTCATATTTACACCTCTTTAAACCGACCGTTCAGTCTAATAATAACAAATTAAAAACCTCTATTACAAGAGGCTATATTCCTTATTTAAGAAAACGTACTTTCAAACCACGTTCGAATCATATGTATTATTCCAATTTTAAATCCTAATTTAACAAGAAATACGCCTCCCGCAGCTAATAAAAATAACACTACTTTCCCCTTATTTTTCACTTTCGGTTCCCTTTTCATTTCTATTCCCCTTAGTACGTTAAAAATATTAATCAAACGTTTGTTTAACTGTTTTTATGCATATGTAAGCCAACTAATCAAACGTTTGTTTAAAAAGAAATACGCCTATATAAGGCGCATTTTCATCAATCACCGCCACCTCCGCCACCATCGCAGCTACCTCCGCTATCTCCACCGAAAGATCCTCCACAATCATGTGAACCTCCATGCGAGCTATCATTATCAGATCCAGCAAAGAAAAATAATGGTGATGAGTTGTTAGATGAATTATGAATGTTATTTTGTTTCGTAAGATTTACCTTCTTTTTGTTTGATCGAACTGCTGTTACAATTATTCCAACTACAACAAATAATAGTATGACAATAATAAATTCCATATAAAAGCCTCCCTTAATCTTCGAATAATTGAATGGTTCTCTCTAAATTTTCAAGTGAAATGAAGCGCGATTCACGAAGGATCTCTTTTCCATTATAAAATAATAAAACTGTTGGCCCTGTAAACACTGCATAACGCCCCGCAATCTCTTGCATGTCTTGTAGTAATATTTCCACTTTCTCTACGTAATTATAATTCTCTAATAGACCATTTACTTTTCTTAGCATAACATCACAAACACCACAATTTTCCGTTTTAATAAAGAGCAGTACTAATTGTTGTTCTTCAATATGTGTCGCTAATTCTTCTATCGTTTCAAATTTATTCATCTTATCCCTCTTAGCGTAATTTACGAAATACTTTATCCTGATACATACGAAAAGCTGAACTCTCTTTAATCTTTCTCTTTTCCATTACCTGCTGAAAACGCAGCGTTTTTGCCGTTAACTCTTCTTGTAATTTTTTTCTCTCTGCTTCATCATAACAGCACGCAATTAAGTCTTCTATTTTTAATATATCTTTTTGTAGTTCCATTTCTGGTGGAATCATACCCGCATTTTTTAAGATTTTATAACTCATTCTAAGTTCTGGAGGTACCATTGAAAGGTCTTCTAATTGTAGTGGTTTTCCTTTTCCCGGAATATGATCAAGGTCTCCATTCCGTATTGCTTGTCGAATTTTTTCTTCAGCAATGTTCAAAAAGACATCCACACCATTCGCTCCTTTACATATTTTTACTATTATTTTACATGATATTTTCTCATCTTGCTACGCTATTACAAATTGAATTCATACAATTTTTTCTCAAATTTAATTACAAGGAGCCTTTTCCTCCCTAATCAATATTTTATTTTCATGTGTAGTCTGTATTAGAGCCATTTCATATTGAGAAAATCTTTGCGAATCAAATAAAGCGTTTACACCAAATCTTACATTTGCTACGATTTAATCACCCCCAGCTCCCTTGTATAGACTTCGTGATGTCTTATCATTTTTATCCCGCTTTAATGGGCAGTAAGACCCCCACCTCAAAATTTAGCGAAAGCAAAGAAGTTAGGTGGGGGATCAACTGCCCATAAAAGTCCGATTGGTGAGGGCTGATAATCAGTGGGGGATGAAGCCCCCCACTGATTAAAGTTTCACTTTATCTAGACGTTTCATACGTCTAGATTCACTTTGGTTTATTGGCGCATGCCTTTAAATATATCTTTTATTTTGAAAGGAGAAATGACTATGAGCTCCAAAAAATTCACACTGCTATTACTATCCCTACTACTCTTCTTACCTCTTTTTCTTACAAACTTTATTACTCCAAATGTTGCATTAGCAGATTCACCAAAGCAAGGTCAAAAAATTGTTGGGTATTTTCCTTCATGGGGCATTTACGGACGTAATTATCAAGTTGCAGACATTGATGCATCAAAGCTAACTCATTTAAACTATGCTTTCGCTGATATTTGCTGGAATGGAAAACATGGAAACCCTTCTACTCACCCCGATAATCCAAATAAACAAACGTGGAACTGTAAAGAGTCTGGTGTACCACTGCAAAATAAAGAGGTTCCTAATGGCACTCTCGTACTCGGTGAACCATGGGCTGATGTCACAAAATCTTATCCGGGATCAGGTACAACTTGGGAAGATTGTGATAAATACGCCCGTTGTGGAAATTTCGGAGAACTGAAACGATTAAAAGCTAAGTATCCTCACTTAAAAACAATTATTTCAGTTGGTGGCTGGACTTGGTCTAACCGCTTTTCTGATATGGCAGCTGATGAAAAAACAAGAAAAGTATTCGCTGAATCTACAGTAGCTTTTCTTCGTGAATATGGATTTGACGGCGTTGATTTAGATTGGGAATATCCGGGCGTTGAAACGATTCCTGGTGGTAGTTATCGTCCTGAAGATAAGCAAAACTTCACCCTACTCCTTCAAGATGTTCGAAATGCATTAACGAAAGCTACTGCAGAAGATGGGAAACAATATTTACTAACAATCGCATCAGGTGCAAGCCAACGTTATGCGGATCATACAGAGCTAAAGCAGATCTCTCAAATACTTGATTGGATTAATATTATGACATATGATTTCCACGGTGGATGGGAAGCTACTTCTAACCATAATGCAGCACTATACAAAGATTCAAATGACCCAGCAGCGGATACAAAATTTTATGTAGATGGTGCGATAGACATTTATACAAATGAAGGGGTTCCAGCGGATAAACTCGTATTAGGTGTACCTTTTTACGGACGTGGATGGAAAAGTTGCGGAAAAGAAAATAATGGGCAATACCAACCTTGTAAACCAGGTAGTGACGGAAAGCTCGCTTCTAAAGGTACTTGGGATGATTATTCTACCGGTGACACAGGTGTGTACGATTATGGTGATTTAGCAGCTAATTATGTTAATAAAAATGGTTTTGTTCGCCACTGGAACGATGTAGCGAAAGTACCTTATTTATATAATGCGACTACAGGCACGTTTATTAGCTATGATGACAACGAATCTATGAAATATAAAACAGACTATATAAAGACAAAGGGTCTAAGTGGCGCAATGTTTTGGGAACTAAGCGGGGATTGCCGTACAAGTCCAAAATATAGTTGCAGTGGACCAAAATTGCTTGATACGTTAGTAAAAGGATTACTTGGTGGACCTATTACTCAAAAAGATACTGAGCCCCCAACAAACGTAAAAAATATTGCTGTTACAAATAAAAATTCAAACTCCGTTCAATTAAACTGGACTGCATCTACTGATAACGTAGGAGTTACGGAATATGAAATTACTGCCGGAGAAGAGAAATGGAGTACAACAACAAATAGCATTACAATCAAAAACTTAAAATCTAATACCGAATACACATTTTCAATAATTGCAAAAGATGCTGCCGGGAATAAATCACAGCCTACTTCTATCATTGTAAAAACAGATGATACTGATACAACACCCCCTGGTGGAAATGGTAATGCTACCTTTTCAGTCACTTCAAATTGGGGAAGTGGTTACAACTTCTCGATTGTAATTAAAAATAGTGGAACGACCCCTATTAAAAACTGGAAATTAGAATTTGATTATAACGGCAATTTAACACAAGTTTGGGATTCTAAAATTAGTAGTAAAATAAATAATCATTACGTAATTACGAATGCAGGATGGAATGGTGAAATTCCTCCTGGTGGATCCGTTACAATCGGAGGGGCAGGAACAGGCACTCCCGCCGAACTTGTAAATGCATCCATTAGCGAAAACTAAGCGTAACCTCCATTAATTATTTCACTAAAGTTTGAATTTAGGTTTGAGTGCTCTATCCTAAATTCAAACTTTTAATGTTATGAAAAATCACCAATTATAATTACAATAACCTATTATAATTATATTTGGTTTCTAATATGAAGTTCGTGTGAAGTTCATCTGAATTTTACATGAATTTCCTTTAAGTTCTATTGTCTTCCCATACTAATCACATTATCCTTTACATATAGGAATTATTTTCATTCCATTTCAAACTATCTATATATACAAAGAAAGATAGTCGCCTATTAGGGAAAGGCATCTAAATATAAACATAACATAAGAAAAAGCACGCTTATAAGCGCACCATAAGAGTGCTTCTTCATACAATTCTCATGTAAGAGTTCTCGAAAATCATGTTAATCACAAAGAAAAGGCATTAGCTTATACAAGCTAATGCCTTTTCTTTATTCATATCGTTCAGCATCCCATTCTTCTATATTCCATACTTTTGTTATCCATGCTTCATAGAAAGAAGGCTCATGTGAGACAAGTAAAACTGTTCCTTTATATTGTTGTAACGCTTCCTGCAAAGACTTCTTTGTTTCTATATCCAAATGATTAGTCGGTTCATCTAAAATTAAAACATTGCTTTTCGTTACGATAAGTTCACATAAACGTACTTTCGTTTGTTCCCCGCCGCTTAATAAACGAATAGGTTTTAATACATGTTCTTCTTTCAATCCACACTTTGCTAATGCTTGGCGTACTTCTTTCTTTGTCATATCTGGTCGTTCTGCCCAAACTTTTTCTAATGGTGTTGTTTCTGAAGCAAACTCTTCCTGCGCAAAATAAGCAGGATTTACTCGTTCTCCAATAGAAATTGAACCGCTTAGCGGCTTTATTTGACCTAATAACGTTTTTAACATTGTCGTTTTTCCAATCCCATTATGACCAACAATCGCTATCTTTTCTCCTTTTTTTACTTGCAAATTCAATTCTGGACATAACGGAGAACTATATCCTATCCTTAGTTTTTCAGCCTGTAATATGCGACTAACTGGCTCCTCATAAACATTGAAATCAAAACGGGATCGAGGTACATGATTAACCTTTTCAATCCTTTGCATTTTCTCCAATACTTTCTCTCGACTTTTGGCCTGTTTCGCTTTTCGAATTTTATTTTTTTGAATAAATGTTTCTAACTGAGCAATTTCTTTTTGCTGTTTCGCATGCGCCGATTGCAATTGTTTCCTTTGCAATTGATAACTTTGCACAAATTTTTCATAATTTCCTACGTACCGCTTCACTTTCCGTTCTTCTAGATGATAAATAACATTCGTAATACTGTTCAAAAATACTTCGTCATGTGAAATGATCACATAAGCTTTTTCATACAGTCTCAAATACGATTGCAACCATTCTATATGGGCTGTATCTAAATAATTTGTTGGCTCATCTAGCAATAAAACATCAGCTTTTTCTAAAAGGAGCTTCCCAAGTAATAACTTTGTTCGCTGTCCTCCACTTAACTTTGAAACATCCTTTTTCAACCCTATTTCAAATAAACCTAAACCGATTGCTACTTCTTCAATTTCTGTATGAATTTGATAGAAATTAGAGCTTTCCAATATAGTTTGTAATTCTCCATACTTTACTAACAGTTTTTCTACTTCTCCTGCTCCATTCATTTCTTCAGCAATTTTTAACATTTCGCATTCAATCCTATACAAATTAGAAAATGCACTTTGTAAGTATCCTTCAATTGTTATCCCCTCTTGTAAATCCATATGCTGCTGTAAAAAACCTATCTTCACATGTGGAAACCATTCAATGTTTCCGTCATCATGTATAAGTTCTCCTGTTAAAATCCTTAACAATGTTGATTTTCCAATTCCATTTTTCCCAACTAACCCAACATGCTCGCCCTTTAATAGTCGAAAACACGCATTATATAAAATGGTTTTCTCACCATATGAATGACTTAAATTTTCTACTGTTAATATACTCATTTTTTTCTCTCCTCTACTTATGATTCATAAGCTAAATAGAGAGCAACAGTAAAAAGCCTTATTTAATTGTGCATATAAAAAATGGGTAAGGTGAATACACCTTACCCATTACATATTATCGTAAAAAAGGATTAAGGTTCTTTACCTGCTGTCTTCAATTTAGCTTAATCGTTAAAAATGGGCAGACTTCTCCCGTATCAAGCTAAAACCATTTGAAGAACAGTTGATAAAGTCATTTTATCCTTTCACTCCTTTAACATTTGTTATATTAAGAGTATAAACTACTCTGTTATATTCTATTCTCTATTTTTTCTTTTGTTCCTTCTCATTCTTTTCATGTTCTATAAAAAAAAGCTCTTACCAGCAATTATATTTAAATCTGGTAAGAGCTTTTTCTATTTTTTCATATAAGGAGCTAATACTCTCAGAATTTCTTCCTTATCCTTCTTTAACTCAAGTGATGTTAACATATCCATCGTTCTTGGTCTAGGTAATTTCACTTGTACCTCTCCAACTATTGATGCTGGTCTTTGAGATAAAATAAATACGCGATCCGAAAGTAAGATTGCCTCATCTAAGTCATGTGTAACCATAACGATTGTTTGCTTCTCTTGGTGCCAAGAGTTTAAAAGCCAGCTATGTACTTCCATTTTTGTAAAGGCATCTAATTTTCCAAAAGGCTCATCAAGTAGCATAATTGGCTTTTCACATAAATATGTGCGCAAAAAACTAATTCTTTGACGCATACCACCAGACAATTCATCTGGATAATGGTCTGCATATTCATCTAGTTCAAATTGCTTTAATGCTTCCATTCCCTCTGTCAGCCTTTGTTTTTTCGGTTTCCCTTCGATTTCCAATGGAAGAACTATATTTTGCAAAGCTGATCGCCAAGGTAGTAATAAATCCTGCTGCGGCATATAACTTACAACATCTTGCTCTTGTACGTGCGTATCCTTATACGTTACATTTCCACTTGTTGGTTTTTCAACATTTGCAATCATATTTAATAATGTGCTTTTCCCGCAACCACTCGGTCCTACAAAGGAAACGAACTCTCCCTCTCGTATAGAAGCACTAATATTTGCTAATACATTCTTTCCATCAAAAGCTTTTACAATCTCTTTTATTTGTAATCCACTCATTTTTCACTTGGAAGGAACTCATTTGTAAAGGCATCTTTCACATCAATTTTCTTCTTAATAACTTTGTTATCATATAAGAAATTCATGTAATTCGTCCAAACTTCTTCCTTCTGTACTCCCCACGTTTTTGCATCATCTTGATATTTCGTACTTAACCATTTTTGACTTTCTTGTACTAATTCTTTATTCACATCTGGAACTGCTTTAATTAAAATATCAGCAGCTTCTTTCGGTTCTTTAATTGCAAAATTATAACCTTCTGTCGTTGCACTCATAAACTTTTTCACAAAGTCTTTATCTTGCTTCGTATGTTTTTCACTCGTAATAATAACAGGACTATAGAAATCAAGCGCTGGGTCTAAGTCTTTCACCATAATCGTATTTAACTCTTTTCCTTGGCGCTTCGCTTCAATTCCATCCCATCCGTAATATATCCATTCAAAGTCTGCATCACGACCGATTGATTTAAAGAAATCTGTTTGTCCTAAGATGATTTTTTCAACTTTATTAAAATCAGCTTGATGCTTCTCCATGATTGTCTTCAACGTCGCTTCTTCTGCTGGTCCTCCCCAGCCGCCGTAACGTTTACCTTCAAAATCTTTTGGTGACGTCATATTATCTTTTTTAAGTGATGCAAAAGCTGAAGTATTATGTTGGATGATTGCTCCTACAGATACAACAGGAATACCTTCCACACGAGCCAACGTTACATTTTCTTGTGCGCTTATTGCGAAGTCAGCTTTTCCGGAAGCTATCATTTGCTCCGCTGTCACATTATCACCTGGCTGAATAATCTCTACATCTAATCCTTGCTTTTTATAATAATCTTTCGTTTGCGCTACATATAGGCCAGTATGATTCGTATTCGGAAACCAATCTAATACTACTTTTACTTTTTGATCTTTACTTGCACTTTCTTCTTTCTTCGCCGGATTACATCCAGCTACACCTACTGCTAATAAGGCAGCCAACATAACTTTTAAACCTTTTTTCATTTTCTGCCGTCCTTTCTATATATCCATGGTGCTGTTATTCTTGCCATAAACTCCACGATAAAATACAGACATAATGTCACCATAACAATAATTGCCGCCACACCAAATACTCGGGCTGTTAGAAAGGATTTTGTAGCTCTTGTAAGCATAACTCCTAACCCTTCGCTTGCACCGAGCCATTCCCCAATAATTGCTCCCATTACGCTATATGTAACTGCAATTTTTAAACCTGAGAAAAAGTATGGCAGCACTGCTGGAAACTTTACTTTCTGGTAAACTTGCCATTTCGTTGCCTTCATCGTTTGCAACAACTTCAACATATTTTTATCTACCGTTTGAAAACCTTCTAAAATGCTGAGCGCAATCGGGAAGAAACAAACGAGTATTACTACCATTACTTTCGGTAGCATTCCATATCCAAACCAAATAATAAATAACGGTGCAAGTACAACGATTGGAATCGTTTGCGAAATAACAAGCAACGGATTTATTAAAATACGAAATAAAGGGATAACATCCATAATAATTGCAATACTTGTCCCAATTAAAATCGCAAAAAACAGTCCGATTAGAACCTCTTGTAACGTTTGCATCGTATTCGGTAATAGTAAATCTTTCATTCCAATTAATTCTTGAACAATGGCAGAAGGCTTCGGTAAAATCCACGGTTCAATTTTAAATAATGAAACAGATCCTTCCCATATCGCTATGAGAAGGATAAGCCAAATTGTTGTAATTATTTTAGATTGCTTCTGGTTTTGCATATTCATCACGGTACTTCCAAACCTTTTCATCTATCGTTACACCAGTGCTTGGACGATAATGGATTTTAATAGAAGTAATCACTTCTTCTGCTCCAGCATCCACACAAGCTTGTTGCGCACGTTTAATGATATCAAGAAGTACATCTAATTCTCCTTCCAGCGTTGTTTCCATTGCCCCTACTTCATAACGAACTCCCGATTGTTGTACAACTTCAATTGCTTTATCAACAACAGAATACACATCTTTGTTCTTCGCTTGTGGTACTACTGAAAATGAAATTGTAACTTGTTGTGACATAGTAAAATCCCCCTTATAAAATGAAATATTAAAACAAGAAAAGGCTTTCCTACTGCGTAGGAAAGCCTTGTATGCAAGTTATTATAGAATAACATATGCTACATCACTTTAAGTAACTCCCTACGCTGGCATTATCCAGATCAGGTTGAGGGTCGATGTTTGTTTACATCCTCTCAGCCAATTGGCTCCCCGGTCCTTAATTCGTTTTCATTGTAGCATGATTTATTTTATTGAACAAACAAAAGCACGTATAATCATTTCATTTAACTTTTGAATTCCCCTATTAACTCTTGTAACTCCTGTGAAAGCCAGCTTAAAGAACTAGCTAATTCAGCAATATCTTGTACAGACATTTCCTGTTCTTTCATACTTTCTTCAATATTATTACTACTATTTGCATACTTATTTGCAATAAGTGATAGTTCATTTACAACACGAACAATATTTTGGCTATTTTTCAATATATCACTTGAATTGCTAGAAACAACTCTAACTTGATTTGTAACAGATTGTGCTGATTTTGAAATTTTTTCAAAGAAAGCACCACTACTTTGAAAAAGTTTAATTCCGGATTCTACTTCTTTTGAAGCTTTTTGTATTGAAACAACAGCTTCTTCCGTTTCAACTTGTGTTTCCCCTATTAATTTCGCTATATCTTTTGCTGATGCTTCCGTCTGCTCTGCTAATTTACGCACTTCATCAGCAACAACGGCAAATCCCTTTCCGGTTGCCTCAGCACGTGAAGCTTCAATAGAAGCATTTAAAGCTAGCGAATTCGTTTGATTTGAAATACCTGTAATTACATTTACAATATCACTAATTTCTTTTGATCTTGTTTCCAAAGAATGAATGATAGAAGATAAATCTTGTACTGCATTTTGTATTATGTTCATTTGATTAATCGTCTGTTCAATAACACCATTTCCTTTTACTGAATGATGCGTCGTACCTTCAGACTCTTTCGCCATTTGTTTTGTAATATTAGTTATCTCTTCCATCCTATCTTCCATTTCATATACAATACCTAAGTACTTTGGTACTGAAGTTTCTTGTGATTGAACGCCAGCCCTTAACTCAACTATAGAACTTACGATTCCTTGGACTGCCATGCTATTCTCTTTCGTACTCACTGACAATTCTTGCGAAGATGAGGAAACCTGTTCTGCTGTCTGCTTCACTTTATCTATAATTCCTTTAAACTTCTCAATGGTATTATTAAAATACGCATTAATAATACCAATATCATCTGGTCTTTCCTCTAATTTAATACTTAAATCACCTTCACCGACTCTGCGCAATCCTTCACGTAAATCCCGCAATGGAGCAAGTGCGTTACGCACAATTAAGAATTGAATAAAAGTTGCAATTAAAACAGAAATACAAATAAACATTAAACCTTGTATAATAAACTTTTCTTTTGTACTAGGAACAATAGAAGCATCTACATCAGCTGCAACAAGTGCCACAATGTTACCTTCTCCATCCTTAATTGGCTCTAATATCGTTACCCATGTTCCTAATGCGTCTTCATATACTTCTGTCATGTTTGCTTTTTTTGTGCTCATTACTTTATCATATGCTTTCATCCAAAGGTCTGGTTGTTTATAATATTCTCCCGGCCTTACTTCAACAACATTTGCTAAACCTGTAGATAAATCAATGATTTGTAGCTCACCTTTTTCATTTTTTTTCGCTCCAACAATATAGGTTTGTCCAACACTGTTCAATTCTTCCGTTGATTCATCTAATTTCTCTGTTAACTTCTCTCTCTTTTCTCTTTCTGCCGTTGGGTCTTTTGCAACATCTCTCAATATTTCTGCGTCTAATTTATGTAATACCGTATCTCCTGTTTCAAAAGAATGCCTTTCAAATATAGACATCATGCTATTTTGAAACATGTTAAAACTTAACGCTCCCATAGTACCGACAAGCGTCAAAATAACTAACACAGTTAACAATACATTTTTTTGAAGAAATGATAGCTTATGCCAATATCTTCTCATTAACATCACCTTTCTTAATTAACTTACTATAAAGTAACACTATTAAAATATACACTTTATTAATAAATGATAACGACTCTCATTTGTTTATAAACAAAAAAAAGACCAATGAAAAGAGCATTGGTCAAGACCAACCCTATCCGTCCGGTAACTGGCTAGCATAGCCTTTCGACCTTAGCTCCTGTAGTTTTGCGTCCTAATGTTTCCATCAGTTTGCCTTTCTCGCTGAACGAGTTGAACGATATGGGAGTTCTATGAGAATTAAATTATTCTCTATCAAAGATTACAACATAAGAATTAAAATGTCTACCTATTTAGAGATGCAAATGTAAAGTTTCAAGGTATTATTTTTTCGAAATAATTTAACAAAGTTCGTGAATGTTACATTTCTTGTGTTATATAATAAAAAATGTATATAACACAAGGATTGTTTTGGGTATTTGTTTTAATTTTCGTTCAAATTAAATTATTCAAATATATCTTAACTAATGAATTCCGGAGGTAGTTTATCATGTTTTGGCTACAATTTCTTACGTTACTACTCTGCATTTTTATTGGCGCACGCCTAGGCGGAGTTGGTCTAGGAGTAATGGGTGGCGTTGGTATGGCAATACTTGTTTTTGTCTTCCACTTACAACCTACAGCTCCTCCTATTGATGTAATGCTTATGATTTTAGCAGTAATTACAGCTGCCGGTGCACTGCAAGCTGCTGGAGGAATGGACTACCTTGTTCATCTAGCTGAGAAAGCATTGCGAAAAAATCCAAAGCGCATTACATTCTTTGCTCCAATTGTTACTTATTTATTTACACTGTGCGCAGGAACTGGTCACGTTGCTTATTCTGTACTTCCTGTTATCGCAGAAGTCTCTCGCGAATCTGGGATTAGACCGGAACGACCAATGTCAATTGCCGTAATCGCTTCCCAACAAGCAATTACAGCTAGCCCTATATCAGCTGCAACAGTTGCACTTTTAGCAATGCTAGCTGACTATAAAATCACCTTATTAGATATTTTAAAAGTAAGTATTCCTTCTACCTTCATCGCTTGTATGGTAGCTGCATTTGTTGCTAGCAAAATGGGGAAAGAATTAAATGAAGACCCTGAATACTTGAAACGTTTAAAAGAAGGAATGATTCCTAAAATTGAAGAGAAGAAAGAATTTGTTGGTTTAAAAGGCGCTAAACTATCCGTTATCCTTTTCTTAGTAGGAACTTTCCTTGTCGTACTTCTCGGTTCATTTGAAGCACTTCGTCCAGGATGGATGGTTGACGGGAAGTTAATTCGTCTTTCCATGCCAAACACAATTGAAATGGTTATGTTAACTATCGCAGCTCTTATTATTATTTTCTGCAAACCAAATGTAGAAAGCATCGTGTCTGGTAACGTCTTTAAAGCGGGGGCAACAGCTGTTGTTGCTATTTTCGGTATCGCTTGGATGGGAGATACTTTCTTTAACGGAAACTTAAATATGATTCAAGGATCAATTCAGCACCTAGTAACAAGTGCACCATGGCTATTTGCCATCGCATTATTCATTCTATCTATTTTACTATATAGCCAAGCAGCAACAGTACGTGCTTTAATGCCTCTTGGATTATCACTCGGTATTCCACCAGCACTACTAATCGCAATGTTCCCTGCAGTAAATGGATATTTCTTCATTCCAAACTATGGAACAATCGTTGCTGCCATTAACTTCGATCGCACTGGTACAACAGGTATTGGTAAATATGTTTTAAATCATAGCTTTATGATTCCAGGCCTAATCGCAACATTCACCTCTATCGGAATCGGAATGCTCCTAATATCAATTATGTTTTAAAGAAAAAGCACAAACCGACAATTTTAAAGGGTTTGTGCTTTTTTAATCAAACGTTTGTTTAAATATTTTTAACTGTCCATTATGTTCTTTTCTATTTTTGTGAAGTTCCGTTTTCCTACAAACCCCTATTTACTTCCTCAACTAGCTTCTTCGTACTTTCATACGGAGATTCAGCTAAACTAATCGCGGAAATAATAGAAACGCCGTCCGCACCTGCTTCTATAACTGACGCTGTATTTTCAATTGTAATGCCACCAATCCCGACGATCGGTATTGTAATTCCTTGCTCTCTAAAATAAGCTAAACCTTTCGTTCCTTGAACTGCTTTCGTATCTTTTTTTGTACTCGTTGGGAAAATAGGGCCAACACCTAAATAATCAGCTCCGTTTTCAATTGCCCAGCGTGCTTCTTCAATTGTATGTGTAGATACACCAACAATTTTATCACCCATTTTTTCACGAACAGAAGTAATTCCTTCATCATCTTGGCCAACATGCACGCCATCTGCATCTAACTCCATAGCTAGTTCCACATCATCATTTACGATGAATGGTACACCGTACTCTTTACAGACTGCTTGTAGTTCTTTCGCGAAACAAATACGTTTCTCTCCCGTTAAAGCCCCTTCCCCCTTTTCACGAAATTGAAAAATTGTTATACCACCTTCAAGTGCATCTCTCAATACTTGTAGTGGCTCCTTCGCACAATTGTTACTTCCCATAATAAAATATACTGATAATAATCTAGACATTTCAGCCTTTGTAATACAGGGCATCTAGTTCACCTCCTTACTATATAAGCTCAATCTTCCCATACTTCTCAATATCACCCGAAGTGGTATTCGCTAACTGATTTAAAAATTCAATTTGGAAACTACCAGGTCCCTTTTCCACTGTCTTAGCAGCTGCCAGTTCCGCAGCTACACCATAAAACGTTAATGCCACTACTGCTGCCTTTACATAATCCTTTTCTACTGCTACAAATGCTCCTATTACAGAAGTTAGTAAACAACCAGTTCCCGTAACTTTCGTTAAAATAGGGTGACCATTTCGAATAAGGATCGTTCGTTCTCCATCTGTAACAACATCTTCTTTTCCAGTAATCACCGCTACTGTATTTAATTCATCCGCTGCCTGCCTTGCAATACTTACGACATTGCCATTTCCAACACCGGCGTCTACCCCTTTAATTTCCCATCTCTCATTAATAACGTTCGCTATTTCAGCTGCATTTCCGCGGATAATCGCTAAATCAATTTCAGCCGGAATATGTCTCGCAACTTCTGTTCGATACGATGTTGCTCCTGCACCAACTGGATCAAATAGTACTGGTACATTATTCACATTTGCTGATTTACCAGCAAGTAACATCGCTTCTACCTCTTCAGGACGAAGTGTACCCATATTTAAAACAAGGGCTCCCGCAATGCTAGCCATTTCTGCTACTTCTTCTTTCGCATACGCCATTACAGGTGATGCTCCTAACGCTAACAAGCCGTTAGCTGTAAAATTTGTTACAACAACATTTGTAATATTATGCACGAGTGGATTAGACTCTCTCACCAAATCCACTACTTTACTAATTTCTTTCATATTCATCCTTTTCATCTCCTAACTATAGTGATGGGAGATACACAAAAAGGCACTTTGCGCGTACGCAAAGTGCCTGAACATGTGCTTTTACACTCTCCCTACGCTGGCATTATCCAACAGGTTCAAATGGTCAATGACGGATTAGTCATACTCTCAGTTTGCATCCACAAACTCCCATGTGTTTATTATTCATCTACTTCAAAGTCTACTCTTATTCTAGTAAAATAACAAGTTCTTTACTTTTCTATTTAATATAGGAGCAACTAATAAAACAATAAGCATAATAAATAAGTATCTATTTCTCATAGTCTCATCATGGCGCATATTATGTTCTGTCGCCATCATTCACCCTCAAACAGATGTTATCCCACTAAAAAACGTTCAAATCTGGAGCGAAACTGAATCTCAAGAAGATGTATGCTATAGTTAACGTATGGAAATTTGAAAGGATGTTTTAAATATGGTAAAAAGCGTTGTAATCGCTGAAAAGCCTTCCGTTGCACGTGATATTGCGCGTGTACTTAAGTGCGATAAAAAAGGAAATGGCTACCTTGAAGGTAGTAAATATATTGTAACTTGGGCTTTAGGTCATCTCGTTACATTAGCTGATCCAGAAAGCTATGATGTGAAATATAAACAGTGGAATTTAGAAGATTTACCGATGCTACCTGAGCGCTTGAAATTAACGGTTATTAAACAAACAGGGAAACAATTTAATGCTGTGAAGAGTCAGCTACTTAGAAAAGATGTAAATGAAATTATTGTAGCGACAGATGCTGGACGCGAAGGCGAATTAGTCGCACGTTGGATTATCGATAAAGTTAAAATACAAAAACCTATTAAGCGTTTATGGATTTCATCTGTTACTGATAAAGCAATTAAAGATGGCTTCGCAAATTTAAAACCAGGTAAAGCATATGACAATTTATACGCTTCGGCTGTCGCACGTTCAGAAGCTGACTGGTACATCGGTCTTAACGCGACTCGCGCTTTAACGACTCGCTTTAATGCCCAGCTGAATTGCGGCCGTGTACAAACACCTACTGTCGCTATGATCGCTAATCGTGAAGATGAAATAAAGAACTTCAAAGCTCAAACTTACTACGGTATCGAAGCACAAACAACGAATCAGTTAAAACTAACTTGGCAAGATGCAAATGGTAATAGCCGCAGTTTTAATAAAGAAAAAATTGATGGTATTGTAAAAGGTTTAGATAAGCATAATGCTACCGTTGTGGAAATTGATAAAAAACAGAAGAAGTCATTCTCTCCTGGTCTTTACGATTTAACTGAATTACAACGTGATGCAAATAAAAAGTTCGGTTACTCTGCGAAAGAAACATTAAACATTATGCAGAAATTGTATGAGCAACATAAAGTTCTAACGTATCCTCGTACAGATTCACGCTATATTTCATCTGATATCGTTGGAACACTTCCAGAGCGTCTAAAAGCATGTGGCGTTGGAGAATACCGTCCTTTAGCACATAAAGTATTACAAAAGCCTATCAAGGCTAATAAATCATTTGTTGATGATAGTAAAGTAAGCGATCATCACGCAATTATTCCGACAGAAGGATACGTTAATTTCTCCGCCTTCACAGATAAAGAACGTAAAATTTATGATTTAGTTGTAAAACGTTTCTTAGCCATTTTATTCCCAGCATTCGAATACGAACAACTAACGTTACGCACAAAAGTTGACAATGAAACGTTCATTGCACGAGGAAAAACAATTTTACATGCCGGCTGGAAAGAAGTATATGAAAACCGCTTTGAAGATGATGATGTAATGGATGACGTAAAGGAGCAACTTCTACCTCGCATTGAAAAAGGCGATACATTAACTGTAAAGTTAATTATGCAAACATCAGGTCAAACGAAAGCACCTGCACGTTTTAACGAGGCAACTTTACTTTCAGCAATGGAGAATCCTACAAAATATATGGATACGCAAAACAAACAACTTGCTGATACGTTAAAATCAACTGGTGGATTAGGTACTGTAGCGACACGCGCAGATATTATCGACAAGTTATTCAATTCGTTCTTACTTGAAAAACGTGGTAAAGATATTCACATTACTTCAAAAGGCCGTCAGCTACTTGATTTAGTGCCAGAAGAACTGAAATCTCCTACACTAACTGGTGAATGGGAGCAAAAACTCGAAGCAATTGCAAAGGGTAAACTGAAAAAAGAAGTATTCATTTCAGAAATGAAGAACTATACGAAAGAAATTGTTTCTGAAATTAAATCGAGTGATAAAAAATATAAACATGACAACATTTCAACAAAGTCTTGTCCAGACTGCGGTAAACCAATGCTAGAGGTAAACGGCAAAAAAGGAAAAATGCTTGTATGCCAAGACCGTGAATGTGGTCATCGTAAAAATGTATCTCGTACAACAAACGCTCGTTGTCCGCAATGTAAGAAGAAGTTAGAATTACGTGGTGAAGGTGCAGGACAAATCTTTGCATGTAAATGTGGCTATCGTGAGAAATTATCCACATTCCAAGAAAGACGTAAAAAGGAATCTGGAAGCAAAGCTGATAAACGCGACGTTCAAAAATATATGAAACAGCAGAACAAAGAAGAAGAACCATTAAACAATCCGTTCGCAGAAGCATTAAAGAAGTTAAAATTCGATTAAACAAAAAGGTTCCTACCACTATCGGTAGGAACCTTTTATTTTTAATGAATAATTTTACTTCCTTTAGCGTTCTCAACAAACTTTTCACTCGATTTGTTAATTGGTGTTTTCAGTAATAACGCAGCAACAATCATAATTACTACGAAAGCACTTAACACAAGTAAATCTCGCGTTACGATATCCCAAAGCATTCCACCTACTGTTTCACGAATTGCACTAATTGCATATGTGAACGGTAAGAACGGATAAATTGCTTGGAAGAACGCTGGTGTCATTTGAATTGGGAATGTTCCGCCCGATCCTGCTACTTGCAGTACAAGTAAAATAATCGCCATCGATTTCCCAACGTTTCCGAAAATAGAAACAAGTGAGTATACAATACAAACGAAGACTCCACCAATAAATAAACTAAATAACACAAACCAGAACTTATCGACTACGTACGTACCGAGCAAGAATATATCTCCCATCGATACGATAAACGCTTGTGAAAGACCTATCGTTAAGAATGTTAATAAACGTCCGAAGTAAATTTCATGGCTCTTATAATTCGCGCCTTCTTCATGCACTTCTACTGTTAATAATGAAACCATTAATAATGCGCCTACCCATAATGCAAGCACTGTATAGAATGGTGACATCGCTGAACCGTAGTTTGGCATCGCAAATAACTTATTCTCTTTTAAATTGACTGGATTCGCGAAGTAATCACTTTGCTTTTCAACATCATTTTTTAATAAGCGTATGATGTCTTTTAAATCCTCTTCAGATTCAAAATCACGAATTTTATTTGCTAATTCTTTAATCTTTTTCTCAGTCTCCGGCATTTCAGCTTTAATATCTGCTAATTTTTTTCTACCGTCTACTAAGCCTTTTGATGAATCTTCTAGTAATTTTTTAACATCTGGAAGCTTTTTGTCTGCTTCTTTTAAAATTTGAGATGTGTTTTTAGACATCTCTTTTGTGCGAGCAATTGCTGCATTGAAATTTGGAGTGATTTCCGAGTCATATTTAGCTAAAATGTCACCTATTTGAGCCGAAGTACTTTTAGATACTGCGTTAATACTTTCAATAACATCTGCTGCTGGTTTTTGACCTTTATTAATAGCGTCAATTCCTTTATCAGTTAAATCGATTCCTTTTTGGAAACCATCTTTTAATTTATTCAATTTAGCAATCGTGTTATTCATGTTTTTATCACTATTTACATCTGCTAAAACTTTATTCGCATTTTCCATAACAGGAATCGTATCATTAACTAAATTCTTTCCAGCTTGTAACTCTCCTCTTATATCATTTAAAGCTACTTTTGTAGAATCTAATCCGTTAATCCCTTTATTATTCAAGTCTTCTCTTGCTTTTCCAAGCTCCGTTTTTAATCTGCTGTAATTATTTACAGCCTGATCATAGCCTTCTCTACCATTGTCTAATATCTCGTTAACTTTTTTTATTTCTTGATTTAAATTCTGTTGCGCATTTCCAGCTTTATCTTTTAATTGTTCAGCCGTACTTACCGCTTTTTCAAAATCTGCTACAAACGTCGCATTATAATCTGCCTCCGCTTGGTTTACCAAATTATTTATTGCATCTAACTTTTTATTAGTAGCATCTCTTACATCTTGTTTCACTTCTTGCCCTGTACCTATAATATTAGCGATATCTTTAACGCCACCATTTGCATTTTCTATAGCTGATTTAAGATTCGTTAATTTATCTATACGTCTTTGGAAGAAGTCTTTTCCAGAATCAGTTGGTGCAGATTCTTTAAATTTAGTAAAGACATCAATTAAATATGAAACACTATCCACACGACCTTGAAGATTCTCAGAAACCTTATTAAGATCTTGTTTCGCTTTTTCTGGATCAAAATTACCATTTTGTAACCCGTTTATAACTCCTTGTGCATAAGTTGTTCCAACACGTATTGAGCCGAATACATTATTTACAGTTTGATCAATATTTTTAGCTATATCTTTATACAATTGACCATTCACCTGCGGTAATTCTGGTATCTGCGGAATAGTTATATTAGGTAACACTGGGAATTTAGATGGATCTGGAAGTGCCAGATTGAAATCAACAGATGGATTTTTTAAGAAATCCGTAATTGCCGCCGCACCATTCAAACCTGTTTGCATTGCAATTAAATTATTCTTAATAGTTCCCGGAGCACGATTCAATGTTTCATCATTTCTCGCAAAGAACGCATCTAAACTCTTAAGTGTATCCTGCCCATCATTAATAACACTCTCTACAACCGGCAACTCTTTTTGCGCCACTTTCACAACATCTTCTGCTCGAGTTGCATCATCTAACGCCTTATCCATTAATGTATTCATTTCTGGGAACTGCGCTTCTAACTTAAAGACAAGGTCTTTTACTTTCTCGATACTTGGTAAGTTTGTTTCTAAATCGATTCCAAGGTCATTGAAGATTTTAAAAATCTCACCGTTTGCTGTTTTAACGAAGTTTTTACTAATTTCTTCCGTAATACCTGATGCACCTTTTGCTGTAATTTTCGGTGCAATCGCATTTACTTTTTCATTTACATAGTAATCAAGTTCTGGCTTTTGTGGATTTTCATCCAGAACAGTTGCAATTTTTTCAGAGAAGTCTTTTGGGATTGTAATACTTGCATAATAATCCCCACGCTCAACTCCGTAAATCGCCTGCTTTTGGTCTACAAATTTCCAACCAAGATTCTTGTTTTTCTTTAGAGAATCTACAATCTCGTCCCCGATATTGATATCTTTCCCTCTTAAATTAGAGCCTGCATCTTGGTTAGAAACGGCAATGGGAACCTCTTTTGTATTTCCATATGGATCCCAAGAAGCTTTAATGTTAAACCATGCATATAACGATGGTAAAATCATTAATCCTAAAACAATAACAATTGCAGCCCAATGTTTAGCTACATTCCGTAAATCTGTCTTATAAATACGCCAAATTTGTTTCATAGAAGTTATCACCTAATTATATATTTTTCCTTCTTTAGAAAATGATACATACATTTTGCAATTATATCACTTTCTACATCGTGGATTAAACGAAAATACACTATTTTTCCCATTAAATATTTCACTTACTTCATTATATAACGAAGTAAAAAAAGTATGCATACAAAATGACCAAATTAGTTTTACATTCAATAATAACAAATATATAGGAAATGTCATAAAAAATACAAGTATTTTATCTTGGCAATACTTGTATTCCTCAAAAAAATCCTCACAGCTTTTCATCATCTGTGAGGATTTCTTCTATTATATATCTACTTGTACTTCTACACCGAAATGATCTGAAATTACATTTCTGTTCGTACCATTAAAAATGACTTTTGAAGAACAAACTTTTTCACTTTGGTTACACAATATTAGATCGATTCGTAAGTTATGTTTATTTTCATCCCAACCAGCAATCTCACCTTGGACAGTTGTTCCTTCATCCTTCTCTATCGCTAGTTCATATGTGTCATACAAACCTTTTTGCATCATATATTCATAGCCTTCACCTTGTAAACGAGCGTTATTATTAAAATCACCCATTAAGAAGGAAAGTTCATTACTATCTACACGCCCCATCAAACGATTAACTTGATCTTTGAATGATTCTTCTTCATCATTCCACCAACCGAGGTGGCAAGAGTAAAACGTGATGTTCTTATCATTATAAGCAATTGTCGCACTTACAATTTTGCGTGTTTTCCAATACGTTGTATCCTTATTTTCTGAAATAAAGAACGTATCTTCTTTTACAACATTATGCTTCGTTATAATCGCTAATCCTTCTTCATACACATCATAACCAATATGAGAGAAATCCCAAGTAATATTGTAATCTTTTACATGTAATGCTTTTAACTCTTCTAATAGTAAAAGTCCAAAATTATCTTCTTTCTTGTTACCGCATACATTTTCAGCTTGTATCGACTGACTTACTTCTTGCAATGCGATGACATCGTACTCTTCTTCTTGAATGACTTTAGCAAGATATTTTATCTTTTCCAGTTGATTCTCTTCTTGCCAAGAGTGACAGTTTAAAGTTAGCAATTTCATCTTATTACGCACCTAACATATCTTGAATGTCTGACTTTAATACGTCAGCTTTCGGACCATATACTGCTTGTACACCTTTATCTTTTACGATAAGTCCTAAAGCACCATTTTGTTTCCACTGTGCTTCTGGTGCAACAACATCTAAATCTTTTACTGTTACACGTAAACGCGTCATACAAGCATCTACGTCAGCAATATTTTCTTTACCACCTAATAAATCAATAACTTTTGTTGCTAATGAACCATCCTGTACATTTCCTGTTCCTTCTGATGACTCATCTTCATTATCAATATAGTTACCTGCACGTCCTGGTGTTGGTAAATTGAATTTTTTAATTAAGAAATTGAATAATGTAAAGTTCAGACCGAAGAACACTAATGAAACGATAACGAAATTGATTAAATCTCTTGTTAGTCCTGCATTAACCATCATCGGTGTACGAGTAATTAATTCAATAAATCCAAATGCGTGAACACGTAAGTTAATTAAATCTGCTAATGCGAATGCAAGTCCTGTTGTAATTGCATATACAACATATAATACTGGAGCAATAAACATGAACATGAATTCAATTGGTTCTGTTACACCTGTTAAGAATACTGCTAATGCAGCCGATAAGAACATTGGTTTATATTTTGCACGTTTTTCTTTATCAACATTACGGAACATCGCGAAAGCAATACCCATTAACGCTGCTGTTGAGCCAATAACTTGTCCAGCTTTGAAACGAGCTGGTACAACGTTATTTAATAAATCGTTATATGCTTTCGTATCTCCATTTGCTAGTAAATTATTTAAGTCTGTAATCCATGCAAGCCATAAAGGATCTTGTCCTGCTACAATTTGTCCAACTTTTGAACCAGTTAACATCGTATATGTTCCGCCTAGCTCTGTGTAGTTCATCGGAATCGTTAACATATGATGTAAACCGAATGGTAATAGTAAACGCTCTAACGTTCCATATACAAATGGTGCAACAACTGGTGCACTATCTTTAGATGCTGCAATCCAGCGACCGAATTCATTTAATCCACTTTGGATGAACGGCCATAAAAGTGATAATACAATTGCAGTGACTGTAGACCAAACAATTACAACGAATGGTACGAATCGTTTTCCGTTAAAGAATGCTAATGCCTGTGGTAGTTTATTATAGTTATAATATTTGTTATATAGAGTAGCTCCTAAGAAACCTGTAATAATCCCTACGAAAACTCCCATGTTTAATGCTGGTGCACCAAGTACAGAAGTAAAGTAATCTTTTACAACTAAATCTCCTGCTAATACTGAAGAAACTGTCGCTTTTGAATCAGCTAACATTTCAGCGTTTACGCCAAATATAGCTCCTGTAATTCTGTTTGTTAAGACGAATGCTAATAGCGCTGCAAATGCACCACCTGCACGATCCTTCGCCCAAGATCCCCCAATTGCTACTGCGAATAAGATGTGTAGATTTGTAATGATTGCCCAACCGATGTCTTCCATTACGCGAGCGATTGTATGAACTGCGTTAATATCCCCAGCAGACATCCCAATTAACTTACCGATAGAAATCATTAAACCAGCTGCTGGCATTACAGCTACAACAACTAATAATGCTTTCCCGAACTTTTGCCAAAAATCAAAAGACGTAATTTTCATCTGTTCTTCCTCCCCTTTATTTATAACAACATAATGATTTAAATGATAATTTCTGTTTCTATTATGAAAACGATTCCTTACGTTACTTTATTTTTATCTTTACGCAACCGTTTTCATAAATCTATTTTAATAAAAGCGTTTTCACTTTGCAACAGAAATTTATTTTTTTTCATAAAAAAAGATGCTCTAAGAGCATCCTTTTTTATTATGAAATGCGATAAACCCTTGTTTCATAAGGTTTTAACGTGATTGAAGTTACTTGTTCATTTTCCGCAACTTTATAGTTATTTAAAAGCAAACGTTTGCGTTCTAGTGCAAATGAACCTTCATTATACACAGCTACCTCTTTTGAGATATTACTAATTACAACGATTTTTTCATCGTTTAATGTACGAGTATATGCATAAATTTGCGGATCATCTTCTAAAAGTAAATCATACGTACCGTAATTCAGTACATCGTGCTCTTTTTTCAAGGCAATCATTTTCTTATAGAAATTGAAAATAGAGTTCTCTTCATTCTTTTGCTTTTCAACATTAATTTCTTTATAGTTTGGATTCATACCAAACCAAGATGCACCTGTTGTAAAGCCAGCATTCATCTCATCGTTCCACTGCATAGGTGTACGTGAATTATCGCGGCAAGAAGCCCATATAATTTCCATCATATCTTGATGTGATACGCCCTCTGCAATTTTCTCTCGATATAAATTTTTAATTGCTACATCATCATAATCTTCAATATTTGGGAATTGAACATTTGTCATCCCAATTTCTTGTCCTTGATAAATAAACGGTGTACCGTGCATAAAGAAATACATTGCTCCAAGAGCTGTTGCACTTTCACGCCAATATTGTTTATCGTCTCCCCAAGTTGAAACGATACGTGGCTTATCGTGATTCTCAATATATAAAGCATTCCATCCTTTATTTTCTAACCCTTTTTGCCATTTCGTTAATACCTTTTTCAAACCTACAACATCAAGATCTTTCTTCTTTTCTGCATCCCATAAACTTAAATGTTCGAATTGGAATACCATATTGAACTTACCTTGCTCTTCTCCAACCCAAAGCTCAGCATCTTCAATCTTAACGCCATTCGCTTCACCAACAGTCATAATATCATACTTAGAAAACGTATTTTCTTTTAACTCTTCTAATAAAGGTTGAATACCATCCACATTCATATGTTTATCAAAAGATGGTACATACTTTAGTTCTTTTGGATTTGGCATATCTTTGAAACCATCTTCTTTTTTAATATGGCTGATTGCATCCACTCGGAAACCATCAATTCCTTTATCAAGCCACCAATTAACTGTATCGTATAACACTTCGCGAACCTCTTTATTCTCCCAGTTTAAATCTGGTTGTTTACGCGAGAATAAGTGTAAATAATATTGTCCTGTTACTTCATCATATTCCCATGCCGAACCATTAAAAATACTTTCCCAGTTGTTTGGTTCCGCACCATCTTTACCATCATGCCAAATATACCAATCACGCTTCGGATTGTCTTTAGATGAACGTGACTCAATAAACCATGGATGTTCATCACTCGTATGATTAATAACTAAATCAATAATAAGCTTCATATCACGCTTATGAACTTCATCTAGTAAAGCATCAAAGTCTTCCATCGTACCAAATTCATCCATGATATCTTGATAATCACTAATGTCATAGCCATTATCATCATTAGGTGACTTATACATTGGACAAATCCAAATTACATCTATACCTAAATCTTTTAAATAATCCAGTTTTGCAATAATACCTTGTAAATCTCCAATACCATCACCATTTGAATCCATAAAGCTACGCGGATAAATTTGATACGCAACCGCTTCTTTCCACCATGTCTTTTTCATAGTCATTCTCTCCTTTTGCATCCCATCAGAAATTTATGCAAACGTTTTCGTAACACTATCATAACAAAATATGAATAGTTTGCAACTGTTTTCATTGAACTCTATGTAGATTCCTTATTCTTATGCTTTATTTATTTCTCACAAAAGCAAATCTCATTCCTCACCTGCTCTTGTCCACGCACGTTACATATGCTCGGTTAAAGATTTACGAGACAGCTTTATCAATTGGCCCGATATCGACATTAAAAATTGGCAAACTAGTTATTACGGCCCTAACTTTCAAAGATTGCGTAAAGTGAAAACCATATATGATCCTTGCAATGTTTTTCGTTTTCAACAAAGTATCCCACCCTTTCATACGTAAAAAGGAAGAACAGAATGCCGTTCTTCCTTTTTACATTGAAAATCGTTCAATTGTTTGTTTCAAGTCTGCTGCTTGCTTTTCTAAATCCTTTAACAATTGATCGATTACTACCATATTTTTAGATTGTTGCAACGTCACACGTGCTACTTCTTGTGAACCAGCTGATGTTTCCTCAGCAATTGCTGCTACAGCCTTCGTCTGTGCTCCGGTTTGATGAATGTGACTCACTTGTTCGTTCATATAGCCACTAATTTGCTTCGTTGCATCGGCAACTTCCATAATACTTGATGACATTTCTTTTAAAATTAATTCAGTAGCTTCCCCACGTTTCGCCTCTTCTTTAGCCGTTTTCACTTGCTCTGTCATTTTCAATGCGACTTGTTGCACTTCTTCTTGCATATTCCGTAATAACTGCGATATATTTCTTGCAGAATGATCGCTTTCATCGGCAAGTTTACGTACTTCTTCAGCTACAACTGCAAAGCCCCTTCCATGCTCTCCAGCACGAGCTGCCTCAATAGAAGCATTCAGTGCTAATAAATTCGTTTGACTAGCAATCTCACTCACAACAGAAACAATATGTTCTACTTGTTTCATTCGTTCTTCTAATTTCTTTACATTTTGCATCGAATTTTCATTTTCTTTTGCCAATGTTTGAATACCTTGAATTAAAGAAGTAAAGACTCGTGTACTTTGCCCTAAAGCTTGAACCATTTCTAAAGACAGCTCGTCAGACTGTTTTGCTTTTTCTTCTACTTCACTCGCAATAGAAGTTGTTGTATCAACAGCAGAAACAATCGCCTGAATGGAAGCTGCTGATTGCTCGGCGCCAGAAGAAATTTCTGCAAGGGTTTCAGACACACCTCGTGCTTGCTTTGTTGCTTCCCCTGTTTGCCTTCTAATTTGCTGAACTTGATTATTTGTATACGAAAATGTAGTATCAATATTTTTTACCATACCTCTTAAGTTCCCAAGCATCATATTAAATGCAACACTTAAAGATTTAATCTCATCATCTGTTTTTGGTAACGGGACATCTTCACGAATATCGCCATCGGCCGCTTTCCTTGCAGCCTCCTCCAACTTTCGAAGTGGTTTAATTAAAAAGATTGCTGCTCCATACGCTAAAATTCCAGACCATACTACACCTAATAACATAACGATAATATTATAAACAGTTTGACTTACATAACTTTGAAAATAATCGTATATCACGTAAATAAAAAATATACTTGTTGAATATGTAATAAAAGCTAGAACTGTAGTAAATAGCATAAGTTGTGTACGTAAGCCAAAGGAAAATGTCTTCCTTTCTTTTTCCATCTCTTCTTTCCCCCTTTTTATAAGCAACATAAGTACTACCTATATATTATTATCCATATTTTCGTTATAGAAAGATATAGGGATTTTTAAAATCATTATTTCTTTGAATATCAAATTACCCGAAAAAAATAAAGGATTCTGACAATTTATGACTAATAACAGAAATAAGGGGCAACATTTGTAAAATATATTTTGACTGGGGGTTTTGTATGATTCAGGTTCGAAATCTAGTAAAATCATTCGGCTCGCTTGATGTTTTAAAAGGAATTGATTTACAAGTAAAAGAAAAAGAAGTTGTTGTTTTAATTGGTGCCAGTGGTTCCGGTAAAAGTACATTACTTCGCTGTCTTAACTTTTTAGAAATGTACGATGAAGGTGAAATTCACTTACAAGGTGAACGAATTGATCCACAGCATTCAAATTTAAACAAAGTCCGTGAAAATGTCGGAATGGTTTTTCAGCACTTTAACCTCTTTCCTCATATGACCTCACTAGAAAACATCATAGAAGCACCTATCCATGTAAAAAAATTAGAAACAACAAATGCAAAGGAAATTGGAAATCAGCTTTTGCAAAAAGTCGGTCTACAAGATAAAGCAGATGTAACTCCCCACCTCCTGTCAGGTGGTCAAAAGCAGCGCATTGCCATTGCACGAGCTCTTGCCATGAATCCTAAAATTATGCTATTTGATGAACCTACCTCAGCCTTAGACCCTGAACTTGTTGGAGAAGTATTGCAAGTTATGAAAGAACTTGCTGAAGAAGGAATGACCATGGTTATCGTTACTCATGAAATGAATTTCGCAAGAGATGTAGCTGATCGCGTCATATTTATGGATGACGGAAAGATTGTAGAGGACGCTCCGCCAGCACAATTCTTTTCAGCTCCATCACATGAACGAGCAAAACAATTTTTACGCAACGTTTTATAATGTAACTTCTGTTTCAAATGAAAAGAAATACATTCATACGGTGCACAACTAATTGTCCAAATAAAATATCTCAGTAACATACTTAAAACCATCCGTATGATCAATATATAGGAGGGGTTTTATGAAAAGAAAACTATTAACCATTGTTGCGAGTATTACATTATGTACATCCTTCATACTAGGAGCCTGTAGTAAGGAAAGTGCTACTACTTCTTCAAATGGTAAAAAAGAATTTCGTTATGCGATGAGTGGCTTATATAAACCTTTTAACTATAAAGAAAATGACGGAAAGCTTGCCGGTTTTGATGTGGAAATTGGTGAGGCGCTTGCGAAAAAAATGAATATGAAACCCACTCCTATTACAAATCCATGGGAAACGCTAATTCAAGGTCTACAATCGAAAAAATATGATGCTATATTGGGCAGTATGGCAATTACAGAAGAACGCTTAAAAGCTGTTAGTTTCTCAAATCCTTATTATCGTTCTGGTGCCCAAATTTTTGTGGCTAAAAAGAATACATCTATCTCTTCTCCAGAAGATTTGAAAGGTAAAAAAATTGGTGTTGTAAAGGCTAGTACCTTTAAAGACCTTGTTGCAAAACATACAGATCAAATCACAGAATATGACAGCGATATTACTGCACTTATGGACTTAGAGCCTGGACGTATTGATGCAGTAATCACTGATCAAATGGTTGGTTTACGTATGATCAAAGAAGGTAAATCAAATATAAAAGAAGCTGGAAAACCATTAAATCTTGATGAAATGGGAATTGCTATTCGTAAAGATGATAAAGAAATGGTTGAGAAAGTAAATAAAGCTTTAGATGAAATCATTAAAGATGGTACGTATGAAAAAATCAGTAAAAAATGGTTTGGGCGTAATATTCTCGGCGAAGAGGAAAAAACGAAGTAAATTAGCTAGTCAAATGTTTCATACATTATGCCCCACTTTTTATGTGGGGTATTTCATTCCCTACCAAAATCCATACAATATGAGGTGACACATATGTTTGAAATTTTTATGTCTACTTATCCCACACTCTTAAAGGCTACTATTGTCACATTACAATTAACACTAACATCCCTATTACTTGGTTCACTAATTGGATTACTATTCGCTTTTTTTCGAATCTCTAACAATAAGATTTTAAATAGTATTGCTCATGTATATATCGCCATTATTCGTGGTACACCTTTAATTGTTCAAATTGCCATTCTCTATTTCGGTATTACATCGATTATTGTCTTCACTCCTTTTTGGGCAGGAGCAATTGCTTTAGCAATCCATAACGGTGCATATATTACTGAAATTTTCCGCGGTTCCATTCAATCTGTCGACCGTGGACAATTGGAAGCCGCTCGTTCTTTAGGTATGCCTTATCCTTTAGCAATGCGCCGTATTGTATTACCGCAAGCATTTCGTCAATCTCTTCCTCCTTTAGGAAATCAGTTTATTATTGGATTAAAGGACTCTTCTCTCGTTGCATATGTAGGATTGTCCGAATTATGGGGATCAGGTTTATCAATTGCTGCAAGTAACTTCCAACAATTAGATACATACATAATCGTTGGTTTATATTACCTCGTACTTGTTCTTCTATTTACTTATTTTGTTAATCTTTTAGAGAAACGATTACAAAGAAAAGAAACAAATTCAGTTCAATTTAGCAAAAAGAATAAAAAAGAAGTCTCTTTATAAAAAAAAGCAAGCCTGAAATGGCTTGCTTTTTCACTGCAAAATATATCAATTTTTATTGATTTACTTTTTTAATACTCTCTTCTTCCTCTATATGTTCCTCACGATATGAAATATTATGAGGATCTAGTCCATTTCCTAAAGAACCATAGAAATGCTCTCTATGCGGATCCACTAATTCACTTCCTTGATAATACACACGTGGTGTATTCCATAGCGCTGCCAAAGCTTTTGTCATTGGCATCTCATGATAGCGTTCCGGCCACATTTCTTTAATTTTCTCTTTTACTAACGGATAGTATTTAGAGCTCATAGCAGGGAACAAATGGTGTTCTGTATGATATGAGAAATTGAAATGTAAAACGTCTACCCAGCGCGGCACTGTTACTGATAAACAGTTCGCTAACGGATCATTTACTGGAACAATTGGATTTAAGCGATGATTTGTTGCGATATATGCCATTACAATAAAGTTAGCAATTAACAATGGAATTACATATGCAAATAACCATTTTCCAGGTCCCATAATAAACAATAAACTAATCCAAACAGTCCAAGGCAAAAGAAGTTGAAGCCATACAGATTTTTGATTGGATGACTTAAATTCCTTTATAAAATGAAAGAACATTCGAGTCGAATGTAACGTAAATTGAATGGTTAGTGACAGAAAACTAAAGAATGAACGAACATGAAGAGGCATGCGATATACCCACCTTAAAAACTTACTCTTTTTCAGTTTCTCAAGTGTAGGCCATGCATCTGGATCATTTTCTTCATGTTGTGTATGAACATGATGCGTTGCATTATGCCACTTTCTCCAAAGCTTCGGGCCAGTTGATAATGGCATAAATGCTATCGCGCCTAAAAAATCACGAAGCCATGCTTTTCTTACAACAGTTCCATGTAAAATTTCATGTCCTAAAAATCCAAGTGAAGCAAAACATAATCCAAGAACAATCGCAATTCCTAGATTCGCCCACACATTCAATTCAAATACACCAATCGATATTAACCCCGCCAATGCCACAAGCAAATAAGCCAGTCCACCAAATAAACGTGTAGGAACTGGTTTAAATGCTTTTTTCGGCAAATGTGGTGATACACGTGCTGCATACCACCCAAACGTATGAAGCTCCTTCATCCTTTTGCCCCTTTCTTATGCCGCGTCTTGCGCAATTTACATATATCAATTCTTGCTTCCAGATTGATTTTACTAGCTGATTAAAAAGCATCTATGTATAAGGAAAATATACTCACTCTATCGTCACTTATCTTTTCGCTTTTATTATCAATGAAAAACATTTCTCTTTTTACTCTCTATCAACCTTTCCACATGATGAATCATATCAATAGAATTTCCATATTGTCAACAACTTTTATGACCTAGTAATAAAAGTTGGTTATATTTTTATAATCATACTTTATTCCACTAAAGAAAAAACATAGATTTTATAAGGTTTTACCCATTATGCATATATATATGCTGACATACTATAGACTCTATCTTATTCAAGAACTCTCTGTGTAAACAACAAATAAACTCACCTGAATCTAGCTTTGCACAACTCCTATCTCTTCATACCGACAACACCAAAATTATATTAAAATAATTTTATCTTTCTTTTAATAAAAATAGGCTCTCTCTAAAACGGCACACATGAATTTCATATCTTATGGAAATATTAAAAGGAAAATTGTTCTAAAATCGGGAGGTTTCTATAATGACAAGCGATACATTTCCACAATTCCCATTATCTTATTGGATTGAATCTACTCAAATCCCTGCTTTTCCCCCTTTATCTGAAAATATAAAGACAAAAGTTGCCGTTATCGGTGCCGGTATTACAGGTATTACTACTGCCTATTTACTTGCGAAAGAAGGCATCGATGTTGTTTTAATTGATTCTGGTCTTATTTTAAATGGAACGACTGGGCATACAACAGCAAAGGTAACAGCACAACACGATCTTATTTATGATGAATTAATAAATCATTTTGGTTTGGAAAAAGCGAGGCTTTACTATGAATCAAATAATCATGCTCTACAATTTATAAATGAGACGGTGAAAACATATAAAATCGACTGTAATTTCTCAAATGAAGATTCATATTTATATACAACTACTGATAATGGATTAAGAAGTTTATCAAAAGAATATGAAGCCTATCAAAAATTAAATATACCTTGTGACTATGTTCAATCTCTATCGATTCCGATTCCAGTACAATCTGCACTTGTCATGAAAAACCAAGGACAATTCCATCCCCTCCTTTATTTGAAAACACTTTTAGAAAAGTTTGTAGAGATGGGTGGAAAAGTTTATGAACAAACAACAGCTATTGATGTGGAAAAGGGTGATTATCCACAAATCATTACAAAGAGCGGACATCGCATCACTTGTGAATATGTTGTCTCTTGTTCACATTTTCCTTTTTATGATGCGAATAGCTTTTTCTTTACACGAATGTACGCAGAACGCTCTTATGCTCTTGCCATTAAAGCAAAAACAGATTATCCAGGTGGCATGTATTTAAGTATTGATGATCCAAAACGCTCCTTACGCTATACAACAAACAATGGAGAACAATTAATTTTAATTGGCGGAGAAAGTCATAAAACAGGACAAGGAATAAACACGATGCTTCATTACGAAGCACTGTATTCTTTTGCGGAAGCAACGTTTGGAGTAGATGAAGTTCCCTATAGATGGTCAGCACAAGATTTAATCACGCTAGATAAGCTTCCTTATATCGGACATATTAACGAAAGAAATCCAAATATATTTGTTGCAACTGGATATCGTAAATGGGGAATGACAACTGGAACTGCTGCCGCTCATTTACTGAAGGACTCCATTCTAAAAGTCCATAATCCCTATAAGGAACTGTATGCACCATCACGCTTCCATGCAAATCCAGATATAAAAACATTCCTCTCCCAGAACATTGATGTTGCGAAACATTTAATTGAAGGAAAGATTGAAACCGCATTACGTAAGCCAGAAGATCTCGAAGTTGGTGAAGGATCTGTCGTACATGTTAATGGGAAACGAGCAGGTGCTTATAAGGACAAAGATGGGAAATTACATATTGTCGATACAACTTGTACACATCTCGGCTGCGAAGTTGAATGGAATAATGGTGATTGTACTTGGGACTGCCCTTGCCATGGTTCCCGCTTTTCAATTGAGGGAGATGTTATAGAAGGTCCAGCAGATCAACCGTTAAAACGAGTTGATCATGAGTAAACAAATAAAGAAGTTCAACAGGATTCCTGTTGAACTTCTTTATTTGTTATAAAACCTTTTCAGATAAACTTCGACATAAGAAGGGAAATATTAACATCAAATAAAATAATATATTTATCTATAAATAAAAGGAGGGAATACTATGCAAACTTCAGCTCCACCTCATCTAGAATCTACAAAAACTATCTTTTCAAGCTCTATTACAAAACTTGTTGTTTTTATTTGTTGGCTAGCCATTCTAGCTGATGGATATGATTTAGGTATTTACGGTGCCGTTCTGCCAAAGCTCCTAGAAGACAAAAGCTGGGCACTTTCACCGGCACACGCTGGTACAATTGCTAGCTATGCTTTATTTGGGATGTTTATTGGCGCTATTCTAGTTGGAACCATTACAGATCTAATTGGACGAAAATGGACGCTTATATGCTGTTTAGCACTTTTCTCCATCACAATGGGCCTTGCTGCACTTGCTCCTTCCCCTGAATTATTTGGTTTATCTCGATTTATCGGAGGAATCGGATTAGGCGGTGTTATTCCAACAGCTTCAGCACTTACTGTTGAATATTCACCAAAAAAGCGACAATCTTTTATTTATGCTCTTATGTTTACTGGCTATCCTTTAGGTATCGTGTTAGGTGCTATTTTGTCTATGTTTATGTTAGAAGATTTCGGATGGAGAATTATGTTTGGCATCGGAATGATTCCACTACTCCTCATTCCTTTCATCATTCGTTATTTACCTGAATCCATTCAATTTTTGTTATCACGTAATCGACAAGAAGAAGTGGAACAAATCCTTAATCGTTTTCAAATTGAATTCCATGCAAAAGAGGAAACTCATCAAGCCCCACCTAATATACGAAAGAAAAATGGATTTCTTACGTTATTCTCAAAAGAGTACATAAAAGCGACGCTGCTTTTTTGGATTACTTATATAATGGGAATGTTTTTAATATACGGTTTAAACACTTGGTTACCGCAGATGATGCGCCAAGCAGGATACCCTCTTGGATCTAGTCTATCATTTTTACTTATGCTAAATATTACTGCCGCTATCGGTGCATTGTTTGCTGGAGCAATCGCGGATCGTATAGGGGCTAAAATTGTTATTAGCATCTCCTATCTTATGGCAGCTATATGTATTGGACTATTAACAATTAAACCATCTGTTACAATCATTTATCTTTTAATCGGCCTTGCTGGAATTGGATCAGTCGGTATTACTCAAATATTAAATGCATATGTAACACAATACTTCCCATCCCATATCCGAGCTACCTCCTTAGGCTGGGGACTTGGACTTGGCCGAGTTGGTGCGATTGCTGGTCCTATTCTTGTCGGTATTATTATGACAATGCAATATGACTTAGCATGGAATTTTTACTTATTCTCATTCGCGGGTCTTCTTGCAGCTATATCTGTTTTCTTTATTCCTACAAAATAAAAAAAGAGCACAAACTCACTTGTGCTCTTTTTCATATACTTCAAACAACATATCTCGAAACAATGTATTTAAACTCTCAATATCGATTCCTGATCCCTTTTCAATTCCTTTTACATATTGCTGATAGTAATGAATTTGTTCTTCTAAAAATTGATTCAACACCTCAATTTTTAATCCAACATCTAATTCAGTACCTGCCTTTTTCTTTATTAACAACTGTTCAATTTCATCTAATACGCTACGTTCTAACGATAATTCTGTAATCAATCGATCGAATTCTACAGGTGGTAAAGTTGTTTTCTCCTCTAGCCACTTACAAGCTAAAATCGGACGCAATACATAAAAGTATTTTTTCAATTTTACGTCCTCACCTTGCAAAAATTCACGATAATTTTTTGAAGCCATATGTAAGTAATGATATATCGTTGCTTTTGGATCAAAGTGCTTATCACTCATTTGCTGAAGCTGTTCTGGAAAATGAGAGTTTTTCGAATAGAAAATCGGTGATCGAATCCATTCGAGTAAAGCTGGGTTTGACTTTGCGAATAACTGTAACGCCTTTTTAATATCCCACCCGCTTATATCTAAATCATCACTAATCGGATACTCAATTACATCTCGTTTATCATGAATTGATAAATACCACTCTACCGGATGCATATAAACAAATCTAACATCATAATCACTATCTTTCGATGGAAATCCCCAAGCACGACTCCCTGATTCCACTGCAAATAAAATTTTCACATCATTCTCTTGTTCAATTCTTGCTAACTCCACTCTAATTTTCTCTCTCATTTCATACCCTCTCCATTTTTTGATTATTTCCTTGGAAATTCGACAAATATACTCCTAATTTTACTACATACTAAAATAGCTGTCAGAAAATTCCCGACAGCCTACCAAAATCCTTTATTTTTTACTTGTTCTTTTCTTTTACACTAACCGCAATTCGTTCAAACTCTTTTTGAATCTCCTCTTTATATGCATCTACTTTTGAAAAATCCATAGCAGCAATATATATTCGTTCTAATTTATCACGAACTGATTTCGCTTTCGCTAAGAAAGACATCGCCTCATTCATTTTTGCTTTATATTGAATCGACACGTCACGAATTTCTGTCGCATACTTCTCATCTGTCCCTGGTGTCACAATCAAGGCATACATATCTATAATTTCATCACCTTCGCGGCTCGGAAAATATTCATGTGGTGCGGTGCTATCAAAAATTGCAAACCCTAATTCTCTTACGATAACCATATCAAGACTATTTGGATCAAATCCACAATGATATACTTCAACTTCAAATCCTTTTTCTTCTGCTGCCTTAGCTAATTTTTTAAGCATTGTTGATTTCCCAGATCCTGGGCGTCCTTTTATAAAATAACGATGTGGTAATCCCTCTGTTAAATTAGGAACAAAATCAACTGCTCCTTTCGGTGTAGCTGCCCCTAAAAACCGATGTTTCACAAGCGATTGTTTCCCGCCTTTATCTGTAAATAACTTCTGAATCAGCTGATCGGTTAGTTCATTTGCTTTATTAAAATCAATATTATTAATATATATTTTCTCCCACTCGTCATGTATAACTAGTGCCTCGTTAAAACAAGCGTAAGCAGTTTGAAAAGCCTTGCTTGCTTCTGAAACAAATCGTTCAATTTCCACCTTCTGCTTTCTTAATTTATCTGAGTCCCAAGCAACCCCTAAATTAATATACTCTTCGACAACTCCTGGCATTTTCGGCTCAATAACATGCGGTGATGTTCCATCAACAATTCCTACTTTTAACTTCGGGATAATTACACCATCAACCGATTTATTATCAGAAGAGCAGTGTAAAAATTCAATATCATATCCTTTTTCAACCCACTCGCGACCTATTGCTTTGATTAAAGAAGATTTCCCGGTTCCAGGACCACCCTTTAAAATAAATAACCTGTTTAGCCCTTTTAAATTCTCATCGTATAAATTATGAAATCCTCTAGCTGTATTTCCACCAGCGTAATAATTCAATACATTCCCTGTCACTGCACTCACTCCTTCGCAGCATTCTATTTACATAAGCTACAATATGCGAGCAACTTTATTTGGGTGAATACCTATTTTGTATTGCACGAAAAAAGGAAATGAATTACAATTTAAAAGTAGTGAATATTCAGAAACGAAAACTTAATATGTCTTTATCAAGAGAGGCAGAGGGACCGGCCCTTTGACGCCCAGCAACCTCAGTTTATACAAACTGAATAGGTGCTAATTCCTGCAAAATGCATTGCATTTTGAAAGATAAAACGTAACTATTGTGTACAAAACTCATCTTTCTTGATTATGAAAGGTGAGTTTTTTTATTTCAAAACATATATTGGAGGTATTTAAAATGAAAGTAATTGACCTATCACAAACATTTGAAAACAATATGTCCCAATTCCCTGGAACACCAAAAATCAATTTAGGAGCCATTACAAGCGTTGAAGAGACAGGCTATCAAGTTACAGATTTTCATTCTGTCGTTCATGTTGGCACGCATTGTGATGCTCCTGCTCATTTCATTTCAGGCGCAACGACTATTGATCAATTACCCCTAGATCAATTTGTAGGCGAAGCTGTTCTTATTGATGTAACTCATGTACAAGAACGAAAACTACCTAAAGAAGTATTACACAACGCTGACATAAAAGAAGGTGATATTGTCATTTTCCATTCCAATCTATCTACGAAATGGAATACAGAAGCATATGAGAAAGAAGCTTTTTATCTTTCTGAAGAATTAGCTGAAGAACTAGTTCAATTAAAAGTAAAATCTGTCGGTTTAGATTTCATCTCTCCTGATGAGGTAACGACAGAAACATCGCCAATTCATCACATACTACTTGGGAATAATATTTATTTAATCGAAAACTTAACAAACTTAGATGCAATTAACACGAAACGTTTCTTTTTCTCAGCGGCACCTTTAAAAATTAAAGATAGCGACGGTGCTTTCGCAAGGGCATTCGCTGTAATTTTTTAAACAAACTATACAAAAAAGCAAAGATCATCATTGACCTTTGCTTCTATTTTTTTTATTTAAACTAAGAAAGAATTGCTCAACACGAGGACGTAACCAAGCTAAATAATCTTTCTCTTTCTTCTTTGTACAAGCTATTTCTTCGCCATCTACCATTCCGACAAGCTCTAGCTCTAACAGTTGCCTCGTAAATGCTAACATATTTATTTCTTCGTCTGGATACTCTTCTTTTAATTTCTCCTCAATTTCCCCCAATAAAAAACCGTCACGCATCATTGCCAATGCATCAATCCAAAGTGGCGGCATTTCATATTTTTCTCCTGTAATTGTATCTTTTACAATATAATTCTTTTGCTCTTTTCGAAATTGAATCGTGTGTAAACATACAGTCGAATTTAATGTTAATTCCATCATACCACCTCTTTCATAATATCTGCATAGAAAAAAGGATGCGCGTGCACCCCTTCTTTCTCTAACACTACCGAACCGTTACATGAATAATAAATCTCATGTCGATATTTTCCTCCATTATAAACGAAGTATTTTATAAAAAAAACCCTTCTTGAAACATTTTATAAAATGTTTATATTTACACAACAAGAACACTTTTCTGAAAAATATTTTTCTCTAGCACATTATGCTGTCGGTAAAAAATTTCCTCTTTCGTTCCTATTCCCATGCTACTTTGAATCGCGATACTTCCTTGATGTTCCTCAATGATTTTATATGTAATCATTAACCCCAGTCCCGTACCATTCTCCTTTGTTTTGTAAAAATCTTTACCGATTTTCTCTAACAAATCCGTTAATTTTTTTAAATACTTTTAAAGCTTCTCTTTCCTCATATATCAAGCTTTTAAATTTGTTCATATAAATACTCCTCATACTCAATACAAAAGCTCTACATATTATCTCCTTAAATTATAAGTATGAAATTGCTTTCAGGGTAAGATGTAACCTTATCATACGAAAAGGAAGGAGATTTCCCCTTCCTTTTCGTCACAACTTATATCCATCTTACCCGATCATGTAGCAATCCATCCGTAAAGTCATTTCCGCCCACTACAAAATCCTTCATATATAAATTCAAATATTCTCCGTACTTACTCTCTGTATTTAATAATAATTCCTCTACATAATAGGCACCTTGTTTAAAGTTATCGAACAGTAAACTACACAAGCCAGCATAAATTCCGCATCCTACTTGGAAGTAAGTCGCATTCGTTTTATATTTATGAAAAACTTGACTGCTATTCATCACGTTATACATATATGTCTCACTATTTTCATAAACGAGTAATACACCTACTAGATCCTCGCCGGCAATCTCTTCTTCGGCTGGATTAAATACTTTACGATTCCAACTCCATAAATCTTCTACTTGATCTAAGTTCTGTCTAATTACATTAGTCGTATACTCATTAATTCGGTAAAGAAAACCCACTTCCATATTGAAGTTTTTTCCTAAAATTAAAACTTCCTCATGTGGCATTAAACAGCCATAAAACTCTTTCTCTCCTAACTTTACTTTATACTCTGAAGCATATACATCTTCATAAAAATAAAGAGGACGATGATGACTCATATACATCGGATAACTCCATATCGCTTCATCTAAAAATCGCTCTACTGCCCATGAAGCATAAAGTGTATGAGGCTTTATAAGTGCTGTATCATTTAAAAATGACGTATCATGTTCTACTATATAACATGCTCTTGGCTTTTCCTTTGGACGTTCCTTCATAAGTTCAACAACCATCCATTGAACAACACCTGGATTCATACCTGAGCCTATAATTGCTTTTGTATTTGTAAATTTCTCTTTCTCCTTCTCAAACCTCGTATATCTTTCCGTAAGCTGAAAACCGATTAAACTATCGTCCTGATCTACTTCCTCATTTTCCAAAGCTGAATTAATATAACAAATTCCAAGTTCATTACAACAACTTAATACTCTGATTGTATCTGCCCCTGAAACATCAATAACAACACCCGTGCTTTTTTCTTTCAAATGTTGTTTGAATTTCACTACATCTTGAAGGTCAATTTCATATAAAAACAATTGATCTTTCAAATTTGGAAACAACTCACCATAATAAGCCCTATCTTTTTGTTTTATGTCAACCAAATGAAATGTAACATTCTTTATCGCTTCATAAATCGGGTCTTTTTCATTTGCTATCGCTTGATTTAAAATTGCTAAAACTGCTTTTGCTGCTCCACCAGCACTACCAAGTAATGTAATCGATAACGAATTTGGAAACTGCTCCACAAACAAAACCCCTTTAATATATTAGTTGAGCAGTTCTCCCACAAAAAAATAAATTGAATATATAAAAAATGGCTCGTACATATTTTTTATAATTTTGCACAAGATTTCCTCTTCAAAGGTCACACTAACACATTTATATTCAATTCATTTTCCCTCTCATATTCAAATCGAGCTAAACAAATAGGCTCGACCTTTTCTTCTGCATATAAAAGAAAAAGCCAGCCCTTTCAACTAGATTACGGACAATGGACAGATTTCACATGTTGAATATTCACATACATTTTTGCATCACGTGCTTTTAATATTTCAATATGCCCTTCATCAATCTTTGCCATCTTTCCGATTTTATTAGATTCCTCACCTAAATCGAACACCATGATTTTGCCGGACATTTTAATAAGCTGTTCTTCGAATGTTCTAGCTAACGTAATATTTAATGGATTCACGGGGAGTTCATTTTTATTGAGGGCGTACGGGACTTGGTTTTCTTTATACGGAATTAACCATTTCAAATGCTTTAAAGATATATATACTGTTTTATAAACTGGGCTATAAAAAACAATATAATCGTTCATTACACTTGTAACATAACCATGTATTGGAGCATTTCCTGCTACATAAACCTCTGTAAAAATCCCTTTAGAAGTGCTTAATACTTTTCTTAAAGAAATAGAAGGCGATTCCCTCTTAATTACAGAGTCAACATCTGGTTTTGATATTTCCTCATCATATGGTCTTAAAAATTTATAATATTGTACATGGTATAAAGATATATATACGTAGTCTTGTCCATTGTAAAGAACAACAATATCATTTCCTACGTCTATTAATACACCTTTAAATCTTTTTTCACCGATTAGTTTAACATATATATTTTCTCCAATACTTTTGTTTAACTCATTCATCTATATCCTCCTTCCTATAAATTTTTTGCTTTCCTATTCTCCATTCAAAAAAATAATCAGGGGCAATGTTCCGTCTTAATAGTAAAGACTTCCTTTTCATACTATCCGAAATAAGAAATCGTTCTTCACCTTCAACCATAATGCCCCTCTTATTTATCAAACATTATTCTTCTTCATTCTTTTTACATTTCACTACTTGGCTCACACTCTTAATATGAGACTTAATTACATAAATAACTTCATCGCAGTTTACTAGTGTAATACAGTCATGGTGTACCTCACTTAACAAACCTTCTACACATTCTGGACCGCCACGATTAATCTTTACCCACTTATACTTCAAGTCACGTAATACATCGACAAAAGTATCATCATCAGAGCAGAAACTTGAAACATAGCAATCGCCACATTTACTTTCTTTCACTTTCTTAACTAGACTCTTCACATGCTTTAGTTGGTAATATACTAGTTCACCAAGAGGAAGTTGTAATGTAAGGTAATCTCTTCCTAACGATACAAGTACCCCCACTCGACTCTCTGGTCCACGAAGATTTACTTTTACAGTCTCACCGACTAAACACTTAATTTGCTCACAGCATAATATGCTCTCCAATTTCGTATCCCCCTTTCTTATTATCTTCCTCTACTTGATTGTCTTTGTGCACGAGCGCGACCTGAATTATTGCTACTACTTTCCTTACTACTACTATCGTCGCTCTCATCGCTCTCTCCGCATGCTAATGCATTATAGTTAACGCTTTTAATATGCTTTATTGCAACTAATATAATTTCTTCTTTTACGATCAATGTTACGAAATCACACGAAACATCTTGTAAGATGCCTTCTACTTTCTCTGGACCACCGCGATTAATTTTCACCCAGCAATATTTGAAGCTTTGAAGTAGTGCTTCAAAGTCTTCTGCACATGCACAATCTTCCCAATCGCAATCACTTGATCCACAGTCTTTCGCATTTTTTGTAATACTTTTTAGATGACTAAGTTGATAGTAATAAAGCTCACCTTTTTCATTCTGCAATACGAAGTAGTCCGGACATACTGATATTATTGTTCCTTTTTGAGATTCTGGACCACCCCTGTTTACTCTCACAAAAGATCCAATTAAGTCTTTCAAAAAATCACAATGAAATAAACTCACGAGAAAACCCCTTCCATTAATTTATAAGCATTTGCACTGATAGTATATGTATCTGTACAGGTTACGTTCTCTATGTTTGTCCTAGCTAGAAAAAAATATGCTTTTAACATGGTAGACTACTACCTATCAAAATTCGAAGAAATGCTAAACGCTCCTTAGGCTTTTAATATCTTTAAACAAAAAATCCCGTATGAAGATACATTTCTGCATATCTTCATACGGGATTTCCCATAGTTTAATCTTCGTCTTTAACATCCATATCTTCTGGAATTGGTTCATTCAATATATCTTCCACTAATTGCTTATATTTCTCCATTTGTTCTAAATGTGTATTGAATTGTTCTTTATTTAATAAATATTGCTCTCCATCAAATAGTGCACGAATTTTCTTTTGCTGAATTAGCTCTTCAATATACGACTTTGGTAAATTCAAATACTCCGCAGCTTCTTCTACTGTTATATACAACGCGTTCATTCCTTTATTATTTTTTCATATATACTGTATCTTACTTTATTTTTGTAAACAAATAAAAAAGATTTTGTAAATGCAATTTAAAAAGAAGGTGGATGCATTCCATATATTGTATAATAATATAGTAAGGATTTTTTAAATATAGAATGGTATTACCCATTTACACAAAGGAGAGTTAACATATGGCTACTCGTCACATCATTACAATGTTAGAAAAAACATTACAATTTGAAACAGAAAACACAATTTCTCATTTAACTACATCTTTATCTGATCGTATTCTTTCTCAAAGCGCAGCAATACATGAAAACAATTGTTACCATACAATTGGGGAATGGTACAAAAATCATTTTTTATTCCAACAAGATGATTTCCTTTGGGCTAAATACGCTTTCTATGACGCATATTGTGAAGCTATAAAGGAACAAGGACATCTTACAAAACGCGTCCGTCAAATATTAGAATCATTAGCTCGAATGCATGGAAAACAGTACATTGCCTCCATATTAAATATGCCATTTCCTAACGAACGAGCTAAAGGGACAGCATAATGTAATACTGTTCTGCGGCAGTAAAACATAGATTCATTGTTTTCTAGGAAGATTTACAAATAAAACGTTCATATCACATGAACTGATGAAACCGGTGTCATTACAATGATTGAAAATATAGTAAACAGGAAAACCCCCATTTACCTCTCTCGTCACTCGAGAAGAGAAGTAAATGGGGGTTACTTGTTTCTTTATCCCGCTATTAGTGCGCGGCCATACTCAGCTGGGAATAGCCCCACTGATTACAGTTTAACTTTATTATTTCATCATCTGCTTGATCAATTCACGATTTCTCTTCTTAAATACTTCATTATGCGAAGAAACCATTCCGTACTCACTTGCATCTGGTTGAATAAATTGTTTCGCTTTATTTACAGCATTTCCAGCATCTTGGAATGCTCCCGCAATTAAGTGTAATTTCCCTTCGTGCTTTAAAATATCTCCCGCAGCATATAATCCATCTACAGAGGACTCACTATTCGCATTACCTGCAATATAATAATTATCTATAATTGCAACGTCTAACTCACTATTTTCTAATAACGTAATGTCACGTTCATATCCATGGTTAATAATCACTTCATCAATAGGTAAATGTGAAATTTCACTTGTTTCATGATTCGTTAATTCTACATATTCGATCGCTTCATGATTATCACCAGCAATGAGTTTTGTAATCGATGTATTAAAGAAACACTCCGCCGAGCTGTTCAGCAGTTGTTTTACTTGTGCTTCATGACCAGATAATTCTTCTTTTCTATATGTTACATACACTTTTTTCGCAATTGGTTCTAATTCATTTGCCCAATCAACAGCAGAATTTCCTCCGCCGGAAATAATGACCGTCTTACCTTTGAAACGCTTTAAAGATTTCACTGTATAATTTAAATTAGATACTTCAAATCGCTCAGCACCTTCAATTGATAACTTTTGAGGTTTCAATATACCACTTCCAGTTGCGACGATAACTGTTTTTGAAAAATGTTCTTCTCCAGTGCTTGCTTTTAACGTAAAAGTGCCATCTTCGTTACGAATAATCGATTCTACTTTTGTATTTAATACCTCTTCTGGCTTAAATGTTAGCCCTTGCTGTACAAGTTGTTCAATTAATTTATCACCTGTAACTGGCAGCAGCCCTCCTACATCCCAAATCATCTTCTCTGGATAAACATGTATTTTTCCACCTAATTGTGGTTGAAATTCTATTATTTTCGTTTTCATCTCTCTGAGTCCACTATAAAAAGCTGAATAAAGCCCTGCAGGCCCTCCGCCTATCACAGTTACATCAAACAATTCTTCTTGATTCATTCGTGTCACTCCTCAGCTACTAGTCATTGATTATCATTCTCAATAAAATATAACCTGTTTCCGCAAAATTTACAATCAAAATTACTATTGACAATACACCTATATAAAATTATATTATTTAAAGAATCAATAGTGATAATCATTATCATTTTGTTAATAATTAGTAAATTTGAGATTACATCTTCTTTTATTAATATGGTTAATACTATATTTTAGAATCTCATATTCAAGATTTTTAATAAGCATTTTGCATTACCACTACTCTTTCAAAAAGATTGCAGTTAAACAAATTATTATATACAAATATCATCTATGTTAAAGGAGAAAGACAATGAAAAAGTTATTTATTTCACTAACAGTTCTTTTCGTTCTTGTTATGAGCGCTTGTAGCAATGGCTCTACAGACAAAAAGAACGATGCAAAAGGTAGTAAATCAGAAACAATTACATACCAATCTGAAAATGGTAAAGTAGAAGTTCCTGCAAATCCAAAACGTGTTGTTGTTTTATCATCATTCGCTGGTAACGTAATGTCATTAGATGTAAATCTTGTTGGGGTAGATTCATGGTCTAAACAAAACCCACGCTTTGATAGCAAACTTAAAGATGTTGCTGAAGTATCAGATGAAAACGTTGAAAAAATCGCTGAACTAAATCCAGATTTAATCATTGGTTTATCAAATATTAAAAATGTTGATAAGTTAAAGAAGATCGCTCCTACTGTAACGTACACTTACGGAAAAGTTGATTACTTAACACAGCATTTAGAAATCGGTAAATTATTAAACAAAGAAAAAGAAGCAAAAACTTGGGTTGATGACTTCAAGAAACGTGCACAGGACGCTGGTAAAGAAATTAAAGCAAAAATCGGTGAAGATGCAACAGTTTCTGTTGTAGAAAACTTCAACAAACAGCTTTATGTATACGGCGAAAACTGGGGCCGTGGAACAGAAATTCTATACCAAGAAATGAAATTAAAAATGCCTGAAAAAGTAAAAGAAAAAGCATTAAAAGAAGGTTACTACGCATTATCTACTGAAGTATTACCTGAGTTTGCTGGTGATTACTTAATCGTAAGTAAAAACAAAGATACTGATAACTCATTCCAAGAGACAGAATCATATAAAAACATCCCAGCAGTAAAAAATAATCGCGTATACGAAGCAAACATGATGGAATTCTATTTCAATGATCCACTTACATTAGATTTCCAACTAGACTTCTTCAAGAAAAGCTTTCTTGGTAAATAATACAAACATGAGGAATTCTTAATTTAAGAATTCCTCTTCCTTTATTCTATGAACAGAAAAGATGTGAAACGAATGACAAAAGATCACGACAATCCACGTTCTATAGCTTTTACATACAAACTAATTTTGAGCATAATTGCATTCTTTCTTATTTTTATGGTAGCAATGGTATTAGGTGCTGCAGATACTTCAATAAAAGACGTATGGTTAGCACTTACTTCCTCCGCTAAAGGGGACAAAATATCTATTATTCGCGAAATACGTTTGCCACGTGAAGTTGCTGCTATTTTTGTAGGAGCTGGACTTGCTGTTTCTGGAGCAATTATGCAAGGATTAACACGAAATCCACTTGCAGATCCTGGATTATTAGGGCTATCTGGTGGAGCAAATGCTGCGCTTGCACTGACACTTGCTTTCAATCCTTCCATCAGCTATCTTTACTTAACATTTGCTTGCTTTATTGGTGCTGCAATTGGCGCAATTATGGTATTTGGAATTGGTATGGTGAAAAAAGGCGGGCTATCCCCTCTTCGAATTGTATTAGCCGGTGCTGCCGTTTCAGCATTTCTACTCGCAATTTCAGAAGGAGTCGGCATTTACTTCAAAATTTCACAAGATGTATCACTTTGGACTGCTGGGGGCGTAATTGGAACTACTTGGAGCCAATTAAAAATTATTATTCCAGTCATTTCAATTAGTATCTTTATCGCTATCTTACTAGCAAAAAAATTGACAATTCTTAGTTTCAGTGAAGAAGTGGCTATTGGACTAGGTCAAAAAATTATTGTTATTAAAACCATTCTATTTATCATTATTATCTTACTTGCTGGTGCTTCTGTAGCGCTTGTCGGAAATATGGCATTTATCGGTTTAATGGTACCTCACATGGTACGCCCAATTGTCGGTCCAGATTACCGATTTGTTATACCGATGTCAGCAATTGCTGGAGCTTCCTTTATGCTACTTGCAGATACAATCGGACGTACTATTAACGCTCCATACGAAACACCAGTTGCCGCTATTGTCGCAATTGTAGGGCTGCCATTCTTCCTATTCGTTGTACGTAAAGGAGGAAAAACATTCTCATGATGCAATCTATTCTAAGAAAACAACGTCTTATTATACTCGCTTTACTAATACTGACCATCACCACCATTGTAGTTGGAATGGGACTTGGTTCAGCATCTTTATCTTATGATCGACTACTCCCAACATTAATGGGACAGGGGACTTTTAAAGAGGAGTTTGTTTTATACTCTTTAAGACTACCTAGAATTGTTATTACATTATTAGCTGGTATGGCTCTCGCTTTATCAGGGGCTATTCTGCAAGGAATTACTCGAAATGATTTAGCTGAACCTGGTATTCTCGGAATCAACTCTGGGGCCGGTGTTGCTGTTGCTATTTTCTTTTTATACTTTCCAATAGATGTAGGTTCATTCCTTTATTTACTACCTGTCGTTGGATTTATCGGGGCTTTTCTGACAGCTGTTCTAATTTACGTATTTTCATATAGTAAATCAACTGGACTTCAGCCAATACGATTAACATTAACTGGTATCGGTTTTGCATTTGCACTATCTGGAATGATGATTGTCCTTATTTCATCCGCTGATCGTATGAAAGTGGACTTTATTTCAAAATGGATTGCCGGAAATATTTGGGGAGATGACTGGATCTTCGTTTTAGCAATGCTCCCATGGTTAATCGTATTAATTCCGTTCGTTTTCTATAAAGCAAATCGATTAAACATTCTAGCATTAAACGAGCCAGTCGCAATCGGTGTTGGAATTGAAATTGAAAAAGAACGCAGATACTTATTAGTTGCAGCCGTTGCGCTTGCAGCTGCAGCTGTTTCCGTAACAGGAGGAATTAGCTTTATCGGACTAATGGCTCCTCATATCGCGAAATCTTTAGTAGGTCCAAGACATCAAATTTTCATGCCTATCGCCGTTTTAATCGGCGGATGGCTATTGCTATTAGCAGACACAATCGGACGAAACATCGTTGATCCTAATGGCATCCCAGCAGGTATTGTCGTTGCTTTAATTGGTGCTCCTTACTTTATGTATTTGTTGCTTAAGAAGGCATAGAAACACCCTCAAGAGTGAAATCTTGAGGGTGTTTCTTCATTTACTGCTGCCCATACCCTTCAAACTTCTTCGCCAAATTCGCCATCTCATCTTCTGGCAATAGCTTCGGCTCTCCGACGCTTTTCGTTTGATAATAAATTTGCGCACAAAACTCAATTTCTTCTGCAACAGTAAACGCCATTTTTATGTTATTTGCACCTGCAATTAAACCGTGGTTCTCAAGTAAAACGGCACGGCGATCAATCATGCCTTCAAAAGCAGCATCCGCTAATTGCTTCGTACCAAATGTTTCATACGGTGCACAGCGTACATTCGGGCCTGCGAAAGCAATTAAATATGATACAGCAGGAAGCTCCCACCCTAATGATGCAATTGTCTTCGCATAAGGTGAATGTGTATGCACAAGCGCATTTATATCTTCACGATTTCTATAATATATAAGGTGCATATCGAGCTCGCTTGACGGTTTTCTCTCTCCCTCTACCACTTCACCATCTAAGTTTAATATAACTACATCTTCAGGTTTTGTTTCATAATACTCTAAACCACTTGGGCTAATCGCAACAAGACCTTGTTCACGATTGAAAATACTAATATTGCCGCCTGTCCCCTTTGTTAAACCGCTAGAAATCATTTTCTTTCCATACGCTACAATTTCTTCTCTTTCTTTTTGTAATAACATATACATCCCCCTAAGTATGAAGCTTATGATGACTGACTTTTTAAATCTATCTACTTATTGAAATAGCTTTTTTAAGTTCTCCGTAAACGGTGCTTTTACAATCCCTTTTTCCGTAATAATCGCTGTTACATTTTCATGTGGTGTGACATCAAATGCCGGATTATATACTTTACTTTCTTTCGGAGCAGAATATTGTCCGAAGCGATTAATCACTTCAGAAGCATCTCTTTCCTCGATTGGAATTTCTTTTCCTGTCGGTGTTTTTAAGTCGATTGTCGGTGTTGGTGCTGCTACATAAAACGGAATGTTGTAGTATTTTGCTAAAATAGATACGCCTAATGTCCCAATTTTATTTGCTACATCACCGTTTGCTGCCACACGGTCGCACCCAACGATTACCGCCTCAATCTTCCCTTGTGACATGACCATAGCTGCCATATTATCCGTAATGACAGTAACATCAATCCCCGCTCGCTGTAGTTCTAATGCTGTTAACGTTGAACCTTGTAATCTAGGACGTGTTTCATCCGAAAAGATTTTTAAGTCCCATCCTTTTTCTTTCGCTAAGTACATTGGAGCTGTCGCAGTCCCATACTTAGTCGTCGCTAACGCACCAGCATTACAATGTGTTAACACTCCCATTCCATCATGGAATAACGTTAATGCATGTTCTCCGATTTGACGGTTAATTTCTTCATCTTCTCTATGAATCTCTTTTGCCTCTTCTAGTAATCTATCTTTCAACTGGCCGATTGATAAATGTGAGTTCTCTGTCGCGACTGTCTCCATTCTTTCAAGTGCCCAAAATAAATTTACTGCTGTTGGCCTTGATGTTGCCAAATATGCACATACCTTTTTGACTTCCTCTATAAAGTCTTCCATCTTACTTTGAATAACTTCCTTTATTCCTAAACACACACCATACGCTGCCGAAACACCAATCGCTGGTGCTCCTCTTACTTTCATTACTTGAATGGCATCCCACACGCTTTCAGCTGTCTTGAAAGATTCATAGACAACCTCATTCGGTAATAATGTTTGATCTAATAAAATTAAAGAATCATCTTTCCACTGAATGGGTATTAATTGCTCTTCCATCATCTTCTCCCCTTACTTCGCGTAGTGCATTGACTGTTCTTTTAACGTTTCTACAAAACTTGTGCCTGTTTTATATTGATTAGCCCGTAAAATAAATTTCTTCGCTACTTGAAGACAAATACGTTCTGCTCTGGCACGTGCTTCCTCATTCTCGATACAAGTAATATCCTTTACTTTCGCTAACCCAACAATACGACGAATTAACTCAAGGCCCGTCACTGCAGCTGTATCCTCTAATACAGATTGTAAATATACTTCGTTAAAGCCTTCTTCCTTCGCCATAATCTCGGTCACATGAATATTCCAAGCATTTAAAAACTTCTTCTTAAATAAATCAATTACCTCTACCATTGTCGATTGTAGCCAACCCATATACGCATCTTTCTCAGCCCCAGGCTTCATAGTCGCATCTGCATTCACCCAAGCAAACATTAAATTCGCCATTACATTCCCAACGTCATATCCCATCGGTCCATAAAAGGCAAACTCAGGATCAATAATCTTCGTGGAATCATTTTTCACAAAAACGGAACCAGTATGCAGATCACCATGAATAAGTGCCTGTGCATTCGTCATAAAAGAAAACTTACGTTTTGCTACTTCCATACGAAGCTCTTTATCACTATAAATATGCTCTCTAATCCATCCTTCATTTAGCGGAAATAACTCGTTACGCTTATTATGATTTGTAAATGGCTCAGCGTATACGAGGTCTTCTGTAATCTCACATAATTCAGGATTTATATAGTTTTTTACAAGCTCCTTCTTCTCTTTATGATTCATTACAACATCCGATGTTAATAAAAGTGTGTTTACCAAAAAAGTCGTTACATCGTCAGCAAGCCTCGGAAATATTTGATGATTTATAAGTGCTGTACGTAATATTGTGTGGTCTGATAAATCTTCCATTACGCAACAATTCATCACACTATCAAACAAATATACCTTTGGAACAAGCCCAGGTGCTAACTCCTCCTCTAACTGCAAAACATCTGATTCTATACGAATACGATTCGTCGACAACTTAAACTCATCTGAAATCCTTGCTGTATCCCCAGCTTGCTTTACAATGACAGAAATATTCTTCTGCTCATCCCAAACGCGGAATACATAATTTAAATTACCATCGCCTATTTCTTTACACTGTAACCCCTTTGCATCCTCAAACTCACATAATTTCTCTTTCACATATACAATCACATCGTTAGCTTCCATTAAAAAATACTTTGTGAACTTAGACATGGTTTCCCCTCCACACTAATTGTAAGCGTTTTCTAAAAGCTATAAAAAATAATAGGTTGAAAAATTTTTATCCTATATTATATCTTCTTCTTTTTGAAAGGTATATCTAGATTTTATTATATCTTGTTAACATCTTGAGTCAATGTTTCTATATCACTGCAATATGCTTCCTAATTATATATTTTAGATGACAAAAAATGTTCAAAAAGATTCTAATTCATTTTATTTTATTTATCGCACAATTCTTTGTAAAATAGAAATAAGCAATCCCTTTTCAAATCCACAACTTCTAAGAAATATTCCCTTCCTAACAATTTATACTTACACCATGTCTCTAACATACGCACTACTCTTTTACATACTCGTTGAAAATCGATTACATGAAAACTACCTTTTAATTCTCTAACAACCTTAATTGAGAATAAATATTAATTAAATTGATATAAAGTTGGTTTATTCTCTTGACAAAATAACCACTTCTATATGATAATTAATATCGAATTAGAATTATTATAGTTAATTAAAAAATATATTTTATGAGCACACTATTTTTTGATGCTCAAAACCAACATTTAGGAGGAATTTTAATATGTTATTAATCGGCACAGAAGTAAAACCGTTTAAAGCTAATGCTTACCATAATGGAGAATTTATCCAAGTTACTGACGAAAGTTTAAAAGGAAAATGGAGTGTAGTTTGTTTCTACCCAGCTGACTTCACATTCGTTTGCCCAACTGAACTTGAAGACTTACAAAACCAATATGCAACTCTTAAAGACTTAGGCGTTGAAGTATACTCTGTATCTACAGACACTCACTTCACTCACAAAGCATGGCATGATAGCTCAGAAACTATCGGCAAAATCGAATACATTATGATTGGTGACCCAACTCGCACAATCACTACAAACTTCAACGTTTTAATGGAAGAAGAAGGTCTTGCTGCTCGTGGTACATTCATCATCGATCCAGACGGCGTTATCCAATCTATGGAAATCAATGCTGACGGTATCGGCCGTGACGCAAGCATTCTTGTTAACAAAATTAAAGCAGCTCAATACGTACGTAACAACCCAGGTGAAGTTTGCCCAGCTAAATGGCAAGAGGGTTCTGCAACACTTAAACCAAGCCTTGACCTTGTAGGCAAAATCTAAGGAGTTCGATCAAAATGATACTAGATGCAGATATAAAAACACAACTATCCCAATACCTTCAGTTAATGGAGAACGATATTTTACTTAAAGTAAGCGCTGGAGACGACGACGTATCTAAAGATATGTTAGCTCTAGTAGACGAATTAGCTACTATGTCATCTAAGATTACAGTAGAAAAAGTTGAATTAGAGAGAACACCAAGCTTTAGCGTAAATCGCCCTGGTGAAGACACTGGTGTCGTATTCGCTGGTATTCCATTAGGACACGAATTTACTTCATTAGTGTTAGCTTTACTACAAGTAAGTGGACGCGCTCCAAAAGTTGAACAAAAATTAATCGATCAAATTAAAAACATTCAAGGCGAATATCATTTTGAATCTTATATCAGCCTAAGTTGTCATAACTGTCCTGATGTTGTACAAGCTCTTAACGTAATGAGCGTTCTAAACTCTGGTATTACACATACTATGATTGATGGCGCTGCATTCAAAGAGGAAGTAGAAAGCAAAGACATCATGGCAGTACCAACAGTTTTCCTAAACGGCGAATCTTTCGGAAGCGGTCGTATGACACTTGAAGAAATTTTAGCTAAAATGGGTAACGGTCCAGATGCATCAGAGCTTTCTGATAAAGATCCATACGATGTTCTTGTTGTTGGTGGCGGCCCTGCTGGTGCAAGTGCAGCAATTTATGCAGCACGTAAAGGCATCCGCACTGGTATCGTTGCTGAGCGCTTCGGTGGTCAAGTAATGGATACTATGGGCATTGAGAACTTCATCAGCGTAAAACGCACTGAAGGTCCTAAGCTAGTAGCAAGCCTTGAAGAGCACGTAAAAGAATACGACATCGATGTAATGAATCTACAACGTGCAAAACGTTTAGAGAAAAAAGAACTTATTGAAGTGGAACTTGAAAACGGCGCTATTCTGAAAAGTAAAAGCGTAATCGTTTCAACAGGTGCTCGCTGGCGTAACGTTGGCGTACCAGGTGAAGCTGAGTTCAAAAATAAAGGTGTAGCATACTGCCCACACTGTGACGGTCCATTATTCATCGGAAAAGACGTAGCAGTTATCGGCGGAGGTAACTCTGGTATTGAAGCAGCTATCGACTTAGCAGGTATCGTTAAGCACGTAACTGTTCTTGAATTCATGCCAGAATTAAAAGCTGATGCTGTATTACAAGAGCGTCTTAACAGCTTACCAAACGTAACTGTTCTGAAAAACGTTCAAACGAAAGAAATCACTGGTACTGATAAAGTAAACGGTATTTCTTACATCGATCGTGAAACTGAAGAAGTTCATCACGTTGAATTACAAGGTGTATTCGTACAAATCGGTCTTGTGCCAAACACAGACTGGTTAGGCGAAACAGTTGAACGCGCTCGCGGTGAAATCGTAACAGACAAGCACGGCGCTACAAACGTACCAGGAGTGTTTGCTGCAGGTGACTGTACAAATAATCCGTACAAACAAATCATCATCTCTATGGGTTCAGGTGCAAACGCAGCTTTAGGTGCATTTGATTACTTAATCCGTAACTAATTATATAGACGTGAGTAAAAAAAGCAGGTGCCTTGGCACCTGCTTTTTTTATAATCTTAATGTATAAACTAAAAACCTCTCATTCCCATTCTTCTCATAAGCACCTGGCAACCTTACTTCTCTCTTCAGCTCAAACGTAGTCTGGTTCTCTAAGAAGAAAATATAATCTTCAGAAGGATAGTATAAAATAATATCTACTTCTCTCTCTGTTTCCTCTACCGAAAGCAAAATGTTATTTACTACGTTCATAAACACTTGTACAGAAAATGGATTAAAAAAATAAAACCGATTATCACGTGGATCAATCTCATATTCTTGCGCTAAACAGCATTCAAACCCAATTTTATCTTTACTGTTTCTTACCTTTCGTGCATAGCGCTCAAAATTATCCATTGCTTCTTTATAAAACTCTTCATTCATTTCAATTCCAACTGCTGAAGCACCACACTTATGGTGCATGTAAAAATTTAATCGTCCTTTTCCGCATCCAAAATCTACAACCCGGTCGCTACTTCTTATTTCATATTGATTCAATAACTCATCTAATCCGCTATATGGCGTCGGTTCATAACGGTGATAATGCATAGACTTGTTAAAACCCTTTTGCTCACCGACAGTTTTTATATGTAATACTGCATCGTAATATTGTTCGTTCATTCGTCTTCTCCTATTAGAAAATGGTACTTATTATTATACACCATGTACTGAAGACTCATTTTGCATCAAGTTAACTGATACGTGAAATTATATGAATGATTTTCTGAATATATCTATCGTAACTTAGAATATATCAACGATTTTTTCAATATATCGACTTAACGACACATTCCTACAAAAAAACAGGAGCTATCTAGCCCCTGTCCTCTAATACTTTCAATACAGTTTGTTTCAATATTTCTACTCCATCCATAATACAACTATGATCGAACTTCATATACGGATGGTGTAATCCAGGTTGTAGGTTGGCACCTAGTCCAAGCATGACAGCTTTTAAATGTGGTCTCTTCACTGTGTAGTAATGGAAATCATCGCTTCCTGTCGTATACAGTGGTCCAGTGCATCCCTCTTCCCCGTACACTTCAAGAATGCCTTTTCGCATAAAGCGCTCAGCTTCTTCTGACACTTCAGCTCCTGGTGCAAGGTCGATCCATTTGTATGAAGTTTTCGATCCCATAGATGCGGCCGATTCTATTACATGTTCTATTTTTTTCTTCAATTCTTCTAATAATGTATTACTCTCTGCCCTAACATCTAAGCTAAAATGGCCGTTACCCGGAATAATATTCAAATTATCCCCGCCAGCCTGGCACCTTGTCATCTTCACTGAATATGAGCTTTGCGGTGGTAGCCATATATTTTTCAAACCGATATTGATCATAGAAATGACATCAATTGCATTTATCCCTTGATGTGGGCGTGCCCCATGTGCATCATCTCCATGAATCGTTCCTTCTAAAAATCCTGCTGCTCCGTGACGAATAGATGGGGCAGCTTGTTTCAAAGGTAGTTCTTCAATCGGTCTTAGATGAACACCAAATAAGAAGTCAGCATCATCCACGGCACCCTTCTCTACCATCTTTAAAGAACCATTTCCTTTTTCCTCTGCCGGCTGAAAAATAAATCTAACCGTTCCACTATCCCATCTCATATTTTTCAATTGTAAAATAAGCCCCATCACAATTGTCATATGAGCATCGTGACCACATGAATGATTCGCTTTAAACTCTCCGTCCACTTCTTGCCAAAGTGCATCCATATCGGCACGAATTGCAATAACTGGATTTCCGCTTCCAATTTCAGCAATCACGCCTGGGCAATCATCAAATATTTTATATGAAATTCCTTCTTCTTTTAAAAAGTTAGTAATATACGCTGTCGTTTCATACTCTTTCCAACTCACTTCAGGGTTTTCATGTAAATGCTGAAAAATTTCAGTTAACCGCTCTTGTAGTTCTAATGTTTTCAAAGCTACATTCTCCTTCCCAAATTCCAAAACCATTCAGGTTAATTATACTTATGAAAAACAGATGTTTTTATGAACATATTGAATTTTAAGAAAAAAGTCAATTATTTATTTTTAAATACGATCGACAACTTATTTCCACTCACTTTATAACGATAGAACATTCCTTATTTTCTGTTTTTTATTGACGCTCATATCAATTTTTAGTTATTATAATTTAATAACGTCTATTTTGCGACAATTCTAAAAATACAAACATACATAATGAGGAGGCAATTTATGAAAAAAGAAATACCTTTTGGCGTAGCAATAATCCCTATTATCATTACAGTTGCAGTTATGATGGTTACAATTGTTGTATTAAAACAAAGCCCTCACGTCCCACTTATTATCGGTACAACCGTTGCTTCTATCGTCGCTTGGCGTTACGGTTACAAATGGCACGATATTGAAGAAGCAATGTATAAAGGAATTCGCCTCGCATTACCCGCTATCGTTATCATTATTCTAGTAGGTTTAACGATTGGTGCTTGGATTGGCGGCGGAATCGTCGCAACAATGATTTATTACGGTTTAAATCTTTTAACTCCATCACTATTTTTAGTTTCAATTACAATTATTTGTTCTATTGTTGCATTAGCTATCGGTAGCTCTTGGTCTACAATGGGAACAATTGGTGTTGCAGGAATGGGAATTGGCCTAAGTATGGGAATCCCAGCTCCAATGGTTGCCGGTGCTATCATTTCCGGTTCTTACTTCGGCGATAAAATGTCACCGCTTTCAGACACAACAAACTTAGCCGCAGGATTAACAAATACAGATTTATTCACACATATTCGTCATATGTTATTTACTACAATTCCAGGTTTAATTATTACTCTTATCGTTTATGCATTCTTAGGAAGAAATTTTGGCGCTAACAATATTGATGCAAAAGGTATCGATCAAACGTTACAAGTATTGCAACAAAACTTTGTTATCTCCCCTTTCCTACTAATCATACCTGTAGTCGTTATGGTATTGGTCGCTAAAAAAGTTCCTGCTATACCAGCTATTCTCGTAGGTATAATTTTAGGATTTTTATCACAAGTCTTTATTCAAGGTGGTTCTGTCTCCGCGTCTGTCGGTGCACTCCAAAATGGATTTGTCATAGACACTGGCAACAAGCTAGTAGACGAACTCTTTAACCGCGGTGGCTTAAATTCGATGATGAATACAGTTTCGATGACAATTGTCGCTATGACCTTTGGAGGAGTATTAGAACATACTGGTATTCTTCGCGCAATTGTAAATCAAATTTTAAAATTAGCGACATCAGCAAAAGGACTTATCGCTTCTACTATCGCATCTTGCTTTGCAACCAACCTTACTTGCTCTGAACAATATATTTCGATTGTTGTTCCTTCAAGAATGTACGCAAATGCATACACAGAAAAAGGACTGCATTCTAAAAATTTATCCAGAGCATTAGAAGATGGCGGAACATTAACTTCTGTTTTCGTACCTTGGAATACATGTGGTGTATTTATACTCGCAACACTTGGAGTTGGCGCATTCGAATATGCTCCTTATGCTATATTGAATTTCATCGTACCTATTATTTCAATCATTTACGGCATAACTGGTCTCACAATTACGAAACTATCAGACATTGAAAAAGCGGAACTACTAAAAAAACAAAAGGCTCAACTAGAAGCTTAGAGATACCGGTAAATTCATTTCATATATTGCGCGAGGGCGCCCTTGTTGATAGGGCATTTCCTCGCCGCAAATATGAGCATACCCATAATCAACTAGTTTCTTTAATAACCTTTCTGTTGATCGGCGAGTCACTTGTAAGTATTCAGAAAGATCCGCTGCTGTAAACTTCAATGATGGATGTGATTGACTAAATTGAATAATTTTTGACAAGTTGGCTGGACTAAGTTTCGTTTCCTTCGCTATTTTCATGAGTTCTGGGTTGTCATTCTTCAAACTTTGTACTCTCTGTTCTTTCGGGAACGGACCAAATAGTTCTTTATCACTTGTTAGTATATAAAAACAGTGGTCTATTGGATTATTCTTCCCGAAACTTTGAGCAATTTTAGCATTTTGCTCCGCTTCTTTCACAGTTTTTCCGTAACCAAATCCAATAGCTATTGTTCCTTCTATACTCGCAAATAAATTATTTATCATATTTGTTTTTATAATCGATTCAATATCACCACGAGTCGTATACAAAATGAACGTCATTTCATCAACTTTTTTAAATGAACCCCGTAGTTCTTTTGAAATAGCATCTAATTGCTCAAGCAAACCTTCTCGTAATTCTAAAGAAGAAATCATACAAGCACCAACAGTAGCTGAATGGCTTTTTGCTAACTCAGCTTTTATTTTCGCATCTTTTAACCCATGTATAATGGATTGCTTCGGATCTATCATACGCTCTGAAGGAATACCTATTTTTTGAAGTTCATCATAGACAGCGTGAATACTAGTTAAAGCTAAATGAGCATCTCCAGATTGATATTTAGCTACATGAAAATCAATAACTCTATTTATTTCATCTTTACTCCACAGCATATTTTCATAATCTAACACTTGTGGATTTTCTTTTATACCGATATCATGGAACACATTTGTAATGAATGAGCGGTCTACTAAATCAATTGAAATTTTATGTGGTTGAATACGTTGGTGATACATGACAGAAAGAATGGAAGATGCGACAGTTGTCTCGTCTTGCTGTAAGTACGTACTTGGAATTCGTAATTGTTCTCTTATTTCTTTTGCCATATAATAAGGTAAAGCACCTGAGAAAAAGATGAAATCACAAGGCTTTAAACGCTTTAAAAGTTCAGAAGATTCCGCCGGATGAAGGTAAATATATGGATCAATCTCTATTTCTTCTAGTTTATGAGCAATAGGTAAAAGATTCTCCATAAACTCTTTTGAACCGACAACTGCAATTTTTATCATCATTTCTTTAACTCCTTATCATTAATTAACGACTATTTAACGTCAACTATATCAAATGTACAAAACTATTGTAAACAGGAAGGGGTCTCTACCTAATGAAAATTACAGCTATTCATCTTTACGCAATTCGTTTACCACTTCGCGATCCGTTTGTTATTAGTTATGGTTCTTATTCTGACATGCGTTCTATTATCCTCAAAATGGAAACAGATGAAGGCATTATCGGTTACGGTGAGGGCGTTGCTGATGATCACGTTACAGGCGAATCATGGGAAAGTACTTTCCATACTTTAAAACATACACTTGCTCCTGCGCTCATCGGGCAAAATCCAATGAATATCGAGAAAATACACGATATGATGAACAATACCATTTACGGTGTTCCTACTGCAAAAGCCGCAATAGATATTGCTTGTTTTGATATAATGGGCAAAAAACTAAATCAACCTGTATATCAATTAATTGGCGGACGCTACCATGAAGACTTCCCTGTCACTCACGTCTTAAGTATCGCCGAACCTGAAGACATGGCTGAAGAAGCTGCTTCCATGATTCAAAAAGGTTACCAATCTTTCAAAATGAAAGTCGGTACGAATGTAAAAGAGGATGTAAAAAGAATTGAAGCTGTACGTGAACGTGTAGGAAATGATATTGCGATTCGCGTTGATGTAAACCAAGGATGGAAAAATAGCGCCAACACATTAGCGGCACTTCGTTCATTAGGTCATTTAAGCATCGACTGGATTGAACAGCCTGTTTTCGCAGACGATATTGACGCAATGGCTCACATTCGTTCTAAAACAGACCTTCCGCTTATGATTGATGAAGGATTAAAAGGTTCTCGTGAAATGCGCCAAATCATTAAATTAGACGCGGCTGATAAAGTAAATATAAAACTAATGAAATGCGGCGGCATATATCCCGCTGTAAAACTCGCTCATCAAGCAGAAATGGCAGGCATTGAATGCCAAGTTGGATCCATGGTCGAATCATCCGTTGCCTCTTCCGCAGGATTCCATGTCGCTTTCTCGAAAAAAATTATTACGAGCGTCGAGCTAACAGGTCCATTAAAGTTCACGAAAGACATCGGAAACTTACATTACGACGTACCATTTATTCGCTTAAACGAAAAGCCAGGACTTGGCATTGAAATAAACCAAAATACATTACAAGAACTAACCGTCTTTCAAGACGTTGTACGCTAAAGGAGGACTAACGCATGACAGTTCTATACAAAGGATCATTAAAACAAAATAACGAACCATTTCACGTTACATTACTAACACTAGAGAACATTGAACAAACCTTATCACTACAAAACGTTGTAGTTGAGGCGCTAGAGGATAAAAGTCGCTTACAGCCACTCTCGCTAGAAGAATTTCAATACATTCTAGAAGGAAACGGCATGATGATCGGTGCTTTTATCGAAAACGAACTCATCGCATTTCGTGCCCTACTCGTTCCTCCTATCGACGACGAACATTTAGGACTTGATATTGGCATAGCAGAAAGCGAACTACATCGCGTCATCTATCAAGAAATTTCAAATGTTCACCCGAACAGCCGAGGAAATGGGATCCAAAAAATATTAGCGACAGTCATCATGGACGAATTACAAAAAGAAGATGGCCAGTACGACTATGTTTGCTGCACCGTTGCTCCTTTTAACATTCCAAGTTTAAAAGATAAGTTTGCGCAAGGGATGGAGATTGCTGCATTGAAGGCAAAATATGGCGGGAGTATGCGGTATGTTTTTGTGAAGGAATTGCGTGGAGGCAAGGAAAGAAATTGGACGGATGTTAAGAGTGTTCCGATGAGTGATGCTGTTGGACAGCAAGCTTTACTTTCGAACGGTTATCATGGGTATGGAATGGAGAAAGTAGACGGAGATTTTGTTGTGAAGTTTGGACGATGATTTATATACCTGAAAAAAAGGAGATGTCTGCTGTGACATCTCCTTTTACTTTCTCTTCATTGAACATATCGATTGCAACTCCAAATATATCAGCGATTTTTGAAATATATCGACTTACCGACAAGTATTGACAATAACCGTAACCTATATAAAGTTCACCACTAAACCGTCATCTTCCAACTAGATAACGCTAACCAATTCTCCATTTCCTTATAATCAGGCATTATTTTCCCGACAAGACGCCAAAAAGAGCGATCATGATTCAAATGAACCATATGGCACATTTCATGAACAACTACATAATCAATTACTTGCTGTGGTGCCATCGCTAACTTCCAATTAAATGTTAGCTGTAAATTTGAATCACAAGTTCCCCACGTGCGACTACTATCTGTAATACGAATAGAACGTGGTTTTGTTTTGAAGTTACTTTGATGCACTTTAATACTCTTCTCTACTAATGACTTACACTGCTTATAGTAAAATCGTTTTAAAGCCTGCTGGATTTTCTCATCCTTAAGCTCTTTCACATAAATGTGTAACTTATCTCCTTCAAACACTGCATTGTCTTGCGTAATACTTGTATCTTGGGAGATCTGTATCGGATACGTACTTCCTAAATACAGAAAACCCTCTCCTTGATCATAATCCTTTTCCTGTGGTCCAAGCGCTCGCTCCTGCATTTCCTTACGTGTTTTCTGAATCCAATCCCACTTCTCCTCCAGCAGCTGGACTAAGTATTCAACAGGTGTCCCTTTCGGAGCCTGCACTTCCACATTTCCATACGAATCTACAAAAAGACGCACGGACTTTTTCTTTTTATAATTTATATGAAAATTAATTGTCTCACCTAAATATGTATGTACCATTTCATCACCTAGCTTATTATTTTTACAAATAAAAAAGAGTAGGATACGAACGCCCTACTCTACCTATTATATCATTTACCGCGTTAACCGACTCATTACCCTCTATACTTTACACCTAATCCCTTAATGAAATTCCTTGCGTATCTATCGCCGCACTCTTTATAATTTTTATGGCCTTTCTTTCTTAATAGGGCTCCTAGTTCTCCCTTTGTTACCGTAACGCCTACGCTATCTAATATATCAAGTACATCCTCACTCGTTAAAGATAGTGCAATTTTCATTTTCTTTAGCAGAAGGTTATTCGCACTCTCTTTGCTTTGTACAGGTGCCGGTTGTCCTGGTTTCGGATCTTGCTTCCCTCTTTTTAAAGTAATAAATCCATTGAAAAATGCCTCTAACATCATCATATCGCATGTTTTTACGTACTCATCTTCGACCACATCATCATTTTCAGCTTCATGCTGAGGTGCTCTCTTTATTTTTGTAAGCATATCAACTACATCTTCTTTCGTTACTTCCATACCACCAAGTTTAAAGATTTCTACCATATCTATATCTCTTATATCTAAAGCGTACCTTACTCTTTTTAATATATCGTTGTTGCTCATTGCCATTGTTTTGCCTCCTGAAATGTTGATTATAGTAATGCTTTTAGCATGTGTAAATGAAGTCGTTAAGTTACTACTTTAACATTTTAGGGGGAGGTTTTGTAGCCTTAGGTGGATTAATGGTTGTGGGGATGATTTTATTTATTATTAAGATACTTCTAATAACGAATTTATTGTATTAGAAATTAAGAAAGATCCTATCGATAGAAACGCCTTCAAATACTGTAAAAAGTATTTTAGTTGGTAGTGGGATAGCTCCTTCATTTAAGGATGATATTAATAAAGTAAAAAGGGATGGGGATTTACTATTAATTAACACACTTAAAAATGGACTAACCTAATATAGGTTAGTCCATTTCTTTTTATGCAACTCTAATTTAGTAGGCAACTCAAACGTGAATGTTACGCAAAATTCAGGTGAAATAGATTGATTATGTTTACTTAGGTTTTACTTTTCATTTGTGGTACGGTTCACCGTAACTAATCTAAATGAGGTTATTGTTCATTATTTTTATAATTAAATTTAACAAAAAATGTAGTGCCCTCCGATCCTGTTTGAATTTCTATTTTTGCATTATGACGGGCAGCAATGGCATAACATACACCTAACCCCAATCCAGTTCCATTATTTTTGGTCGTGTAAAATGGAGTACCTAGTTTCTCTAATACTTCAGGCGTGATACCTGTTCCTTGGTCCCGCACTGCAAGCACCACACAATCTCGACCTTCTTTATAGGTGCTAATGGTTAGAACTTTCTCTTTGTCCATCGCTTCTAAGCCATTACGGTATAAGTTTATTAATAATTGCCGTACCTCATTACGATTTAAAAGTAATTCCGGAATGTCATTTGTATCGACTTGAATATATTTATTTTGATTATGCGTATCAATCTTTATTAAAGGAATAATATCGCGGATAATTGAATTTAAATCTAACATCTGCAAATCCGATTTCCTTGTATTACCCATTGAGAGAAATTCAGTAATAATAGAATTGGCACGGTCAAGTTCTTCAATCATTAAATTAAAGTGCTTATTATGTTTCTCATAGGTGGGCTCTTCTTTTAATAACTGCAAAAATCCTCGTACTGTTGTCATTGGATTTCTAATCTCATGGCTGATACCTGCTGCCATTTTCCCTATTAAATCTATGTTCGATAACCTTTTCAATTCCTGCTCATATTGCTTTTTTTCCGTTATGTTTTTAAAAATACAAGAAATACCATCATCATACGGGTATGCAATAACTTCGTACCAATATTCATCAGGGGCAGAAAAAAATTCAAAATACACTGTAGTTCGCTCTGACATTACACGATGAAGTTCCTTATACATGACTTCGTCAATGCTATTCGGGAAAATCTCCCATATATTCTTGCCTAATACATCTTTTGCTGTTTTTCTTTGTGGAAAATATTGATGCTTATTTACATACGTAAATTCCCATGTATTATTCAAAGTAAAAAATCCATCTGTAATACTTTCAATCACACTTGTAATTTTTTCATTAGCAACAGCTAGTTCTTTCGTTCGCTCTTCCACCATGCTTTCAAGTCGATCCATATATAACAAGTTTGAAAACGTAGGCGCTGTGGCATCAACGATAGATTTTGCCAGTTGCATCTGGGAATTATCATAATTATGAGCTTTTCCCTCTTTGTCAACGACGATTACCCCTAATACTTCTCCCATTGAAACCAATGGAATCATCAGTAGACCCTTACTATCTATATTTTTTGTTTGAATAACCTCTTGGATCTTAGCTTCATAGCTTTTCTCCATCCAATCCACTTCTGTCCAATCACAGTCCTTGCTTAACTTCGTTGTTTTAATCGTTGTTTTGTCTAGGGGGTCTAAAAGGTGGGCTGCCATGCTGTTACTCTCTAAAATCTGTCCTAAGTAAAAAAAACATTTATCAAAACTCTCCTGTATCGAGGAACACATTGATAAATCACGGGTAACATTTAGTAACAGCTGCTTCTCGGCAATAAGGTTTTCCTTTTGCGTTAAATTATTTGCGTTTTGAATTGCAACCGCAGCCATATTTACATAAGCTTCAACACTTTGAATTTCTGAATTTGTTAAGTTCATTGGAATTCCATAATCAAATAAAAAAACCAGACCAAATAACTCTTGCCCAAATGAGATAGGTAGAGCTAATAAGGACTTAATTTTGAACGCAGCAACTGGTCTCGGATCCGGCCGATGATCCTTTGATGTATCAGGAATATAAATGGTTTTTTGGGTTTCAATAACTTCTTTTGCCAGTAAGTCTATTTCAGGATCAATTACCTGAGTATCGAGCGTTACGCCATTTATTGTCTCTGGTTTTCCTGCAAACCCTCTAAATGTTCCATCTTCCTGGGGTAAATAGATTCCAACAGCGTTGCACTTAACAATCTCCTCTGATATCGCCATTGTTACACGCTGCAATACTTCACGTAGTTCTAATTTTGTATTTATTATTTTTGTTATATTCGCGAGCCTAGAATATCTCGCCTGATCACTTAACATTCACATGGCCTCCAATTATAGGCATAATAAAATAAACATGATACTATCATTGAAAATCAAGACCAACCTACCATTTTCACTTTTCTCCTGTATTCTTTTCTTACCCCTTTTTACATAGAATACCTCACTTACTTATGATACGGTTCACCTTAATTAAAATGAAACAGTGTAACTTTCAAAAGTTACACTGTTTCACTACCTTCTACCACATTCACACTCGCCTCAAACTTATCAAGTAATGCGCGTACTTCATCAGTTGATTTTGTGCTCATCAATTGATTTCTTAGTTCAGCAGCTCCAGGGAAGCCTTTTACATAAATTTTGAAGAAGCGATGTAGTCCTGTGATGGAGCGTGGTAATACTTCTGCATATTGATCTTGAAGATCAAGTTGTAGTCTTAAAAGATCTAGATGTTCTTTACTGCTATGCTCTCTTGGCTCTTTTTCGAAAGCAAACGGATTTTTAAAGATACCTCGTCCAATCATAACACCATCAATGCCGTATTTTTCAGCAAGTTCCAGTCCGACTTTACGGTCAGGAATGTCTCCGTTGATTGTTATTAGCGTATTTGGTGCGATACGGTCACGTAATTTTTTAATTTCCGGAATTAGTTCCCAATGCGCATCCACTTGGCTCATTTCTTCTCTTGTACGTAAGTGAATAGAAAGGTTTGCGATATCTTGTTTGAAAATATGCGTTAACCAATCTTCCCATTCGCTTAACTCTTTAAAGCCCAGTCGCGTTTTTACGCTGACAGGTAGTCCGCCCGCTTTTGCTGCTTGAATAAGTTCTGCCGCAACGTCTGGACGTAGAATAAGGCCACTACCTTTTCCTCTTGATGCTACGTTCGGTACAGGACAACCCATGTTAATATCGATGCCTTTAAATCCTAACTCTGCCATACCAATACTCATTTGGCGGAAATATTCAGGATTATCTCCCCAAATATGCGCCACAATCGGTTGTTCATCTTCTGTAAAAATTAAACGGCCACGTACACTTTTCATACCTTCTGGATGACAATAGCTATCCGAGTTTGTGAACTCTGTGAAGAATACGTCTGGGCGACCAGCTTCACTTACTACGTGACGGAACACAACGTCTGTCACATCTTCCATTGGTGCAAGTACGAAAAATGGTCGTGGTAAATCACGCCAAAAATTATCTATCATTTCAAATTCAAATCCTCTCACTATGAATGCAATTTCAAACTCTCAATAAAGTGAAACTTTAATCAGTGGGGGGTTTCTTCATCCCCCACTGATTATTAGTTGAACCAATCGGACTTTAATGGGCAGTTGATCCCCCACCTAACTTCTTTGCTTTCGCTGAATTTTGAGGTGGGGGTCTTACTGCCCATTAAAGCGGGATAAACCAAAAAGCAGATGGTATAGATTCTCCTATATCAACTGCTTTCCTATTATACCAACTTAAGCCAAGCCACACACTCCACATGAGTCGTATGCGGGAACATATCAACAGGTTGTACTTCCTGCGTTTTATATCCGCCTTCTTCTAGTACTTTTAAGTCACGTGCTAATGTTGCTGGGTTACATGATACGTATACGACGCGTTTTGGTTTCATGTCGATGATTGTGTTTAGTAGTGCATCATCACAACCTTTACGCGGTGGATCTACGACCATTGTGTCGGCGATTATGCCTTCTTTGTACCATTTTGGAATAACTACTTCTGCTTCTCCTACGCCAAACTCAGCGTTTGTCATGTTGTTTAGTGCTGCGTTTCGGTTTGCGTCTTCGATTGCTTCTGGGACGATTTCAACGCCGTACACTTTTTTCGCTTTTTGCGCTAGGAATAAGGAGATTGATCCAATTCCACAATAGGCATCAATTACTGTTTCGTTACCATCTAGTTTTGCATATTCTAACGTTTTATCGTATAACACTTTCGTTTGTTCTGGGTTTACTTGATAGAATGAACGTGCTGAAATTGCAAATTTAATGTCACCGATAAAGTCATAAATGTATTCCGACCCGTACAGTACTGTCGTTGTGTCTCCAAAGATTACGTTTGTACGTTTCGTGTTTACGTTTTGAACAATTGATTTTACTTCTGGGAATTTCGCAGCAATTTCTTCAATGATTGCTTTTTTGTTTGGTAATTCTGCTGTACGAGTAATGAAGACAAGCATAATTTCCCCTGTTACTTGTCCGTAACGAGCCATTACGTGGCGAAGTGTTCCTTTGTTACGCTCTTCGTTGTATGCCGAAATACCGTGTTTTTCACAAATACGTTTTACTTCCTGGATTAATGTATCGTTTTCTTCTGCCTGAATTAAACATGATTCCATATTAATAATGTCATGTGTTCCTTGGCGATAAAAACCAGCGACAAGTCCACCTTCACGTTCTCCAATTGGTACTTGTGCTTTGTTACGGTATACCCATGGGTTCTTCATACCAAGTACAGGGTGCACAGGAACATCGCTTAATCCGCCAATGCGCTGCATAACGTCACGTACTTGTTTTTCTTTCGCTTGTAATTGTCCTTCATATGTTAAGTGCTGAAGCTGACAACCGCCGCACTGATTGTACACTGGGCATTCTGCATCTTTACGATATGGGCTCTCTGTATGAAGCTTCATTAAACGACCGAATGCGAAGTTTTTCTTCACTTTAATAATTTTAATTTGTGCTTCTTCACCTGGTAATCCGTTTTTAACGAAAATAGGATAGCCCTTTACTTTCGCAACACCGGCACCATCATGGGTTAAATCTTCAAATACTACATCTATAAAATCATTTTTTTCAACTGGTGGCGTCATTTTTGTACTCATTTTCCGACCTCTCTTTTTCATAACACTGCGTTACATTTTATCATACTTATATGGTCTATTTCTATCGGAAGAAAAAAAGCTATTGACGATAGTTCTCTGTTAATGTTACGCTACTACTAATTTAATACGGACGATGTTACCTCATATATATTCGATAATATGGATCGAGAGTTTCTACCCGGCAACCTTAAATTGCTGGACTATGGGGAAAACTAATGAATATTAGCCTATGTGCAAAAAAAGGACTCATATTGATTAGCTTTCTCTCATAGATGAAAGTGAATCCATATGGGTCTTTTTTTATTTTTATTTTTCTAAAAGGTCAGACATCTTACGTATGACATAAAACCTCTTTGTTTTATTTTTAGTAATATAACGAGCGTTTTATGTACAAACTTTATACGAACTTCTGAAAGGGGCAACTACATGCAATATGTAATGAGCATTATCGGTATTCTTGTCGTTTTAGGTTTATGCTTTGCTTTGTCAAACAATAGAAGTAAAATCAACTTCCGTGCAATTGCTATTATGATTGGTTTCCAAATTTTAATCGGTTGGTTTATGTTTGGCACAAAAATTGGTCAACAAATTATTATCTTCATTAGTAAAGTTTTCAACAAACTAATTAAACTTGGTACGACAGGTGTCGATTTTCTCTTTAATGGAATTCAAAGAGATTTTGTCTTTTTCTTAAATGTATTATTAATTATCGTATTTTTCTCAGCACTACTTTCTATCTTTAGTTATTTAGGTGTTTTACCATTCATCGTTCGCGTTGTCGGTGGTGCAATTTCAAAAATTACTGGTTTACCACGCGTCGAGTCATTCCACGCAGTAAACTCTGTATTCTTCGGTTCAAGTGAAGCATTAATCGTTATTAAAAACGATTTACAGCATTTTAACAAAAACCGTATGTTTATCATTTGTTGTTCTGCAATGAGTTCCGTTTCTGCTTCTGTTACAGCATCATATGTAATGATGTTAGATGCGAAATACGTACTAGCAGCTCTTCCACTAAACTTATTCTCAAGCTTAATCGTTTGTTCGCTATTAACACCAGTTGATACGAAAAAAGAAGATGAAGTGATTCAAAAATTTGATAGAACTTTATTCGGAGACAGCTTTATCGGCGCAATGATTAACGGTGCGCTTGATGGTTTAAAAGTAGCTGGTATCGTTGCCGCATTAATGATTGCCTTCATCGGTGTGATGGAAGTTGTAAACTACGTAATTAGCGCAGCTTCAGGTGCAATGGGATATGCTGTTACTTTACAACAAATCTTCGGTTATATACTTGCTCCATTCGCATTCTTAATGGGTATTCCAACTCAAGATATTATCCCAGCTGGTGGAATTATGGGTACGAAGATTGTATTAAACGAGTTTGTAGCAATCCTTGATTTAAAAGGTGTTGCATCAACATTATCTCCACGTACAGTCGGAATCGTTACAGTATTCTTAATTAGCTTCGCAAGTATTAGCCAAATTGGTGCGATCGTTGGGACAATCCGTGCTCTTTCTGAAAAACAGGGAAGTGTCGTATCTAGATTCGGTTGGAAAATGTTATTTGCATCAACACTTGCTTCTATCTTATCTGCAACAATCGCTGGATTGTTTATATAATAAAAAAACTCCACCTTACTTCTCCTTTTTCAAAAGGAAATTTAGGTGGAGTTTTTTTACTTTCTTCTATATGTATTTTTATGTAAACTCCACCAGAAAAATATAAGGTTTTTTTCCGAATTATTCCAAAAATGTATTCCCCTCTATATTCTATAGTGATATGATGTACAAGGGTATAATTCAAATTTTTAAAATCGAAAATTTGAATTATTGTCACTTATACGAATGATAATTTCAAGACATAAGTGATGATAATTAAAACACAATAGAAGGATGATAGAATGAAAAAATATACATATATCGCTTTACTTTCTTCTGCTATTCTCGTAGGTTGTAACACTAGTAGCACTAGTGATAAACAAATAAAAGAAGCAACGGCGAAACAAACAGTTGAACAAAAAAAAGCGAAAGCGGTTGAACTGCCTTTAACACAAGGGATTATTACATGGGATCCGTATGAATATAACGCACAAAACACCACGCTTTATACAAAGGATTTAAGAGATTCATTCACACAAGTACGTTACAATATTTGGCGTACTGCTGATGGTCCTGAAAACAAACAAACTTTTACTTCACAAGAAAAAGAACGTGACTTTGCCCTCCCACTACATTTAAAATCATTTCATTTAAAACGTGGCGAATTTCAAATTGAAACAGTAGGAATCAAAGAAGATCATACTGAAACAAATCTAGTAACATCTAAAATTACATTCCAGCAACATGTACCCGTATTAATGTACCATGCGATTGAAAAATACCCTGGACCAAGTGATGGGGATTACGGCTTATACGTACCACCTGAGCAATTCGAAAAACATATGCAATATTTAAAAGATAACGGTTATACGATGCTTACATTTGAACGTTGGAATGATATAAATCGTGTAAATAAACCTGTTTTTGTAACGATGGATGATGGTCGAAAAAATAATATGAACGCTCTTCATATTTTACAAAAATTAAAGGATGATAGATTTCAACCTACGGCTACTGAATTCCTTACTGCAAATGAGATAGACAAACCAAATCGTCTATCAACAGATGAGATAAAACAAATGATGGATTCAGGCATTTTTTCTATTCAATCACATACTGCTAATCATACGATGATGGCTCATTCAAGCAATTATGATGAGGAATTACGTAGTTCGAAAGAAAAAATCGAAGCCCTTACTGGTAAAAAGGTCATCGCTCTCGCCTATCCAGTAGGTTCTTATAATGACCCAGCTGTTGAAGAAACAAAAAAACATTATGAGTTCGCAGTAACTACTGATCACGGTAATCACATTACAAAAGGGATGCCAAACGAACAGTACTTAATTAAACGCCACTTTATAGGGCCTAATACATCAATGGAAAAATTCATATCTCTTATAAAGTAAAACTTTAATCAGTAGGGGTTTTGTTCACCCCCACTGATTATTAGCCCTCACCAATCGGGCTTTTACGGGCAGTTGATCCCCCCACCTAACCTCTTTGCTTTTGCTGAATTCTAAGGTGGGGTCTTACTGCCCACAAATAGCGGGATAAAGTAAACTTTACTAAAAGATGATAGAAATAGTTCTATTAAAAGTCACTAACCTATCTCATTACTAAAATGATATGATGAACAAGGGTATGTCCCCACCTCTCTTACAGCGGTGGGGATTTTAAATACGTATGCAACATAATACACAATAGAAGGTGATTTTATGAGAAAATACGCAGCAATCGCTTTATGTACGTCTGCCATTTTAGCTGGCTGTAACAGTAGCAATGTAAACCAGGAACCTAAAAAAGAGAAAAAGGTTCAAGAAGTTAAGAAACAAGAAGAGGTTGTACAAGAACAAGGTAAAATTTCTTATCATCCGATTACACACGAATCTACAAACACTACTATTCATATGACAGATATAAAGGATACTTTAAGTGAGGTACAATATAAAATTTGGCGCACAGCTGATGGGAAGGAAAGTGCTAAATCTTTTTCTTCTAAAGAAAAGGAGAAACAATTTACACTTCCTTTTGACATAAAAGAATTTGAAGGAAAACGCGGTGAGTTTCAAATTGAAGCAATAGGAATGAAAGAAGATGGGAAAAACATTCCACTCACAAAATCTACTATTACTTTCGAGCAAAAGGTTCCCGTTCTTATGTACCATGCAATCGATGATTATCACGGACAAGGCATTAAAGATTTATTCGTATCACCTGCTAATTTTGAAGCCCAAATGAAATATTTAAAAGACAACGGCTATACATTACTAACTTTTGAACGTTGGGGCGATATTAATAAAGTAAATAAACCTATCTTTGTTACATTTGATGACGGTATGAAAAATAATATAAATGCATTTCATATTTTACAAAAGCTAAAAGATGATACGTTTAAACCAACAGCAACAGAATATATGATTGTTAATAATGTCGATGCTGAAGGATCACTTTCTACATCTGACATAAAAGAAATGGTTGATTCCGGCATTTTCTCTATGCAATCTCATACTGCAACACATGCAGACTTGCCGAAAATTACAAACTATGAAGAAGAATTAAAAGAATCAAAGGAAAAGCTAGAGAAAATAACAGGTAAGCCTGTTATTGCAGTTGCTTATCCATTCGGTCATGTGGATGATAAAGTTGTTGCAGAAACGAAGAAATATTATCAATTTGCGACGACAACAAAACCCGGAAAGTTCATTACGAAAGGTGAACCCGATGAATTATTAAAAATGAAGCGTGTTCGCATACACAATTCGACGACTGTAGAACAATTTGCTTCTTCGATTAAATAACGATGAGAGCTCAATATATTTTGAGCTCTCTTTTTACGCTATATTTATATATATTTTTTGAATTTTCTTGTATTATATATAGTAAGAAATCTTTCAAATTAAAGGAGATTATACATATGTCATTTGAACAAACGTTAGAGAAATATGCTGCTCTTGCAGTCAATGTTGGTGTTAATATTCAACCAGGACAAACACTATCAATTAGTGCACCTCTTGAAGCTGTACAATTTGTGCGCCTCGTTACAGAAAAAGCATATAAATCTGGTGCAAAACACGTATATGTGGACTGGAATGATGAGACGTTAACACGCTTAAAGTTCGACCTAGCTCCTGAAGAAGCATTCGCTGAGTTCCCATCTTGGAAAGCACACGCTCGTGAAGAATTAGCAAAAGAAGGCGCTGCATTTATGTCTATTTATGCAGAAAACCCGGATTTATTAAAAGGCGTAGAAGCAACGCGTATCGCAACAGCTCATAAAGTAGCTGGTGAAGCAATGAAAGTATACCGTGATTACGTACAAGCTGATAAAGTAAGCTGGTGTGTCATTTCTGTTCCTACGAAAGAATGGGCTGCGAAAGTATTCCCTGACGTTGCACCAGAAGAACAAGAAGCAAAACTATGGGATGCTATTTTCAAAGCTACTCGTGCGGATTTAGAAAACCCTGTGGAAGCATGGAAAGAACACGATGAAACGTTACATACAAAAGTTGATTACTTAAACGAAAAGCATTATAAAGCCCTTCACTATACAGCTCCTGGAACAGATTTAACGATCGAACTTCCAGAAAAGCATGTATGGGCTGGTGCTGGTAGCTTAAATGAAAAGAACGTACCATTTATGGCGAACATTCCAACTGAAGAAGTATTTACAATGCCACTTAAAACAGGTGTAAACGGCCAAGTATCTAGCACAAAACCGTTAGCATTTGCAGGTAACATTATCGATAACTTCACGTTAACATTTGAAAACGGACGTATCGTAGACTATAAAGCTGAAACTGGTGAAGAGGCTTTAAAACATTTAGTAGAAACAGATGAAGGCTCTCACTTCTTAGGCGAGGTTGCTTTAGTACCTCATGATTCACCAATTTCAAATACAAATATTTTATTCTACAATACACTATTTGACGAAAACGCATCTTGCCACCTTGCAATCGGAAGTGCTTATGCTTTCAACTTAGTTGGCGGAAAAACAATGTCTAAAGAAGAACTTGCTGAAAACGGAGCAAACAATAGTATTACACACAACGACTTCATGATTGGATCAGCTGAGCTTGATATCGATGGTATTACAGATGACGGAAGACATGAACCAATCTTCCGTAAAGGTAACTGGGCATTTTAATAAAAACAAAAGGCTATCTTCCACACCGGAAGATAGCCTTTTATGATGCCGATGAAACCTTAAGTCCAATTACTCCTAAAACAATAAAAAGAATACAAAATGCTTGGAATAAGTTAATGTGCTCTTTGAAGAAATACACGCTAATAATTGTAATAAGTAATGTTCCTACACCAGACCAAATCGCATAAGCAATACTTAAATGAATTTTTTTGACAACGATAGCAAATACGCTGAAACAAATTCCATAAAATACGAAAATAAGTACACTGGGAACGAGCTTTGTTAAACCATTTGATAGTTTCATCGCAATTGTTCCAGCTACTTCAAAAATAATTGTAACAAGTAATAATAGCCAATATACCATACTAGAATCTCCTTCTCTGTTACCTTATAGAGATTCTAGTATACTACTTATAGTCCTAATGAAATATATTTAATTTCTAAATATTCCTCGATACCGAAATGGCCTCCTTCACGGCCAATACCACTTTCTTTAAAGCCACCGAATGGTGCTTGTGCAACTGATGGAAGTCCATCATTTAATCCGATAATACCGTACTCTAATGCTTCGCTAACTTGGAATGCTTGACTAATATCTTTTGTGAAAATATAAGCAGCTAAGCCATATGGTGTATTATTTGCACGTTCGATTACTTCTTCAACCGTTTTAAATTTCGCAACTGGTGCTACTGGTCCGAATGTTTCTTCATTCATACAAAGCATCGTATCGTTCGCCAATCCAATTACAGTTGGTTGCATAAAGTGTCCATCTAGCTCTGCAACCTTTTGACCACCAAATAAAACTGTTCCACCCTTTTGAATAGCATCTTCGATATGTTCCTGTACTTTCGAAACTGCATTCTCGTCAATAAGTGGTCCTACAGTCGTTCCATCACCGAAACCGTCTCCTACTTTTAACTGCCCTACTGCCTTTTGAAACTTCTCTGCAAATACTTCATACACTTCTTCCTGAACAAATACTCGGTTTGTACATATACACGTTTGTCCTGCGTTACGGAATTTCGAACCGATTACCGCCTCTACCGCTTTATCTAAGTCCGCATCATTCATAACAATAAACGGCGCGTGACCACCTAACTCAAGTGAAACCTTTTTCATCGTTTGTGCAGCACTAGCCATTAATTCTTTCCCAATCTCAGTTGATCCTGTAAAGGAAACTTTTCGAACACGCCCATCTTCCATCCACGTATCAGCAATTGCTTTCGCACTACCTGTTACAATATTTATTACGCCTTTTGGAATGTCCGCTTCATGGGCTAATTCAGCTAATTTCAAAGCAGTTAACGGCGTTTGGCTTGCCGGTTTTACAACTGCCGTACATCCCGCTGCAAGCGCCGGGGCTACCTTTCTCGTAATCATAGCAGCCGGGAAGTTCCAAGGTGTAATAGCGGCCATAACTCCAACCGGTTGTTTCATAACTAAAATACGTTTATTCGGATGAGAAGCAGGAATCATTTCGCCATATACGCGTTTACCTTCTTCTGCATACCATTCAACAAAGCTATTGGCATAATTCACTTCACCAAGTGCTTCTACAAACGGCTTTCCTTGTTCTCTCGTCATAATCGCTGCAATCTCTTCTTTATTTTCATCGATAAGTGTGAACCATTTTTTTAACTTCACTGCACGGTCTGCTGCTGTTAACTTAGACCATGATTTAAAAGCTTCATGAGCAGCATCAACAGCTTGCTTTGCCTCTGTTACCCCGCCCTTTGGTACCGTCGCAAATATTTCCTTCGTTGCTGGATTATTTACTTCGATTTGTTCTTGCAATGTAATCCACTCACCATTTATATACATCGCCTTTTTCTCTACATTTACAAACGTCGCTTTTTTATCCAATGTTTTCTTCCTCCTCTATAAGTTTCTTTATCTTCCTAGTGGCAGCAGATTGACTTATTTTTAAAAACTCCGCTACTTTATAACTCGATCCATATGTTTTATATGCTTTCAAAATAATATTCCGTTCTACTTCTTCTAACATTTTATAGAGACTTTGGCCGGACTGTTCAACCGTTGATTCTTGCATCGCTATTGGCAAATCTTCTATCGTAACGATATCATCAGCAGTTATAACAATTCGCTCAATCACATTTTCAATTTCTCTATTATTTCCTTCCCACCGGTAACCAACAAACATTTGCAATGTGCTAGGCGCTAATTTTACATTCCGACCATATTTCTCGTTAAAGTGCTGTAAATAATGATAAATGAGTGGCAAAATGTCTTCAGTTCTTTCTCTGAGTGGTGGAATTACAATTGGAATGACATTTAGACGATAATATAAATCTTTCCGGAATGTTCCTTGTTTCACCATCATATTTAAATCTCTATTTGTAGCCGCTACAATTCTAACGTCCACCTTTTTTAATTCTCTTCCGCCAATAGGACGAAACGTTTTTTCTTGCAACACTTGCAAAAGTTTCGCTTGAATTTCAAGTGGCATTTCGCCAATTTCATCTAAGAAAAGGGTTCCTTTATGAGCCGATTCTAATAATCCCTTTTTCCCTTCACGATTCGCACCTGTAAAAGATCCACCTGAGTATCCAAAAAGCTCTGATTCAATTAAATTCGTTGGCAATGCCGCACAATTAATTTCATAGAAACTTTCATTCTTCCTGTTACTCACTTCATGTAAATGACGTACTAATCGACTCTTCCCTACTCCTGTCTCACCTAAAACGAGAACTGTACTATCTACCACGGATACTTTCTTGATTGTCTCGACTATTTTTTGCATAGCGATACTTTTAAAAATAAGTCCTTCATGTTCATATGTTTCTCTTAATTCTTTTTTATATGTTTTTAACTGATTATCCATTTCCTCTACCTTTTGACGTAATTGGTAGAGCTCTGTCAGATCACGTGAATAACTAATTACTCTTCTTAAATTTCCCTCATTATCAAAAACAGGCCTTGTACGAACGTGTAAATACTCTCCTGATTTTGTCGTTTGAACGAGTTCAATCGGTCTCTTTTTTTCAATTACTTCTAACGTTGCCGATGGATAAAAGATACCATCCTTCTGCAATTCTTTCACATGCTTACCTACCAACTCTTTAGCAGCTAGTTGATAGTGCCTTTCACATGTACTATTTACACGCACAACGATTCCCTTTTCGTCAGTCACAAAAATTTCGTCAAACGCATATTCAAATACATCTTGTAAATCCATTAACACTCGTTCCTTTTCTCCAACCATCCTAGCCACCCCTAACTTCCAATCCATCGATTCACTTCACTACCTTTATTATAAAGTGAATTTTCTGTATTTTATATAGAGTCAGCTAGAATGTTTGCGATTTATTATTTAACTTTTAAACACGAGCAGTATTCGCTTTCTCATAACAGACTTGCAATGATTCTTCAATTATAGTTAATCCTTCTTCAAGTTGCTCATCTGTAATAACTAATGGCATTAACACACGAATAACATTACCGTATGTCCCTGCTGATAGTAGAAGTAATCCGCGTTTATTTGCCTCTGCGCACAAATTAGCTGTTAACGTTTTATCAGGTGCTTTCGTCTTACGATCTTGAACGAGCTCGAATGCACACATTGCTCCTAAACCACGCACATCACCAATGCAATTATATTTATTTTTCATCTCTTCGAATCGGTTCATTACGACTTTTCCTAATTCTATCGCTCTATCATTTAAATTCTCTTTTTCTATTACATCAAGTACTGCCAATGCTGCTGCACATCCTAGTGGGCTTCCTGCATACGTTCCACCAAGCTCTCCCGGCGCAGACTCATTCATAATTTCCTTGCGCCCAATAACACCACTAATCGGTACACCAGCGCCTAATGATTTAGATACCGTAATTAAATCTGGAACGACATCATAATGATCAATGGCAAAATATTTTCCTGTACGACTAAATCCTGTTTGAATTTCATCCGCTACAAATAAGATGCCGTGTTCTGAACAAATATTGCGTACTTCTTGCACAAACTTCTTACTTGGAACGATAAATCCGCCTTCCCCTTGAACAGGTTCCATTACAACGGCTGCAATTGTTTCTGGTGCTACTTCTGATATGAAGAAATTCTTAAACTCTTCAATAATAAAGTCATCGTACTGCTCTTCCGTTAATCCTTCTGGGCGGCGATATTCGTACGGGAATGGTGCTTTATAGACTTCAGGCGCAAATGGACCAAATCCAAATTTATATGGTTTTACTTTACTTGTCATCGTCATTGTCATTAATGTACGCCCATGGAATCCTTTAGAAAATGCGATAATACCAGGTCTTTTTGTATATTTACGAGCGATTTTCACAGCGTTCTCAACCGCTTCTGCACCACTATTTAAAAATAGTACTTGCTTATCAAAACTTCCCGGCGCTAATGCCGCAAGTTTTTCTGCTAATTCAATATATGGCTCATACATCATGACATTAAATCCAGTATGAATGTATTGATCTACTTGTTTATGGAGCGCCTCTTTAACAGCTGGATGACAATGCCCTACGTTAATTGTTCCGATTGCTCCCGCGAAATCAATGTACTGATTGCCATCAACATCTGTTACAAGAGAACCATTTGCAGATTGTACAAACGTTGGGATGCCGTTACTTACTCCTTTTGGTACTATATTTTGGCGGCGTTCTAATAAAGACGCTGCTTTCGGTCCAGGAATTTGTTCATTTACTTTAGCAAATTTTTTTGTGTTCATTACGTACCCCATCCTTTTCTTTACATTGTTTTCTCTTTTCATTGCAAAATGTATGCCAACGTTCTTTCCCAGCATTCATCCTGCATACCTTCTATGTCAACATAAAAAATAAGTCTATAAAGACTCATTAAGAGTCCTTATAGACTTATTTTTCTTACACATTAGACTTTCCTTGTTCCCAAATCAACTCACCCGAATGAGAAATAAACTCCCCAACAGATTGTACTACTAAATCTGCAAGTGGTTCTAACGTTTGACGATCTCCTGTACCAGACAGTACTCCAATTGCATAGCAATTGCCACCATTTCTCGCTAAATATAAATCAGTTGGTGTATCTCCAACGATGGCTACTTCACATGCTTCTAAATGAAACTTCTCACAAAAAGATTCTACAATTCTTTTATCTGGTTTTTGTGCCGGAAATGTATCTGAAGCTACAACATAATCAAAAAAGGACTCTAATTGATATTGTTTCAAAAATAATTCTGTTGGTGCAAAATCATCAGCTGTCACAACACCTAAAATAAATCCTCTATCCTTTAAACCTTGTAAAATCCTCGGTAAATCCGCCGTCATTTTCATATAGGAGCGGTGTTCATACATAAGAGAAAATAATTTTTCACTTACCCACTCATGCATTTCCTCTTCCTTAGATGACGTAATATACTTACAAAGCCCCTTTGCTACATCGAGGCTTGTTCCAGCAGCTATTGCACTACGAGGATGAACAAATGCCCCATCCACACCGATTTCTTTTAATAAAGCCTGCTGCATTGACTGTGGGAGTTGATATAATTTTATACATTCAGCGACAAGCTCTTCAGCCACTTTTATCCAAATTGAATGAAAATCCATTAATGTCCCATCTTTATCAAATAGTATTGCCTTTACCTTCTCCATAGCATCCTACCTCTCGTTTCTTATCTCCTCCAGTGTATCAATAAAGTATGGATATAAAATAAACGAATTGTAAAAATACCATAAAAATCAAACTAACTTCCAATTTACAATTCCTCTATATAATAAAAAGGATGCCTTTACAGGGCATCCTCTTGTTGTTCAGGAACAAATAGTTCAAGACAATGATATATATTTTCGAATTCCATCGGTGCATCTCCACCGTATTCACCGTCTAAGTTAATCATTAGTTTATCTGGTGAATGCACTTTAATTCGATTTGCTTGTGTGTATAGCACTTTTGGGTTATTAATATGTTCACCACGCTGCGCTTGTGTTGCTGCTTTAATTAAGTCAGCAATAGAACCTTTTTTCAGTACTAATAAATCAAATAATCCATCGTTAATCGATGCATATGGTGCTACCTTTTCAAAGCCGCCCACTGAACGAGTATTCGTAATTAAAAACATCGTAATTTCTTCTTGTAGTAATTTCCCATCATACTCAATTTCAACATATGTTGGATGTAATGACGGTAACATTTCGATTCCTTTTAAATAGTAAGCAAGTTGGCCTAATACCGTCTTTAGCTTGCTTGGCACTTCATATGTTAATTCTGTAATACGGCCGCCACCAGCGATATTAATGAAATATGTATCATTCGCTCTACCAAGATCTAACGGAACTGTTTTCCCTTCACAAATAATATCCGCAGCCTCTTCAATAGCACGAGGTACACCGATCGCACGCGCAAAATCATTTGTCGTTCCAACTGGAATAATTCCAAACTTTGGACGATGTTCATGTCCTACTAAGCCGTTCACCACTTCATTTAATGTACCATCACCACCAGCTGCGATAACAACATCAAACTTACGATCCGCAGCTTGCCTCGCTGCCACAGTCGCATCCCCAGGACCAGTTGTCGCATGACAAGACGCTTCATATCCAGCTTGTTCTAATTTTTGTAATACTTCCGGTAAGCTCTTCTTAAATAGCTCGCGCCCAGAAGTAGGATTATAAATAATTCTTGCTCGCTTCATCATTTATTAGCACAGGAAATTTCTTTATATATTGAAAAAGAACATACCGAACTTCTATTCAGTATTCCCATGCCTACCTCCTCTCATCTTCCTATCCTTCTTTTATCTCGCTCAAACAGGCAGTAAGAACCCGATTCGTGTAGTCCATCAAAAGTAAATATTCATTTCAATGGTTTTGTTTTATTTGACAAAAAATTTATGTCCATCTATTTCCTCACAACAATTTACATATAACGAATAATAATTATCTATTATTTCATGAGATGAAAAAAACCTCTATGTCTAGATTTATCATTATTCCCACCTTTTTGCAACTATCATACCATAGTTGCTATACAAACATTTTTACACTTTTGACAGTTAATCAAACGTTTGTTTAAACGATCTTCTCTCATTTAAACAAACGTTTGATTAACCTAGAAAAACACCCATGTACGGGTGTTTTTCTGCTTAATCTTTACAAGTTACTATTATTATCGCTTATTAATCTCTTCAAGTAAGATTTTGTTAACAAGCGGCGGATTTGCTTGTCCTTTTGTAGCTTTCATAATTTGACCAACTAAGAAGCCAATTGCACGGTCTTTACCGTTTTTAAAGTCTTCGATAGATTGCTCATTATTATCAAGAATTTCTGTTACAACTTTACGAAGTGTACCCTCGTCAGAAATTTGAACAAGACCTTTTGCTTTAACGATTTCCTCTGGGTCTCCACCTTTTTCAATTAACTCGTTAAATACTTTCTTCGCGATTTTAGAAGAAATTGTACCTTTTTCAATTAATTGAACCATTTTAGATAAACCAGCAGGCGTTAATGCAACGTCTTTTAATTCTTTTTGTTGTTTGTTTAAGTATGCAAGCACTTCACCCATTAACCAGTTTGATGTTAGTTTCGCATCTGCTCCATCTTCAATTGCTGCTTCAAAGAAATCAGACATCTCTTTCGTTAATGTTAATACGTGTGCATCATAAGCTGGTAAGCCAATTTCTGCAACGTAGCGAGCTTTACGTGCATCTGGAAGTTCTGGAATCGAAGCACGAATTTCTTCTTTCCACTCATCATCGATGTAAAGTTCAACTAAGTCTGGCTCTGGGAAGTAACGGTAATCGTCAGATCCCTCTTTCACACGCATTAAGATTGTTTTCTTCGTTGCTTCATCATAACGACGTGTTTCTTGTTGGATGATACCACCAGATAACAATTCTTTCTCTTGGCGCACTTGCTCGTGCTCAAGACCTTTTTGTACGTAAGTGAATGAGTTTAAGTTTTTCAGTTCCGCTTTTGTACCGAACTTCTCTTGTCCAACTGGACGAAGGGAAATGTTCGCATCACAACGCAAGGAACCTTCTTCCATCTTACAATCAGATACGCCAGTGTATTGAATGATTGATTTTAACTTCTCTAAGTATGCATATGCTTCTTCTGGCGTACGCATATCTGGCTCAGATACGATCTCGATTAAAGGCATACCTTGACGATTGTAATCTACTAATGAACCATCAGCTGTATGCGTTGATTTACCAGCATCTTCTTCTAAATGAAGACGTGTAATACCGATACGTTTCTTTTTACCGTCTACTTCAATTTCAATCCAACCATTTTCACCAATTGGCTTATCGAATTGAGAAATTTGGTAAGCTTTCGGATTATCTGGGTAGAAATAGTTTTTACGGTCGAACTTCGTTTCCGTTGCGATTTCACAGTTTAATGCCATTGCAGCTTTCATTGCAAAGTTAACTGCTTCTTTATTTAAAGTAGGAAGTACCCCTGGGTATCCTAAGTCAATTACACTTGTTTGTGTATTTGGCTCCGCTCCGAATTCTGTTGGACTCGCAGAGAAAATTTTCGAATTTGTTTTTAACTCAACGTGAACCTCTAAACCAATAATTGTTTCTAAATTCATCTATGCTCGCCTCCTTACAGACTTGCTTTTTTTGTATGATAGTCTGTTGCTTGCTCAAACGCATGTGCAACGCGGTAAATTGTCGCTTCATCGAAGTGTTTACCAATGATTTGTAGACCAAGTGGCATGTTGTTAGCACCGAATCCACATGGAACAGAAATCGCTGGAACACCCGCTAAGTTTACTGGGATTGTTAAAATGTCATTTGCATACATTGTCATTGGATCATCAACTTTTTCGCCCACTTTAAATGCCGGAGTTGGCGTTGTTGGTCCAATAATAACATCGTAGTTAGCAAATACATTTTCAAAGTCGTTTTTAATTAATGTACGTACTTGTTGTGCTTTCTTGTAGTATGCATCATAGTAACCAGAGCTAAGTGCAAATGTACCAAGCATAATACGACGTTTTACTTCATCACCAAAACCTTCGCTACGTGTGTTTTTGTAAAGGTCTAATAAATTATTTACATTATCAGAACGAACACCGTAACGTACGCCATCAAAGCGTGAAAGATTAGCAGATGCTTCAGAAGAAGATAATAAGTAATACGTTGCTAGAGCGTATTTAGAGTGTGGAAGAGATACTTCCTCCCAAGTTGCGCCCATACCTTCTAATACTTTTAAAGCAGCTAGTACTGACTCACGAGCTTCTTCGCCAACACCTTCTCCTAAGTATTCTTTCGGTACAGCAATGCGTAAACCTTTAACGTCGCCTGTTAAACCAGCTAAGTAGTTTCCTACTTCAACGTTAGCAGAAGTTGCATCCATACGGTCAATACCTGAAATAGCTTGTAATAAGTATGCATTATCTTCTACTGTACGTGTAATCGGTCCGATTTGGTCAAGTGAAGATGCGAATGCTACTAATCCGTAACGAGATACGCGTCCGTACGTTGGTTTTAAACCTACAACGCCGCAATATGCAGCTGGCTGACGGATAGAACCACCCGTATCAGAACCTAGAGAGAATAATACTTCTCCTGCTGCTACAGCTGCTGCAGAACCACCACTAGATCCGCCTGGAACGTAATCTAAGTTCCATGGATTTTTCGTAGCGTAGAAACCTGAGTTTTCATTTGAAGAACCCATTGCGAACTCGTCCATATTTAACTTACCGATTGTAACTGTGTCAGCAGCTTTTAGCTTTTGCACAACTGTTGCATCATAAATTGGATCAAAGTTTGCTAACATTTTGCTCGCACAAGTTGTACGAAGACCGTTAGTTACAATGTTATCTTTTACACCAATTGGCATACCGAATAATAAACCATTATCTTCAGCACCAATTTTCGCGTCTAATTCTTTCGCTTTCGCGCGTGCGTTTTCTTCATCTAATGTAAGAAAAGCTTTTACGTTATCTTCAACATCCGCAATACGTTTGTAAGATTCTTCTACTAAATCCGTAACGGAAATTTCTTTGTTGTTTAACTTCTTATGTAACTCTGATACGGAATGATCAAATAATGACATCGAAATTCCCCTCCTCTATTCTAATACTGCTGGAACACGGATTTGATTATCTTTGTGATCCGGTGCATTTTTTAATACTTCTTCGACTGGTAAACCTTTTTCTGGTACATCTTCACGCATAACATTTTTCATAGTTAATACATGAGTTGTTGGTTTTACATCAGTTGTATCTAATTCATTTAACTGTTCTGCAAATGTAACAATTGCATCTAGTTGTTTTTGAAATTTTTTAGCTTCTTGATCAGTAATTGCAAGACGTGCTAAATGTGCTACGTGCTTTACATTCTCAACGGAAATTCTTGACACGGCTAGGCCACCTCCATAATATATCGTTCAATCTACAATACTATTGATGATACCAAATTTTCAGTACTTCAAGCAAGTCAACACACGGCACTTACTGCATTTTTACATAAAAAAAGAAAGGCAAATGCCTTTCTTTACGATTTACTCTTTATCTAACGGTTTATTTTTCGGAAATCTCTCGTTATCTTCTTCATTATCACGAATTGTTTTTTGTAATACAAAACAAGACATCGTTAAAAATAATGTTCCAATTAAATAATATCCTTTTACACTAAGCGTTTCATCTAACGTATAAATTCCAATTAGCATACCTGAAAGTGCACAAACAAATGAAGTCCATGCTAAAAACGTGAACGCTTGCGTATTACGTCTTCTCATTGTTCTCCCCCTCGTTAGCTGTACATCCATTATAGATAAGTATATTTACTATGATGGATTTTTATGTAAATTCTAGTTTTATATTTATAAATCTATCATAAAAGAATACTATTTTAAAGTTAGTTTTCTGTCTAATCTGAAAAAACAGTTAAAACTATTGACATTTATTTCAATTCTGCATAAAATAAAAACAAATATTACGAACCTCGAAATATACGGGAGTGGAAATAATTGTTGCAATACGAACATTTTTTAGACTTACTGCTAGATAACGCCAAGAAACTTTTTTATCCTGAAGAATGGGTAAGCCTAGATTTAACACTTTCTAAAACAGAAGTATTTTGTTTACTTTGGATGGAGCGAAATACAGATATTACAATGACAAAAATCGCTGACCTTCTTGATATACCGATGAGTACAACGACAGGTGTTGTAAATCGCCTCGTAAAAAAGGGATATATTGAAAGGTACCGTGATGAAAACGACCGACGCATTGTATTAATTCGTTTAACAGAAAACGGCGTAATGCTCGTTCAAGAAGTAAAACAAAATGCAGCCCATTACTTTAACCTAGTGACAGAAGCATTATCAGAAGAAGAAAAAGCATTCTTACTACAAATCTTCCAAAAGATCATGAATCACATTGCTACGTCACAGCAAAAAACAGAAGAAAAGGTTTCTACACCTAAAATGAAAAACATTCCGATTGAATAAAACCCTAGTTGGGTTTTTATTCAACATTTTATTTCGGAACTCGTAATATTCGATACTCGAAACAAAGGGGATAGAATAATGAGAATTATTTTGTATACAGGTAAAGGCGGCGTAGGAAAAACTAGCATTTCAGCAGCAACAGCACTTCAAAGCGCAAAACAAGGATTAAAAACATTAGTAATGAGTACAGATCCTGCTCATAGTTTAGGAGATTCATTTGGTATAAAGCTATCTTCTGAGCCATTAGCAATTCGTGAAAATTTGTGGGCACAAGAAATTAATACGATTTATGAGATGGAAAAAGGCTGGGGGAAATTACAGAAATATATTACGCTACTCTTCACCTCCAAAGCAGCTGATGATATTACAACAGAAGAATTAACGATGTTTCCTGGTATGGAAGATTTAATTAGCTTACTTCGCGTACTCGATTATTATAAACAAAACACATATGATGTTATTATCATTGATTGTGCTCCAACAGGAGAAACATTAGCAATGCTCAGCTTTCCAGACATGCTCGGCTGGTGGATGGAAAAACTCTTTCCTATTAAAAGAAAAGTTTTAAAAGTTGTTCGTCCTGTAGCTCAACCACTTCTTGGTGTCCCCCTTCCAACCGATGATATTATGGACGAATTAACGAATACACTTGAACAACTTGGAGAAATGAGAGATATTTTATCAAACCGAGACATAACAAGTATCCGCATCGTTGTAAATCCTGAAAAGATGGTCATTAAAGAAGCTCAGCGCAGCTTTACGTATTTAAACTTATACGATTATAACGTGGATGCCATTATGATTAATCGCGTCATCCCTAACACTGTCACCGATCCTTATTTTCAAGCATGGAAAGATACTCAAAAGAAATATAAAACATTGATTCAAGATAGTTTTCAGCCGCTTCCTATTTACGAAGCTCCTATGTTTGAACAAGAGGTTGTCGGTTTGTCTATGTTAGAGCGTGTAGGAGATGCTTTATTTAAATCAGATTCTTCTCCTACGGAAGTGAAATTTAACGGTCGCACTCAATATGTAAAAAAAGATGGCGATGAGTATATTTTCGTTCTCTCCATTCCCTTCTCAAACAAAAGTGAACTTTCATTAAATCAAAAAGGTGATGAACTTATCATTCGTTCAGGTTCTGTGAAACGGAACATCACATTACCAAAAACGTTAACACACCTTTCTATTCAAGGAGCAAAATTCGAAGATGATGTACTAAACATTCGATTTGGAGGTGTAGTGCATGCGTGAGGAACTACTAAGGAAGGTAATTCGTACAAAAATAAAAGTCGGTATGAATATATTAGAAGAGTTACCTGCCCCAATCCAGCAATCAGCTAAGCAAGCACTAAACATTTTGCAAGAGGAACTAGCTACTTATCCGAAAAAACAAGAGCATCATGAGGATAATTTAAAAAGTATCATAATTGAATAACTATCCCTGTATAGAGGGCCTTTTTTAGGCTTTCTATATTTTATTGGAGTGATGTAAGTTGATGAAAAAACATTCAACTATTATACCCTGGATCATTCCTTTATTATTTTTCGTTCATAACCTTGAAGAATCTTTTCAAATGCCACAATATCTTGCTAATCAATTTTCAATTCATTTTATAACAAGCCGACAATTTTTCATTGCGATTTTCGTATTAACAATCTTTGTCTTACTTATCGTCTTTCTATATCAACTAAACTTCTTGTCTTCTATATACTGGATTATTTTTATACAGGGGGCGATATTCTTCAACTCTGTTCAACATATTATTTTGTTTTTCATTTATCGTTCATATAATCCTGGCGTAATATCAGCCGTTTTCATTATGATTTTTTCTATTTTCTTTTTTTCATTCGAAAAACACCTCATTCATAAAAAACAATTCATAATTACACTCATTTTTAGCTTATTTGCTTACCCTTTTATAATTTGGATTACCTTACTATTCGCTAGCTACTTTCATTCATAAAAAAAGACCAGGAAAACTCCTGGTCCATCACTCTACTTAACAAACATTGGATTCTACGTTATACAGAATTGGAAGGTACAGAATTAGGGTTTTGTTTGTTAAGTAGATTATATGTTGAACGAGCTAACAGCGGAGGGGTTCCTACTGTTAATCGTTAAACCCGATAATTATTTTACGATTTTTTCAAGCTCCTCAAGTGAAAGATCTACTGAAATGGAACCATCATTTGTTTCTTTCTTAATTGCATCTGTTACTTCTTTTGAATGATAAAGTTCAATTACTTTTTTCAGTGTTGGATCATCTTTATCTTTTGTACGAGCTGCGAAAATATTAATATATGGCTTCGCATTTTCATTCTTTGGATCTTCTAAGAAAATTGGATCCTTCGCTGGATCTAATCCAGCTTGACCAGCAACACCGTTATTAATAACTGAAGCTGCAACATCTTTTAATACACGAGGTGTTTGCTGTGCGATAACCGGTGTAATTTTTAACTTCTTCGGATTTTCAGCAATGCCACTTGGATCTCCGAATAAGCCAAAGTCTTTCTTAAGCTTTAATAATCCAGCTGCATCAAGAAGTTTTAATGCACGAGCTTGGTTCGTTGGATCATTTGGAATCGCAATTTCTGAACCATCTGGAATTTCATTTGCCTTCTTATATTTTTCAGAGTATAAGCCCATTGGTGCAATTTGCGTTGTACCGACAGCTGTAATATCTAACTTATGCTCTTTTTTAAATTGCTCTAAGAAAGCAACGTGCTGGAATGAGTTTAGTTCAATATCTCCATCAGCTAACGCTTTATTTGGCGTTGTGTAATCAGAGAACTCAACCAGTTTAATTTTAATTCCCTCTTTTTCAGCTTTTTTCTTTAAAATTTCCCAAGCGTCTCCATCTGTTCCGGTTACGCCAACGCGAACTACTTTCTCTTTTGCTCCTGCCCCCGTGTCTCCACTTGAGCAGCCGCTTAACGCTGAAATTCCTACAATCGCTGATAATGCAAATGCTAAAATTTTCTTCATTTTCTTTTCCCCTCTTCCTTTTTATGATCTACGTAAAAAGACTTTCGCAAAGTAGTTTCCTAAATTTTGAGCTACCTGTACGAGAATAATAAGTAAAACGACCGTTACGAACATAACTGATGTATCAAAACGTTGATAACCATATGTCATCGCTAAGTCACCAAGACCGCCACCACCGACAAGCCCAGCAACTGCAGAAAATTCAATTAAACCAACTGTCATAAACGTAACACCTAAAATCAATGGCGCTAACGCTTCTGGTACAAGAATTTCAAAAACAATTCTAAATGGTGAAGCACCCATCGCTTGAGCTGCTTCAATGACTCCCTTTGGAACTGAAACAAGATTTGTTTCAACCATTCTAGCAATACCAATTGACGCAACTAACGTCATTGGAAAGATTGCTGCTGCTGTTCCAATCGTCGTTCCGATAACACTTCTTGTTAGTGGGCTTAAAGCTACTAAGAAGATGATGAATGGAACCGGACGAATTGTATTAATAATGATATTAAGAATAGAAAAGACCCATTTATTTTCTAAAAAGTTTCCTTTCCTCGTTACATATAACAGTAAACCTAGGGGTATACCAAGAATTGTAGCAAATATAAGGGTTACGATTACCATTAAGAGGGTATCCCCCGTCGCATCTACTATGCGAGGCCAAAATATACTCCAATCAACTCGCATGAGCTTCTACCTCCTTCAGCTGCACTTGCAGTCTTAGATGTTGTAATGCTTTTTGAATTTCCTTCTGTTCACCTTGCAATTCTACAAGAAGATTTCCAAATAGCACATTTTGGAGTTCAATAATATTTCCATACAGTACGTTTACATCGACGTTATAATTTTTCGCGATATATGATAGTACCGGCTGCCCTGTCTCTTCCCCAGTAAATGTTAAGCGATAAATCTGTCCACCATTTTGAATTTTCCCTAGAACACTTTCCGGTAAATGATCATTAATAATGGAGCGTACAAAGTTTTGAGTTGTCTTTGTTTTCGGTTGTGTGAAAACGTCAAATAGTTTTCCTTCTTCAATAACTTTTCCCTTCTCCATTACAGCTACACGGTGACAAATTTCTTTCACAACATGCATTTCATGTGTAATAAGAAGAATTGTTACATTGTATTCTCGATTTACTTTCTTTAATAAGTTCAAAATTTCTGTCGTTGTTTCTGGATCTAAAGCTGATGTTGCCTCATCACATATAAGAATGTCTGGCGATGTTGCAAGTGCTCTTGCAATGCCAACACGCTGCTTTTGTCCGCCTGATAGTTGCTCTGGATAATAGTTTGCTTTATCTTCTAATCCTACAAACTTTAGCAGTTCATTTACTCTTTCTTTTATCTCATTTTTTGGTACTTTCGCTAACCTTAATGGATAAGCAATATTCCCAAACACTGTTCTTGAATTAAATAAATTAAAACTTTGAAAAATCATCCCGATTCTTTGTCTTAGCTTCCGTAATTCTTTCGTCGATAGTGATGTAATATCTTTATCATCTATTGAAATCGTTCCCGCCGTTGGTCTCTCTAACATATTTACTAGGCGTAATAACGTACTCTTTCCAGCGCCACTAAAACCGATAATGCCAAAAATTTCGCCCTTCTCAACTGATAATGTTACATCCTCCACCGCATGAACAGATTGCCCACCTGATTCATATACTTTACTTACGTTGTTAAAAGAAATCATTTTTTCGCCTCCTATATGCTGTAAAAACTTGAAGTAGAGCTTTCGAGGTAAAATAAAAAGTGCTCTCCTTCTTATCAACCGTAAAGATAAGAAGGAGAGCACTTATATGTACTCGGTCACATCTTCTCATCTTCCAAGCCTTTTATAAGGCTTGCTGGAGTTAGCACGGTATTAAAAAACCCGTTGCTGAGGTATCGTAGGGCCAGTCCCTCCACCTCTCTGGATAAGAATGTATCGATTTAATTGTCGTTTAATTAATTCTCATTATAGAACTCAGAATAATAAGAGTCAATACATTTTTTAGAAAAATATTAATTATTTCTCTATTAAAATTTTCAAATAAAAAATCACAATATAATATTGCTTTTTAAAGTTATGTAAAATTCTTCTCCTTCATATTTTTTTAAAAGGAGAATCACCTCTATAAATTGAATACCATTATTTGAATATGAAACCGGAGGAAGATAAATATATGAAAACAGCTCTTTTACTCGTTGATATTCAAAATGATTATTTTCAACACGGAAAGATGGAATTGCGTAATCCAATAGAAGCAAGCAAATATGCTCGTCAGCTGCTACAACTCTTTAGAACGAAAAACGAACCTATTTTTCATATCCAACATGTAGCAATAAAAGATGACGCTACTTTTTTCCTGCCCAATACAGAGGGTGTACATATTCATGAAAGCGTACGTCCACTTAGAGAAGAAACCGTTATACTCAAACATTATCCAAATAGTTTTCGCGAAACTGATCTTCTAGAACAATTACAACGTTTAGACATTGAGCACGTCGTCATATGCGGGATGATGACTCATATGTGTATTGATGCTACCGTAAGGGCTGCTTTTGATTTCGGCTTTCCATGTACCGTTATACATGATGCTTGTGCTACAAAAGATCTTTCTTTTAAGAATGCTACTATACCAGCCGTTTATATTCATAACACAATTTTGGCTAGTTTAAATGGAGTATATGCAACTGTAATGAGTACAGAGGAGTTTGTGGCTACAAAAAAACACTCCCTTCAGTGAGCAAAACCGAAAAGAGTGTTTCTTGTCAAACCATAGATTTTCTTTCAAATTGTATTATACAGGAAATCCTTAAAATGAATACTAAAAAATATGACTAATAAGTCAACTTTTCTCGTTGTTTTGTTTCTATTTACATGTTTATCCCGATATTAATAGGATTTAGCTAGTTCTAATTACCAAATGGTAGTATATGGTAATTAGAACTAGTTTCTCCTATCAAAAACGTAACATATTATTTATCTGTTTGTTTTTGCTTCTTTTTCAAATACTCCGCACGCAATTTTTCAATTTGCTGCTTTTTATCAAATTTGGCAGGCGTCTGTTTTTCATGAAACTTTGCCACAGATACCTGACTTTTGTAATCCAATTGATATTTTCCCACTTTGTTCACCTACTTTTCTTGTCTTTAAAGAGAATCTATTCAACAAATATAATATACCTTATTTACTGAAGTAAACCTTATTACTTTATTAGTTTTTCTACTTATATCTATCTTAATCCACATATAGAAATTTTTTCAAAAAAAAAAAAAAAAAAAGAGATCTTCGCAGACTGCGAAGATCTCTTCTACTATTTCTTATAAAGTTTCAGAAGTAGTTTTTGCTTGCATGTGAAGTGCTAAGTAGTCAGGGCCACCAGCTTTAGAGTCTGTACCAGACATGTTAAAGCCACCGAATGGTTGGTAACCTACGATTGCACCAGTACATCCACGGTTGAAGTATAAGTTACCCACATGGAATTCTTCACGTGCTTTTTCAATATGGTCACGGTTATTAGTAACAACAGCACCTGTTAAACCGTATTCTGTATTGTTTGCAATTGCAAGTGCATGATCAAAGTCTTTTGCTTTACAGAATGCTACTACTGGTCCGAAGATTTCTTCTTTCATTAAGCGAGCATCTTCTGCAACGTCAGCAACGATTGTTGGTTGGATGAACCAGCCTTTAGAATCGTCTCCTTCGCCACCTGTTAAGATTCTACCTTCTTCTTTACCAATTGCAACATAGCTCATCACTTTATCAAATGCAGCTTGGTCATTAACAGGACCCATGTTTGTACCTAAAACAGCTGGATTAGCAACTGTTAATTCTTTCGTTAATTCAACAGCACGATTTAATACGTAATCGTATACATCTTCATGGATTACTGCACGAGAACATGCAGAACATTTTTGTCCTGAGAATCCGAATGCTGATGCTACGATAGATTTAGCTGCTAATTCAAGATCTGCTTCTTTATCAACAACGATTGTATCTTTACCACCCATTTCAGCGATAACGCGTTTTAACCAAATTTGGCCTGGGTTTACTTTCGCTGCACGCTCATAAATACGGATACCTACATCACGAGATCCAGTGAAGCTCACGAAACGTGTACGAGGGTGATCTACTAAGTAGTCACCAACTTCAGAACCATTACCTGGAACGAAGTTTACTACGCCAGCTGGTAAGCCAGCTTCTTCTAATACTTCCATGAATTTCGCTGCTACTACAGGAGTTGTACTAGCTGGTTTTAGTAATACTGTGTTACCAGAAACTAAAGCAGCTGTTGTCATACCTGCCATAATTGCGAATGGGAAGTTCCAAGGAGAAATGATAACACCTACTCCTAATGGAATGTAAGAGAAACGATTATATTCAATTGGACGGCTTTCTACTGGAATTCCGTCTTTTAATTTTAACATTTGACGACCATAATATTCCATAAAATCGATTGCTTCTGCTGTATCAGCATCTGCCTCATTCCACGGTTTACCTGCTTCTTTTACAAGAATAGCAGAGAATTCATGCTTTCTGCGACGAACGATTGCTGCAGCACGGAATAAAATGTCTGCACGCATTTCTGGCTTTGATTTTCTCCAAGTTTGGAATGTTTCATCCGCTACTTGCATTGCTTTTTCAGCTAACTCACGGCTTGCTTTTGAAACGCGACCAACAAGTTCCTCTTTATTTGCAGGGTTTACAGAAACAATTTTGTCTTCTGTAGTGATTTTTTCTCCCCCAATAATTAATGGATAGTCTTGTCCAAGATAAGATTCTACTTTCTTTAAACCTTCTTCAAACGCTAATTTGTTAGCCTCCACTGAAAAATCTGTAAATGGCTCATGTTTGTATGCTACTACCATTCTTTTTAGCCTCCCCTTAGAAAAACGTTTACATTTTACAACATTATTCTACACGATAATTTAGATTTATTCAAATATTCCTAGACTTATATTTTAAAAATTAATTAATTTTTAAAATATAATAAAAAAATAGAGTTATACATACGTATAACTCTACAAAATATGAGTATATTCCAAAATGTTTTTTCCAATCAATAAAATAGTTACTAACAAAAATAAAGTTCTTACATATCCAACACCTTTTTGAACTGCAAACTTCGATCCAAAATAAGCGCCAAAAATCATCGACAATCCCATAATAATACCGTATTCAAAATGAATTACGTCTAAAAATAAAAAAGTAATTAAAGATACGATATTACTAACAAAGTTCAAAAGTTTTCCAGATGCTGCCGCTTGAATAAAATCCAAACCAACTAATAAAAATGCAAAAATTAAAAAGGATCCTGTCCCTGGTCCAAAAAATCCATCGTAAAACCCTATCATTAAAATAACAAAGAAAAATATTAATGTTTTTCTTTTCGTCATCTTCTTATAGGTAGATACACTTCCCCAATCCTTTTTTGCAATAATATAAATGGCAATAAACACCAACATCACAAGCACTAACGGACGTAAAATATCCGGCGGAATAAACTTTACTACTAAAGCGCCTGCGACCGCTCCTATAACAGTTAACGGGATTAACTTTCCTACAATTTTAAAATCGACCTTTCCTGATCGAATAAAATAAACTGCACTCGTAAACGTCCCCATCGTTGCAGCTAATTTATTCGTTGCAATTGCCGAAGCTGGTGGTAAACCAACAAACATAAGTGCTGGAAGCGAAATTAATCCTCCACCGCCAACAACTGAATCAATAAAAGCTGCTAAAAAGCCGAATGCAATTAATAAAATAATGACTTGAAAACTTAATTCGTCCATGTGCTTTACCCCTTACCCCCATTATTTATAACATTTTAAATTATAACAAAATTCCTCAAGAAAAAAAGCCGTTCCATAAAGGAACAGCCCTCCTATTTAATCTAAAATTTTCACAAATGGTTCATCTTGCTTCGCTTCACGTATAATAATCGCTTCTGGACGTTCTACAGATTTAATCGTTACTTGTACTTTCATATAATTCGGGAAGTATTCCATAACAAGCCCAGCTACATATTGTGTAAAACCAATTATTTCTGCTTTCCCATTAAACTGGACAGGAATATCAAGCTTTATTTCTCTTAATTCATCATCTCTATACATACCAGTACCGATAACAGCTGTGTAGTCGCCTTGGAAATAATCGCTTAGTTTTGATTTAAAGTTCGATACTCTCGCCAGATCTTCACGTTTATTATCTGTTTTCGCTTGTTCAGATGGGAACAAATAATATTTCTCATTAATTTGTTTCCAATCCTCAACCGTTTCACTGCCTTTTTCAACATTCGCATAAGAAACAAAGTTACCTGGCACGAGTGAAGCCTTTGGAGCCTGACGATAAATTGCAAATGTTATCGGAAGGTTTTTTGTTTCAGGCTGTTTTTGATGCATAAATTTCAAGACTTCTTGCGCCATTTTTTTCCCTTCAGCTACCATTTTTTCTTGCTCAATTTTAGCCTCACGCGGATAACCATGCTCTTCCTCGTAATAATGAACCGAGTTCATCGCTAAACCAATTACAATGCCTTGGCGCTCATCTGATTCGCCTTTTTTCACATAATAATCATGCTCTAAAATATTTGAAATATATATTGGATTTTTTTTATTCTTTTCCTCTAATGATTCAGATCCTCCACCTAACGCTGGGTTTAACCCAATGTTTGGAAATTTAACTGCATCTTTTTTTAATTTGTCCTCTAGTTCCTTTTGTTCAGCATCTGTACGCTTTCTTTTAACAAGCATCTGCACATTTTGAGTATCTAGAGTACTTCCACCTTTAAAGAAATGATCTTTCGTACTAAAGGATTCTTTCGCAATACGCATTAATCCTGTTTCAAATTCATCTATATCAAGACGATTACTTACTCCTTGTACAACTAAACCACGTGCAGCTCCTGCTTGAAATGGAATAGTCGCCTTATAGTATTCATCCGAAATAGCGTACTTCGGAACGATTGCTTGCTCTTTTGCTTTCCCCGATTTCTCAACCACTTTTTCATCTTTATCGGCACCTGCACTACACCCACTTACGAGTAGGCCAAGGCTTAATACCGCTAATGCTATTTTTTTCATGGTAAGTTTGCACCTCTTACTTATTTAGCTCTCGTAAGAACCTCTCTTCATTCCAAACCTCAACATTATGCTTCTCTGCTTGTGCTAATTTCGAACCTGCTGCTTCACCTGCAACAACTAAATCCGTACTTTTACTAACACTTCCTGTGACTTTTCCACCTAATGCCTCAATCTTCTTCTTCGCTTCACTACGTCCCATAACTTCTAATTTACCTGTTAAAACGACAGTTTTTCCTGTGAAGTACGACTCAACATTTTGTAAATCAGCAATTTTTATACCTTTGTATGCCATATTCACGCCATACTCTTTAAATTGTTGTAATAACTCTAATACGTCTTCATTATCAAAATACGTCACGACGGATTGAGCCATTTTTTCACCAATCTCATTAATTGCTTTTAGTTCTTCTTCCGTTGCTTTCACAAGTGCATCCATCGTTTCGAAATGCTCTGCAAATGTACGTGCTGCTTTTGCTCCGACATGGCGAATACCAAGGCCAAATAATAATCGCTCTAATGAGTTGTCTTTAGAATTCTCAATTGCTTGCACTAAATTCGTTGCTGATTTTTCACCGAATCGTTCTAGCTGCAATAATTGCTCTTTCGTCAACGAATATAAATCAGCAAATGTACGAATATAATCCGCATCAAAGAGTTGTGTAATGACACGTTCTCCAAGTCCATCAATATTCATTGCATTTCTTGAAACGAAATGAATTAATCCTTCTCGAATTTGAGCTGGACAAGTTGGATTTATACAACGAAGTGCTACTTCTTCTTCTAAACGAACTAGTTCACTCTCACATGCTGGGCAATGCGTTGGCATATGATATTCTTCTTCCTCACCAGTACGCTTATCGAAAATAACGTTCACAACTTCAGGAATAATATCTCCAGCCTTCTTCACTACAACATAGTCACCAATTCGAATGTCCTTTTCACGAATTAAATCTTCGTTATGTAAAGAAGCACGACGAACGATAGTACCAGCCACTCGCACTGGCTCTAGCTCTGCAGTCGGTGTTACAACCCCTGTGCGACCAACACTTAATTCAATGCCTGTTAATCTTGTTACAACTTCTTCAGCCGGGAATTTATAAGCAATCGCCCATCTTGGACTCTTTGCTGTAGTTCCTAAACTTTCTTGAAGAGCAACATCATCTACTTTTATAACGATTCCATCAATCTCATAATCAAGATGCGGACGTTTTTCTTGCCATTCTTCTACATAAGCTATAACTTCTTCAATTGTCTCACATGTACGTCGATTTGGATTTGTTTTGAATCCAAGTTCACCTAAGAAATCAAGCGATTCACTATGTGATGGAATTGTTTTTTCTTCTACATTCGCAAGACCGTACACAAACATAGATAAGTTACGCTTCGCTGCAATTTTTGGATCAAGTTGGCGTATTGAACCTGCTGCCGCATTACGCGGATTCGCAAATACATCTTCACCATTTTGTTCTTTTTCTTCATTTAACTTAACGAATGAACGCTTCGGCATATAAGCTTCGCCTCGTGCTTCTAATGTTACTTCTTCATTTAGACGGAGCGGGATCGCTTTAATCGTTTTTAAATTTTGGGTAATATCTTCACCTGTTACACCATCACCACGTGTTGCCCCTTGAATGAAGCGTCCTTTTTCATAATGAAGTGAAACAGCAAGTCCGTCAATTTTTAATTCGCATATATATCTTACATTCGCATCATCAATTCCTTGGCGTACTCGTCGATCAAAATCACGTAAATCTCCTTCGTTAAATGCATTTCCTAAACTTAACATCGGTGACTTATGTGTTACTTTTTCAAATATATCAAGAACAGTTCCCCCAACGCGAATGGAGGGAGAGTCTTCACTCATAAACTCTGGATTCTCTGCTTCTAATTTTATAAGCTCCTGCATATTACGGTCATACTCCGCATCAGAAACAGAAGGATTGTCTAATACGTGATACTGATAGTTAAATGTATTTAACAAATCACGCAGTTCTTCTATACGTTGTTTTGCTATCTCTTTTGACATATCCTCATTCCTTTCCTATTGTTTCGTCACAGGTGCAAATTTTGCTAACAAACGTTTAACACCAATTGGGCTTGGGAACGCAATATCTAATTCTTTTGCATCACCTTCACCTTTTACACTGACAACTGTACCGACTCCCCATTTTTGGTGGGAAGCTTTATCGCCTACTGCCCAGCCAATTTGCTCGCCGCCTGTTGTCTTAGCTGCAGGACGCGCGAAAGCTGAACGAGAGCGTGTTGTGGTTGTAGTTGTCATTCTACTTGTACTTGTCGTTCTGCCTTTTGCACCAAACGATGTTTCACGCTTTGGCGCTGTTTCATTTAACGATTCTACTAGCTCTGCCGGGATTTCTGTAATAAATCGAGAAGCAGCGTTCATACTTGTTCTACCAAATAAAGTACGCATTTGTGCATTGGATAAATATAACTCTTCTTCTGCACGAGTAATACCTACATAAGCAAGGCGACGCTCTTCCTGCATTTCATCTTCTTCCATTAGAGAACGAGTATGCGGGAATATTCCTTCCTCTAAACCAACAATAAAGACAACTGGGAATTCTAATCCTTTCGCTGAGTGCATCGTCATTAAAATAACTTCCTCACCAGCAGTTGGATCTTCATCGACACGATCAATATCAGCAACAAGCGCTAAGTCTGTTAAGAATGCAACAAGGCTCTTATCTTCGCTTTGAGATTCAAATGTTTGCGTAACAGATAAAAACTCATCTAAGTTCTCTAAACGACCTTCTGCTTCTAAAGTACGCTCGTTTTTCAACATATCGCGATAGCCTGTTTTTTCAATAACTTCTTCTACCAATTCTGTAACAGATAAATACTCTTGCATATTTACCCAGTTGTGTAATAGACCTGCGAATTCTTTTACTGCCTTTGTTATTTTTGCACTTACACCAACATGCTCAATCTCATCGAATACAGCAGTTAATGAAATTCCATTTTGTACACCGTAATTAATAATTTTATCGATAGAAGTCGCACCAATTCCGCGCTTTGGCATGTTAATAATACGTGCGAAACTAATCTCATCATCTGGATTCCCAATTAAACGTAAATACGCCAAAATATCTTTAATCTCTTTACGATCGTAGAACTTCGTACCGCCGACAATTTTGTAAGGAATATTAGATTTCAGGAAAATCTCCTCGACCATACGAGACTGGGCATTTGTACGATATAATACTGCAAAGTCCGTATATTTTCGTTTTCCCATTTGAATATCGTCACGAATTTTTTTCGCAACAAAATATGCTTCGTCTTTTTCCGTCGCAGCACGGTAATATGAGATTTTGCTTCCAACTTGATTGTCTGTCCATAATTTTTTCGGTTTACGGTTTGAATTTTTTTCAATAACAGCATTCGCTGCATTTAAAATATTTTGTGACGAACGATAGTTTTGTTCTAACAGAATAACTTGCGCATTCTCATAGTCTTTTTCGAATGACAAAATGTTAGAAATGTCAGCCCCGCGCCAGCGGTAAATAGACTGATCTGAGTCACCTACAACACATAAATTTTTAAAACGTGCTGCTAAATGTTTTACAAGAAGGTACTGCGCTTTGTTCGTATCTTGATACTCATCCACGTGAATATATTGGAACTTACGCTGATAAAACTCTAGTACTTCTGGAACACGTTCAAATAGCTGAATCGTTGTCATAATTAAATCATCAAAGTCTAATGAGTTATTTTTCAGAAGACGTTTTTGATATTCTGTATATACATCGCTCGTTAATTTTTCATATGGATCAGCGATTGTAATTTTTTTCGCATATTTATCTGCAGATAACAATTCATTTTTCGCATTACTAATACCAGCTAAAATAGAGCGCGGCTCAAATTTCTTCGGATCAATATTGCGCTCTTTCATAATTTTTTTGACTACAGTTAACTGATCGCCTGAATCTAAGATTGTAAAGTTACGATTAATACCAATACGATCGATATCACGTCGTAAAATACGTACACACATAGAGTGGAACGTAGAAATCCAAATATCTTCTGCTTCTGGTCCGACAAGTGTATCAATACGCTCGCGCATTTCACGCGCCGCTTTATTTGTAAAGGTAATAGCTAGTACATTCCATGGCGCTACACCTTTTTCACCAAGTAAATACGCAATACGATGTGTTAACACACGTGTTTTACCACTACCTGCACCTGCCATTAATAGAAGTGGTCCGTTCGTTGTTTGTACTGCTTTTTGTTGCTGCGGATTTAAACCATTTAATAACTTATCTGTCTTACTCATATACGCCTGCACCTACTCTCCTTTTACTGCTTTAACTGTTTTTAACGCGGATTTTATATCATCATAAATAATATTCCCAACCACTACTGTATCAGCGTATTGTGCCATTTCCTTCGCTTGTTCAGCATTAGAAATACCGCCGCCATAATATAACTTCGCTTGTTTTAATTCTGCTTTTACATTTTTAACAAGTTCAACGTCTCCATACGTACCGCTATATTCTAAATAAAATATCGGTAAACGTAATAGCTTGTCTGCTAAACGCGCGTATGCAATTACATCATCTTCTGTTACATCACATTTCGCATCTGTAAGCTGAGCTACTTTCGCTTCCGGATTTAAAACACAATACCCTTCCATGAAAATTTCGTCCCAGTCCATAATATCCCCAAATTCTTTCAAAGCCTCGTGATGAACACCTGTTACCCATTCTACCTTTCGGCTATTTAAAACGCTTGGGATATAATAAAAATCAAATCCTGGTGTAATTGCTTCCACATCAGAAACCTCTAACACACAAGGAACTGCATATCTGCGAATGCTAACTAGCATGTGTAATACATTATCAATTGTAACTCCATCACTTCCGCCTACAATAACAGCATCTGTTCCAGACTCACAAATCATTTCTAAATGTTCGTCACTTAACTCCTTATTTGGATCAAGCTTAAATACATGTTTCCACCCGGAAATATCGTACATGAAAACACCCTTTCTTTTCTCTAGTTATATATATTTCTGTTCAAAATAACAGTTTATTTTCATCAGGATTTTTTTAACTTCATCTTAAATATTTGTTTAAAACGGAGAATTAAGTTTGGAATTCCCTCTTCCATAGTTTTTCAAACGAGAGGATTTAACTTTGAACTTCCTTTTGTGCATTCTTTCATTATAACAAAAAAAGCTACTTACACACACGCACATTCCAACATCTTTTTCAACGTCAAATGTTGGATTACATATCCCCAAAATCACACGGGATACTAATAAGAGAAATAGTATTATCTATTTCAACTTTCATAAAAAGGAGTGTTTTTCTAATGAAGCAAAACATCGGTACAATAAATGCCCTAATTCGAATTACACTCGGACTTATCCTCTTCGGCTGTAGTAGTGCTAAACTTGTACGCAAGCCGTGGTGCACTTGGTCTAACGTCTTGCTATGGATTGGTGCAATGAAAATCGCAGAGGGAATTGTTCGTTTCTGCCCCGTTGTTGAAATGTGGAAATTCGGAAAATACATGAATATGGGGGCATTTAAAATGCCTAGCATGAATTTTACCGAAAAGGGACATGCTAAAGAAGAAGTGAACCAAACTTCCAATCACGACAAACCAAAGTCAAATGGAAGTTATGACACTTCTGACAAAGAGATTGAGTCAGCGATTGAAGATATAATCCTGGCAAAACCGCTTTGAATCATTTGTCACGATGCAAGATGCTCTCAAAGGGACTTAGCTGCTGCAGTGGGCGGTTAAGTCTTCTTTATTTTACCACAAAATAGAACATACATTCTCATTTCAAACCTCAAAATATACATAAGAAATACCTAATCAATAATTTCAGAAAATTAGGTGTAAAGCCCTTGCATAAAATGATATAAAAGTGATATCATTTTTATATCAGGAGGCGATCATATGAAAGAAAAACAAGTTTTTTATGTAAATGGTTTTCTCGGTATTATCGGGATTTTAATTTTAGCCGCTATCGGTGTATTTTTCCTTGTACAAGAAATTTTCATAGGAGCGGCATTAACTATTATTTTAGCCGCCGTTCTTGCTACAGGTATTGGTATTGTTCAACCAAACCAAGCAAAAGTTATTACGTTTTTCGGTAATTATTTAGGAACAATTCGTCAAAACGGTTTATTTTTAACAATTCCATTCGCATTCCGTCAAACTGTATCGTTACGTGTTGAAAACTTTAATAGTAAGAAGTTAAAAGTAAACGATATTGAGGGAAATCCAATTGAAATTGCAGCCGTTATCGTATATAAAGTAGTTGATTCTGCAAAAGCAATGTTCGGTGTTGAACATTACGATCGATTTGTAGAAATTCAAAGTGAAACAGCAATCCGCCACGTCGCAACAAAATATCCTTATGACAATTTCCAAGATGAAACTTGCATCACGTTACGCGGAAATACTGAAGAAATCTCTGAAGAATTAAAACGTGAGTTAGAAGCGCGCCTTGAAATCGCTGGCGTAGAAGTATTAGAAACTCGTTTAACACATTTAGCTTACGCAACAGAAATTGCCCATGCAATGCTACAACGTCAACAAGCAAAAGCAGTATTAGCTGCTAGAAAAGAGATTGTTGAAGGTGCTGTGAAGATGGCGAAAGATTCAATCCATATGTTAGATGAGGAAGGCGTACTTGAATTAGATGACGAGCGTAAAGCAAATATGGTGAACAACTTATTAGTTGCCATCGTTTCAGATAAAGGTGCGCAACCAGTTATTAATACAGGAAGCCTATACTAAAGGGTTGTAAATCATTATGGCTAAAAAGAAAAGCTTTCCATTACGTATTGATCCTGAATTACATGCAGTCATCGAAAAATGGGCGAATGATGAGTTTCGTAGCGTCAATGCACACATCGAGTATTTACTTCGAGAAATGGCAAAGCAAAAAGGAAAATTGAAAAAAGATAAAGATGCATAAAAAATCCCGCTGAGAAATCAGTGGGATTTTTTAATACAATGATGATGTTTTCTTTGTAATTATATTTTAAAATACAAATATAACATTATTAATAGAGGTGGTTCGCTTTGCCTATAAAACATTACTATAAAAAAAAGAGTTTATTATTTATTGCACTACTCTCATTCAATCTTGTCGCTTGCTCAAATAAACGACCAACAATTGATACATCCAATAAAGAATATAGTTTTGAAACCGCCGAAAAATATGGTGATGTCATTCAAAAGAATGACACAGTTTACAATATCGAAAAATTAGATATCTTCATTAAAAAATATAATTCAAATAAGAGTCACTCCATTCGCATCACTCGATTTAACGAAAAAGATGAGCCTCTCATCATAGATTTAACAGTAAAAAAAGGAAGAGAGACAACATCTTTGTATTATGATGTTGATTACTCAAAAACAAGCGACCGAAATACAGAAAACAAAAAAATTAAATATTCCAATAGTAGTTGCCGAAAAATTTCAAAGAAAGTTTCATCAACAGCAATAACTTATCAATTACAATGCCCTGACATTATTGATCTTATAAAAGTTCCTAAATAAAATAATAAGAAAAGCGGAGAATGAACTACCTCATTCTCCGCTTTTCTTACCGCTAAAACATTTAATATTACTAGCTTCTCGTCATCTCATGACCAATTGCACGATATCCTATATCACTTCGGTAAAATAGACCATCACTCTCAATTTTACCGATTTCTTTATACACCTTATCTTTCGCCGCTTGTAAACTGTCCGCCTTACAAGCAACAAATAGTACACGGCCACCATTTGTTACAAAGTCACCATGCTTCATCGCTGTACCTGAATGGAAAACAATTACATCGTTCAGTGCATCTAATCCTTTAATAATGTCACCTTTTTTATATGCTTCCGGATACCCTTTCGAAGCAAGTACAACACCAATTACCGCTTCCTCTGACCACTGTAACGTTAATTCACTTTCATTTAATACAGCGTTACATACATCAACTAAATCATTTTCTAAGCGAGGTAATACTACTTCCGTTTCAGGGTCACCAAAGCGTGCATTAAATTCAATTACCTTTGGGCCATCATTTGTTAAAATAAGTCCCGCATATAAAATCCCTGTAAACGATCGATTTTCTGCAATCATCGCTTTAGCAGTTGGATGTAATACTGTTTTTATCGCCTCTTGAACTGCTGATTCCGAAATTTGTGGTACTGGAGAATACGCACCCATTCCGCCTGTATTTGGACCTTTATCACCATCAAAAGCTCGTTTATGATCTTGCGCAATTACCATCGGATGCACAGTTGTTCCATTTACAAATGCCATTAATGAAAATTCTTGTCCATCTAAAAACTCTTCAATAACGACCTTCTTGCTCGCTTCGCCGAACTTCACATCTTGTAGCATCTCTTTCACAGCTTGTAATGCTTCTTCAAGCGTCATTGCTACCGTTACACCTTTACCAGCAGCTAGGCCGTCAGCTTTAATAACGATTGGCGCACCAACTTTTTGAATATACTGTACTGCTTCTTCATAGTTTGTAAAAGTTTCATATGCCGCAGTTGGAATATCATATTTTTTCATCAATTCTTTCGTAAAAGCCTTACTACCTTCAATAACAGCAGCCGCCTTATTTGGGCCAAACACACGAAGTCCCTCTTCGTTAAATCGATCAACAATTCCATTCATAAGCGGAATTTCTGGTCCAACGAAAGTTAATTCAACCTTATTCTCTTTAGCAAATAAAACTAATGCATCAAAATCATTTTCATCAATATCAACTGGTGTTGCAACATCGCGCATACCTTCATTACCAGGTGCTACATATACCTTTTCCACCTTTTCAGATTGCGCAAACTTCCAAGCTAAAGCATGCTCACGCCCACCTCGGCCAATTACTAAAACATTCATATTTCATCCCCCAATACTTAAATAAGTACAAACTAGAAGCTCTGCTCCTAGTTTGTTTTCATATCAATAAAAGTTTAAAAGGGAGGATCAAGAGCAACGACGACATGCGACAGTTATCTTGACCGGACCTTTTAAATATCCTCTATTAGTGTTTGAAATGACGTACGCCAGTGAACACCATCGTAATCCCATACTTATCCGCAACTTTGATAGAATCTTCGTCACGGATTGATCCGCCTGGTTGAATGATTGCTGTAATCCCTGCTTTTGCTGCTTCTTCTACTGTATCTGGCATTGGGAAGAAAGCATCAGATGCAAGTGCGCTACCTTGTGCTTTTTCGCCAGCTTGTGTAATTGCGATTTTTGCAGAACCTACACGGTTCATCTGTCCCGCGCCTACACCAACTGTCATGTTATCATTCGCTAAAACAATTGCGTTTGATTTCACATGTTTTACAACTTTCCAAGCTAGTTTTAAATCTTTCCACTCTTGCTCTGATGGTTCACGTTTTGTCGGAATTGAAATTGTACTTTCATCTAATGATAACGTATCTTCCTCTTGAACGAGAAGACCACCTTGTACAGAAGTTAGTTTTTTGCTTGCACTTGTCGCTTTTTCAATATTTACAGTTAGTAGACGTAAGTTTTTCTTACTTTGCAATACTTCTAAAGCTTCTTTTGAGAAAGAAGGTGCAATAATGATTTCTAAGAAAATTTCGTGTAACTTTTCTGCTGTAGCTTTATCAATTTCACGATTTGCTGCAATAATTCCACCAAAGATTGATACTGGATCTGCTTCATAAGCGCGTGTGTATGCTTCATGAATATCAGTACCCACTCCAACACCACATGGATTCATATGTTTTACTGCTACTACTGCTGGCTCTGTAAATTCTTTTACAATACTAAGTGCTGCATCTGCATCATTAATATTGTTGTAAGATAATTCTTTACCGTGTAATTGTTCTGCGTATGCAACAGAAGAAGTTACAGCGAATGGTGCTTTATAGAAGGTTGCTTTTTGATGTGGATTTTCTCCATAGCGTAAATCTTGTTTTTTCTCAAATGTCACTGTTAATGTTTCTGGGCTTTCTTCACCCATTTGCTCTGTTAAGTAGTTAGAGATTAACGCATCATATGCCGCTGTATGACGGAATACTTTCGCTGCTAATTTACGTTTTGTTTCTTCTTTTACTTCACCGTTCTCTTTCAGTTCTGCTAATACAACATCGTAATCTACTGGATCTACAATTACCGATACAAATTTATGATTTTTCGCAGCAGAGCGAATCATTGTTGGACCACCGATATCAATATTTTCAATTGCATCAGCAAATGTTACATCAGGCTTAGCGATTGTTTCTTTAAATGGGTATAAGTTAACAACAACAAAATCAATTGGCTGCATACCTAACTCATTCATTTGCGCTACATGCGTTTCATTATCACGAACCGCTAATAGACCACCATGAATATTTGGGTGTAATGTTTTTACACGTCCATCCATAATTTCCGGGAAACCAGTTACTTCAGAAATACCGATTACTTGTAAGCCGTTTTCTTCTAGTAATTTTTTCGTACCACCTGTTGAAATAACTTCAATCCCTTGTTCTAGTAAACCTTTAACAAATTCTACTACTCCTGTTTTATCTGAAACACTTACTAATGCACGCTTTTTCATTTATCCTTCACCCCTGGTTGTATGTTAGTTAACAGTTGTTTCTTTCGCAGACTGAACAATTTGATTCACTGTATTTACGTATAATTTATGTTCAACTTGTTGAATTTTCTTTTGTAAGCTTTCTCTCGTATCCCCTTCAGAAACAACTACTGCTTCTTGCGCAATAATTGGACCTGTATCCATACCTGCATCTACATAATGAATTGTTACTCCAGTTACTTTCACACCTGCTTCTAACGCTTGACCGACAGCATCTTTACCAGGAAAACTCGGTAATAGTGACGGATGAATATTAATAATCTTCCCACCGTACGCTCCTAATAAAGTCGGCCCAATTAAACGCATATATCCAGCTAAAATAACATAATCAATCTCATACTCTTCTAGCTTCTTTAATATTTCTTTTTCAAATGCTTCTTTTGACTCATATGCTTTCGCTGAAAAGGCGAAACACGGAATATGATGATAATGTGCCCGTCCAACAGCACGTGCTTCTGGTTTATCACATACTAATAAACTAATTTCTGCATCCAATCTTTTTTCTTCTACCGCATTAACGAGAGATTGAAAGTTAGAGCCGCTTCCAGAAGCAAAAACTGCTAATCTACTCATAGTGCCGTGCCCCCATTGAAGGTAACGCCAGTTCCTTGTACAGTACGTCCAATAATACGAGCTGTTTCTCCTTGCTCTTCAAGAAGACGAACGATATCTTTTGCCTCTTCTTCCTTCACCGCTACTACCATACCAATACCCATGTTAAAAATATTGAACATTTCTTTCTCTTCTAGTTTTCCCACTTCTTGAAGTAAACTGAAGATCGGTTGAATTTTCCAAGATCCTAATTCAATTTCTGCACCGATTCCTTCTGGTAACATACGTGGAATATTTTCAATGAATCCGCCACCTGTAATATGCGCCATACCGTATACTTCATATTTCTTCAATAGTTCTAAAATAGGTTTGACATAAATTTTCGTTGGTTTTAATAATTCTTCACCAAGAGGTAGTTCTAAGCGTCCGTAAATGCGATCTAAAGATAGTTCTCCATCTTCTAGTAATACTTTTCGTACTAAAGAATAACCATTACTATGAATACCGCTAGATGCTAAGCCAATTAATACTTGACCAGCTTCAATTTTTTCACCTGTTACAATTTTCTTTTTATCAACAATTCCAACTGTAAAACCAGCTAAATCGTATTCTTCCGTAGAATACATTCCTGGCATTTCAGCTGTTTCTCCACCAATTAATGCACAACCAGCTTGGCGACAGCCCTCTGATATACCTTTGACGATGTTTTCAATTTTACTAGGTTCAGCTTTACCACAAGCAATATAATCAAGGAAGAAAAGCGGCTCTGCTCCTTGGACAACAATATCATTTACACACATTGCTACTGCATCAATACCAATTGTGTCATGTTTATCTGCCATAAAAGCGAGCATCAATTTTGTTCCCACGCCATCTGTTCCAGATACTAATACAGGTTCTTCTAATGCAAATTTTGATAAATCAAACATACCTCCAAAACCGCCTAGACCGCCTAGTACTTCTTTTCTCATTGTTGTTTGTACGTGTTTTTTCATGCGAGATACCGCTTCATATCCAGCTTCAATATCTACTCCTGCTTGCTTATATGCATTCGCCATCGTTATCTACACCTCGTCTTTTAATTTCTCCCTATTCAGGGCGGGCCATTTTAAGAAAGAAGCTAGCTTCTACATCAAAAGAAGTAGAAGCTTTTTTCTTCTTATTTCATACTTTCTAAAAGCTCTTGCTCATAATCATAAAGAGCTGTTGGATAATCTCCATTGAAGTACGCCATACATAGACCGCCGTATTTCCCTTCATATGGACGTCCAATTGCATCTACTAATCCATCTTCACTTAAAAACGTTAAAGAATCTGCTCCGATGATTTGACGGATTTCTTCTATTGAATTATTTGCTGCGATTAATTCTTTTCTTGTTTGAATATCAATGCCATAGAAACATGGATACTTAAGAGGTGGTGAAGCAATTCTTACATGGACTTCTGTCGCTCCAGCCTCGCGAAGCATACGAACAATTCGTTTACTCGTCGTTCCTCTTACGATAGAATCGTCAATCATCACAACTCGTTTTCCTTCAACTACGCCTCTTACTGCTGAAAGCTTCATCTTAACCCCTTGCTCACGCAGTTCTTGAGAAGGTTGAATAAACGTACGTCCAACGTAACGATTTTTAATTAATCCTAACTCATATGGAATTCCTGTCGCCTCCGCATAACCAATTGCCGCTGAAATACTAGAGTCTGGTACACCAGTAACAACATCAGCTTCAATAGGAGCTTCTGCCGCCAAACGTTTTCCCATGTTTTTACGTGCTGCATGGACATTAATACCTGCAATATTAGAATCCGGACGTGCAAAGTAAATGTACTCCATACTACAAATTGCATGATCTACTTCATTTGTAAAACGATCTACATGAATTCCTTCATCATTGATGATAAGTAATTCACCTGGTTCTACATCACGAATGTATGTTGCACCTACTACATCGAAAGCACATGTTTCTGATGCTACAACGTAAGCATCTCCCATCTTTCCAATTGAAAGAGGACGGAATCCATTCGGGTCTAGCGCAACGATCATTTCATTTCCAGTTAGTAAAAGATATGCAAATGCACCTTTCACTTTATTTAGAGCCTCTTTTACACTTTCAATTAAAGAATCTTTCGTACTACGTTTAATGAGATGTAAAAGTACCTCTGTATCTGAACTTGTTTGGAAAATACTTCCCTCTGCCTCTAATTCACGACGAAGCATCTTTGCGTTAATTAAATTTCCGTTATGAGCTAATGCCATACTATGATCAGAAAAACGGAATAATAATGGTTGAACGTTAGCAACTTCACTTCCGCCAGCTGTCGCATATCGTACGTGTCCAATTGCTGATTTTCCGTTTAAGCCTTCTAGCTCACCTCTTGAAAATACTTCCGATATTAAACCTAACCCCTTGTGACCGACGATTTTCTCACCATTATTTACGACGATGCCTGCGCCTTCTTGTCCACGGTGCTGTAAACTATGCAATCCGTAGTACGAAACTTGTGCTGCATTTTCATGCCCCCAAATTCCGAAAACGCCACATTCTTCATTTAACCCCTTTATTTCAGCAAGCATGGGATTGCCCCTTTCCAAGCCTTTCTCATTTCATCTACATTTGCTGTAAGTAATACTTCATTTTCTTCATTATGAATTGTTACTTCATTTGTATTTGTCACTTCTCCAACTTGAATTGCTTCTACCGCCGTCTCAAACGCTTCTTTATTTTCACGTTTTACAGTTATAACGAAGCGAGATTGTGATTCAGCAAATAATGCCGCTGTTGCTTCTCCGTCTAATTTCACAGTAGCACCTAAACCATTTGCACCAATTGCACTCTCAGTAATTGCAACTGCTAAACCACCTTCTGCAACATCATGAGCAGATTGAACAAGGCCAGCTTGAATTGCTGCTAATACTTGTTTTTGACGTTTTAATTCTACGTCTAGATCGATGCTTGGTGATTGACCGAAAATTTTGCCGTGAATCATTTTCTGTAATTCACTTCCACCAAACTCAGCTTTCGTCTCTCCGATGATATAAACTAAATCGCCAGCTTGCTTAAACTCTTGTGTTGTTACATGTTTTAAATCGTGTACAAGTCCAACCATCCCAACTGTCGGTGTTGGGTATACAGCTTCACCACTACGTTCGTTATACATTGATACGTTTCCGCCGATAACTGGCGTTTGTAATGTGCGACAAGCTTCACTCATACCATCTACTGATTTCTCAATTTGCCAGAAGATTTCTGGTTTTTCTGGATTACCGAAGTTTAAGCAATCTGTAATTGCAAGTGGCTCTCCCCCAGAACATACGATATTACGTGCTGCCTCTGCTACTGCAATTTTACCGCCCACTTCTGGATCTAAATAAATGTAGCGAGAGTTACAATCTGTCGTCATTGCTAATCCTTTTTCTGTACCGCGTACACGTACAACTGCTGCATCTGAACCTGGTGTAACAACTGTGCTTGTGCGAACTTGATAATCATATTGATCATAAACCCACTCTTTACTTGCAATCGTCGGTTGTTGTAATAGAGCGAATAACGTTTCTTTATAATTTTCTACTTTTGGTGTTTCCATTTTCATTGCCTGGAATTCAGCAAAGTATGCTGCTTCTTTTGATGGCTTATGATAAATTGGTGCTTCTTCTGCAAGAGCATCTGCTGGTACTTCAGCTACCTTTTCACCTTTATGGAATAAGCGAAGCATTTTGTCTTCCGTTACTTTCCCCATCGTAACGGCTGCAAGACCATACTTCTCAAATAAATCTACTATTTCTTGCTCTCTACCCTTTTTCACAACGATTAGCATACGTTCTTGTGATTCAGATAGCATCATTTCATATGGTGTCATTCCTGTTTCACGTTGTGGTACATCATCTAAGTACATTTCAATACCCATACCTGCTTTACTTGCCATTTCTGCAGAAGATGATGTTAAACCAGCTGCACCCATATCTTGAATTCCAACAAGTGCATCCGACTGAATAAGTTCTAAGCAAGCTTCAATAAGAAGTTTTTCCATAAATGGATCTCCTACTTGAACTGCTGGACGCTTCGCTTCTGAGCTTTCAGATAACTCTTCAGATGCGAATGTTGCACCGTGAATACCGTCACGACCAGTTGATGCTCCTACGTACATTACTGTGTTTCCAGCACCGTGCGCTTGCCCCTTTTTAATATCTTCATGATTAATTAAGCCTACGCACATTGCATTTACAAGTGGATTTCCTTCATAACATGGATCAAATTGTACTTCGCCGCCAACAGTCGGAATGCCGATACAGTTACCGTATCCTGCAATCCCTGCTACTACTTCTTCGAATAAATATTTCACACGTGGTGACTGTAATTCACCGAAGCGAAGTGAGTTTAATAGAGCTACCGGGCGTGCTCCCATAGAGAATACGTCACGGATAATACCACCAACGCCTGTTGCTGCTCCTTGATATGGTTCAATAGCAGAAGGATGGTTATGACTTTCCATTTTAAATACAACCGCTTGATTATCACCGATATCTACAATTCCAGCACCTTCCCCAGGTCCTTGCAGAACGCGCTCACCTGTTGTTGGGAATTTTCGAAGTACTGGTTTTGAATTTTTATAACTGCAATGTTCAGACCACATAACAGAGAATAATCCTGTTTCTGTATAATTTGGCAGACGGCCTAAAATCTTTTCAACCATGGCAAACTCTTCGTCTGTTAGCCCCATTTCCGCATATATGCGCTCTTCTTTAATTTGTGTTGGATTTGGTTCAAGCATTAACGACATATGTTTCCCTCCACTGTTTTAAGATAGATTGAAAGACTTTTAACCCTTCAGCACCGCCAAGTAATTCATCTACAGCACGCTCTGGGTGTGGCATCATACCAAGTACATTTCCTTTTTCATTTACAATACCAGCAATATCTGAAACGCTTCCATTCGGATTTTCTACGTAACGGAATGCGATTTGATTATTCTCTTCTAATTGTTTAAGAGTCTCTTCATCACAATAGTAATTCCCCTCACCATGCGCGATTGGAATATTGATTACTTCATCTTTTTCATATTGTGATGTAAACATCGTTTCATTATTTTCAACACGCAGCTGAACTGTTCGGCACATAAATTTTAAGTTTTCGTTTCTCATTAACGCTCCTGGTAGTAATCCTGATTCAACAAGAATCTGGAATCCATTACATACACCTAAAATCGGCTTTCCTTGCTCAGCAGCTTTTTGCACTGCTTTCATTGCATTCGCGAAGCGAGAAATAGCACCACAACGTAAATAGTCACCGTAAGAGAATCCACCAGGTAGTAAAATTGCATCATATTCATCTAAATTCTCTCTATCGTGCCAAACGTAATCTACTTCTTCACCAAGCTCATCTTTAATTGCATGGAACATATCGACATCACAGTTCGAACCTGGGAATACTATGACTGCAAATTTCACTGTGCGACAACCTCCTCAACTTCATAACGGAAGTCTTCCATTACAACGTTTGTTAATAGTTTTTCACACATTTCTTTTACCTTTGCGTCAAGGTCAGATACTGATTTATCAATTGTTAATTCCATATATTTTCCGATTCGAACGTCTTGTACTTCTGTGAACGAAAGACTATGAAGTGCCCCTTTTACTGCTGTTCCTTGTGGATCTAATACGCTTTCTCTTAACGTTACATATACCTTAACTTTATACATGTGAAATTCCCCCTAAACGTTTTAAAATCTCTTCATAAGCTTCTGTTAAATTTCCAAGGTCACGACGGAATACGTCTTTATCAAATTTTTCATTGCTCGTTTCATCCCATAAACGGCAAGTATCTGGTGAAATTTCATCTGCTAAAATGATTTTTCCTTCATCTGTTACACCAAACTCTAATTTGAAATCTACTAGTCTTACACGACAGCTTGCGAAATGATCAATCAACACTTGATTGATTTGTAGAGCCATATCTCGTAATACGCTTACTTGCTCTGGTGATGCAACGTTTAATACACGAATATGATCTTCCGTTACAAGCGGATCTCCTAAATCATCATCTTTGAAGTAAAATTCTACGATTGGTTCTGCAAGTACAGTTCCCTCTTCCATTCCTAATCGTTTTGAAAGACTTCCTGCAATTACATTTCTTGTGACAACTTCTAGAGGAATAATACTCACTTTTTTAACAAGTTGCTCTGTTTCAGATAACTTCTCTACAAAATGTGTTTTTATTCCTACTTCTTGTAACTTTCTGAACAATAAAGTTGTAATCTCATTGTTCAAACGACCTTTTCCTGTAATCGTCTCTTTTTTCTCCCCATTGAAAGCAGTCGCACTATCTTTGTACTCTACCCAAACCATATCTGCTGATTCTGTACGATAAATTCTTTTTGCCTTACCTTCATACAGCAATTCTAGCTTTTGCATTTCGCAAGCCCCCTGTAGTTTGAAAAATGTGAATAATGTTTTTATAAAGAATGGCACAGAATGACTCTATTCTGTGCCATATGAAATTTTACGCTTCGTTTAACCCAAGGCGTTCAAAGATTGTATCAACGTGTTGCATATGATGCTCATAGTTGAAGCATTCATTAATTTCTTCTTGTGATAACTTGCTCGTAATACGCTCATCAGCTTCTACAAGCTCTTTAAATTGTACTTGTGTTTCCCAAGCTTCCATCGCTTTAGGCTGTACGATATCATAAGCTTCTTCACGTACCATACCCTTGTCGATTAATGTAAGCATTACACGCTGAGAATAAATTAAGCCATATGTTCTTGTCATATTGCGTTTCATATTCTCTGGGTATACAGTTAAGTTTTTAACGATATTACCAAAGCGATTTAGCATGTAATTTAATGCGATTGTAGCATCTGGTAAAATTACGCGTTCTGCCGAAGAGTGAGAAATATCACGCTCATGCCATAATGGAACATTCTCATACGCTGTCATCATATAACCGCGGATAACACGAGCTAAACCAGTCATATTTTCTGATCCGATTGGATTACGTTTATGTGGCATTGCAGAAGAACCTTTTTGGCCTTTTGCAAAAGCCTCTTCAACTTCACGTGTTTCACTCTTTTGTAAACCACGAATCTCAACTGCCATCTTTTCAATAGATGTTGCGATTAGTGCAAGTGTTGACATGTAATGAGCATGGCGATCACGTTGCAATGTTTGTGTTGAAATTGGTGCTGCTTCTAATCCTAAGTTTTCACAAACATACTTTTCTACGAATGGATCGATATTTGCGTATGTACCAACCGCACCAGATAATTTACCAACGCGAACTGTATCAGCAGCTTGTTTGAAACGCTCTACGTTACGTTTCATTTCTTCATACCAAAGACCAAGTTTTAAACCAAATGTTGTTGGTTCTGCATGAACACCGTGTGTTCTTCCCATCATGATCGTGTATTTATGCTCTTTCGCTTTGTTAGCTAAAATGCTTACAAAGTTTTCTAAGTCTTTTAATATGATTTCATTCGCTTGTTTTAAGATGTAAGATAACGCTGTATCTACTACGTCTGTAGATGTTAAACCGTAATGAACCCATTTACGTTCCTCACCTAATGTTGGTGTTTCGGATACAGCACGAGTGAATGCAACTACATCATGACGTGTCTCTTTTTCAATTTCATAAATACGATCAATATCAAATGATGCATGCTCACGAATTTTTTTAACATCTTCTTTTGGAATATCGCCAAGCTCAGCCCATGCTTCACAAGCTAAAATCTCAACTTCTAACCACGCTTTAAATTTGTTCTCTTCCGTCCAAATTGCACCCATTTCTGGGCGTGTATAACGACTAATCATCTTTTTCCCTCCAACAGTTGTTCTTGATGGTCCCAAATATGCAAACTCTTCGCTTTTTCTAGAGCGACTTCAATATTATCATTTAAAATATTAACATGCCCCATTTTTCGCTGCGCTTTTGCTTCTTCTTTTCCATACAAGTGTAAATAGCACCCGGTTAATCTATTCACTTGTCTTAGGACCCCTTCTATATGTTCGCCTAAAATGTTTACCATGACAACTGGTTTTAACAAATTTGTTTCTCCAAGAGGTAAATTACAGATTGCTCGAATATGTTGACCGAATTGACTCGTTTCACATGCATCCTGTGTATAGTGTCCTGAATTGTGAGGTCTTGGTGCTAATTCATTAATATAAATCTCACCATCAGCTGTAGCAAACATCTCTACCGCTAGTGTTCCCACAAGTTCTAGTTCATCCGCGAGCACTTTTGCATAAGCAATTGCTTTTTGAGAAAGTTTTTCTGTAATGCGAGCTGGAACGATAGATTCATGCAAAATGTTATTTACATGAATATTTTCCGCTACCGGAAATACTTTCGTTTCACCACTTACACTACGAATCACAATAACTGATACTTCTTTTTCAAAAGGCACCCATTTCTCTAAAATACACTCTGCTGCATTCGCAAGCTCTCGCGCTTTATCAACGTCAGCCTCACTTCTTAAAACAACTTGACCTTTCCCATCATATCCGCCTGTCGTCGTTTTCAAGACGGAAGGATATGATAACTCAGTAATTGCTTCAGTAAGCTGATCTTGATTTTGAACTAATCTATACGTTGCTACTGGTAGCTCAGCTTTCTCAATCGCATTCTTTTCTGTAAAACGATTTTGTGTTTTACTTAACAACTGACTGCCTTGCGGTAAGTAAGCATGTTTTTCAAGCCATTGTAAACATCTATAATCAATATTCTCAAATTCATATGTGACAACATCACTAATCTCCGCTAAATGCTGAATTGCTTTTAAATCGTCATATGGTGCAACAATTTCAATATCAGCAACTTGTGCACATGGTGAATTTTTTGTAGGATCTAAAACAGCAATTTTATATCCCATCTCCTTAGCTGCCAATGCCATCATTCTTCCTAGCTGGCCGCCTCCAATAATGCCGATTGTTTTTCCAGGTAAAATGATTCTCGTCATACTAGCTCACTACCTTCGCGCACATCTTTTTCAATCGCTTCTCTTCTCAATTCTAATGCATCATGTATATCATCATGGAATGATCCAAGTATTTGTGCAGCAAGTAAACCAGCATTTGTTGAACCAGCCTTACCAATTGCAACAGTTGCAACTGGAACCCCTCCTGGCATTTGGACGATGGATAATAATGAATCTAAGCCGTTTAACGCTTTTGATTGAACTGGAACTCCAATTACAGGAAGATTCGTTTTCGCTGCAACCATTCCTGGTAAATGCGCTGCGCCACCAGCTCCAGCAATAATAACTTTCAACCCACGTTCACGAGCCGTCTCTGCATATTCAAACATATAATCCGGAGTCCGATGAGCAGATACAACTTTTTTCTCATACGGTATATTTAATTCATCTAAAATGTCACAAGCATATTTCATTGTTTCCCAGTCTGACGTGCTTCCCATTATGACTCCAACTAGTGATTTCATATTAGAATCCCCCCGATTCAAATAAAAAAAGCCTGAAATAGAACAGTTTCTCTTTTACTATGAGAGAAAGCGCTCTACTCAGGCATACGTATCCCTTGTGAATAGAAAAATACCGAGTGACTTTCCCTCATAGTCTAACGAATAACGGTCGTTAGGTAGAGACTTGCAGGCCATATCCCCGCGATTATATGAGGTCTTATATATTATTCTTTCTATGGCTATATTAACAATATTTCATAAACAATGTCAACAAATAATCGAATGTTTTTTTATTACTCACCAATAACGTTCGTGTTTTAGTTATATTCAAAAGAATAATTGTAACTATATGCAAGAAGGATAAGAAATTAGAATTTATATTTCTAGAGATCTATTGTACACATAACGGTTTGTATACTTATTCCGTATGCTTTAATATAAAGCATATCATTTATATTCATTTTATTTATAAGGAAGACAATAATGAAAAAACGAACTACACTTTTTTCGTATTTATTCCTTTTTATCGCAGTCTTTGCTGTAATGATTGAATACTTATTTATATCATCCCACATTTTTAAATATATACTTGTGGTAGAAATAACGTTTCCTATCATAAAGATTATTTTAGGAACACTCGGAAAACCTAGAGAACAAAAAATCATTGCTAGTACTTTAAACAGCCTCTATTCCATTCTTTTCTCTTCTTTAAGATTATTTAATTTATGGATTATGACATTTGGTAAATAAAAATAAACACAAAAAAACCTAAGTCGAATCGACTTA
>NZ_NJGF01000015.1:0-120595 GCF_002209985.1 Bacillus sp. K2I17
GCCTTGGTTATCGTTTCCGCCTTGGTTATCGTTTCCGCCTTGGTTATTGTTTCCGCCTTGGTTATCTAACGGTTTAATGCTACCTTTATCAAATGCAAATTGAATGTCATAAAAATGGTGATAATTCATTGAATCGATATCTACTTTTACTTTTGCATTTAACTTTTTAGATACATCGTCTACTTCTACTTCCACTACGCGTGTATCAGCTTTTTTATCTTCACTTAATACACTCGCATCAACGAACGAACCATTTTTCTCAAATTCAAACTTTGTAATCCATGCACTATTCGTTAATGTGAATGATACATATTTTTTACCATCTTTCACCTTTAACACGCCCGGACTCTTCGTATACGTGTTCATCATTGAAATTTCTTCTGATTGATCTTTTAAAGCTTTGAAATTGATGCTGTATTCACCGTCTTTAATTGTTTCAACATTCGGCTTCTCTACTTCTGGTTTCTCTACCTCTGGCTTTTTATCACCGTCTGGTTGCTTTTCTTCGTTCTTAATTGGCTCAAGTTTATCTTGTTCAAATAAAAGTTGTACATCATGTGTTTGCTTATAGTTTCTTGATGCCATTTCGATAAATACTTTTGTATTTAATTTTTTTGATAAATCGTCCACTTCAAACTCTACTACTCTTGTATCTTTTTCTTTATCTTCACTCACTACTTTTGCATCAGCAAATGCGCCATCTTTTTCCGTTTGGAAATTTTTAATTAATGAGCTACTTGTTAGTGTTACAATTGCCTTTTTCTTACCGTTTTCTACTTTTAATACTCCTGGATTTACCATGTAATTATTCATCTTAGATTCTTCATCTGTCTTATCTTTTAACACTTTAAATGGAATACTATAATTCCCATCGTTAATTGTGTTAGAATTGGGTTGTTGATCTGGGTCAGGCTTTTGGTCGGGCTTCTGACTTGGATCCGGTTTTTCATTTGGATCTGGCTTATTTGCTGGATCCTCTTTTTCATTTGGTTTTTCTACATGAATCGGTGTAATACTATTTTGATCAAATGCAATACGCACATCATAGTCATGATGATAATTTAAAAAGTCTATGTCTACTTTTACTTTCGCATTTAATACTTTCTCTACATCGTCCACTTCAAATTCTACTACTCGTGTATCTTTTTCTTTATCTTCACTACTTACATTTGTCGCAACAAACTGGCCACTTTTTTCTGTTTCAAACTTCGTAATCCATGAACTATGTTCTAACGTAAAGGATACCTTCTTCTTCCCATCCTTCACTTTTAAAGTTCCTGGACTTACAGAGTATTGATTCATCATAGATTCTTCATCTGATGTATCCTTAAGAACTTTGAAACCGATTGAATATTCACCGTCAGCTAGTTGGCTTGCTGCTTGAACTGCAAGAGGTTGTAATGTTGATACGAATGTAAATATCATTAAACACATCGCAACAACAATTTTAAGATATCTATTCAATGGAATAACGCTCCTTTATTTAGTTTTGACGTACTTTACGAATTAAGAAAACACCTGAAATAAGAATTAACACTGCAAATAATCCGATGCGTGCTTCATCGCCTGTTTTTGGGTTATCTGTTTTTTCAGCTTTTCCACTTTCATTTGTTCCTTTGCTTGCCTCTTTATTTGCTTCTTTACTCTCTTCTTTCTTCACTTCTTCTTTTACTTGTGTATCTGTTTTTGTTTGATCATTATTCTTTGTTACAGTAGTTGCTTTATTTTCTCCACCTAACGCTTTTACATTTGCATCAAATGCAAAGCGAATTGTGTAGTTATGGTCATAATTTACGTTAGGTACAACAACATGAATTTTTACAGCTGCTGGTTTAGATAAATCGTCTATTTTAAACTCTACAGTTCTTTTATCTGCAGATTCATCTTTACTAACAACTTTTGCATCAACAAAGTTTCCGTTCTCTGGTGCTTTAAATTCTGTAATCCAAGCACTATGATTCATAGGAATTTGTACTCTCATCTCACCATTTTTCACAATTAACTTAGCTGGTTTTTCAAAATAATCATTTGCCATTGAAGCTGAATCATTTTCTGCTTTTTGTATGACATAGTTAATATCGTAAGTACCGTCAGCTACATTTGCCGAAGCTTGTCCAAATGGCACTACGAAAAAAGCTAGCATACATACGAATGTCATAATAAAAGCGGGTAATACAGAAATCTTTCTCATTTGGCTTACTTCCTCCTTGTTTATCTTTCATCCATACTTTTTGAAAATGATAATTATTCTCAATATATAAGAAAAAATAATAATCCTCTATCATTATTTAATTGTAATTTATTTATGTAATATAGATATTATTGATTATCATTCTCACTAAGTGTTAAAAATAATATCCCTCCCTATTCCTTATAAAGAGCGATTTACATTTTAACATAAGTCCCTATTTCTTTTGATGATTATCATTCTCAATGAAGGTCAAAAAAATAAAACTAACCATTCTCCTACTCTATCACCTCTATCTACAAAATGATATCGTTATAGAAAACCTTATACCTTTCACTCCTCACTTTCCTTCTAATATTTCCACAACTAAGTCAATCTTAGCCTAATGCTAATTTTTTTGTCAACTATATTACGTATGAAATTTTTAATATCTAAATTTCCCTATATGCAATTTTTCCTACAAAAAAAGAGACTTTCTTTCATAGAAAGCCTCTTTTCACTATTTTTCTACAGCAACTTCTTGCTTTTGAAATAAAGAAACTACATATCCAATTGCAATTCCAATGATACCCGGAACTAGCCAACCAATCCCTACACTATATAGTGGAATTTTATCTAAGATAGGAGCAAGGGCCGCTACTTGAAGATTTGCATTATGCAATCCATCAAAGAAGCTAATTGCAAATGCTCCTACAATACCGCCTACATACATAGCTAATGGAAGACGAATATAGTTTTCAACAAGTGATAATACAATCAGTACGATACCAATTGGGTAAATTGCAATTAAAATCGGTAATGCTAATGCGTTTAACTGAGTTAACCCAAGGTTTGCTACCATAAATGCTAATACACAGAAGATGAAAACAACCTTTTGATAAGAAAGCTTTGGTAATAAGGAAGAAAAATATTCCCCACAAGCTGCAACAATACCTACAGAAGTTGTTAAACATGCCGCTGTAATTGCGATCCCTAATAATAAAGTTCCGTAACTACCAAATAAATGATTTACAACGTTTGTTAAAATAATTCCTCCGTTTGCTCCCATTCCAAGAGACACACTAGAAGCTCCCAGATAAGCAAGTGCTAAATAAACAAGTAGTAAACCGAGCGCTGCAATAAATCCTGCAAAGATTGTTACTTTTGCAATGCTGTTCTTATTTGTAACGCCTTTTGCTTTTAAAGCATTAATAACAACATTTCCAAAAACAAGTGCTGCAAGTCCATCTAAAGTTAAATATCCATCAATAAAACCTTTAAAGAGCGGAGCATTATACGCTTCTGTCGGTGCACCAAATTCTCCAATTGGTGTAATAATTGCTTTACCTACGATAATTGCTATAACAGCTAACAAAATTGGAGTTAATACTTTACCTATGCGGCCCACTAATTTCGATGGGTTTAAAGCTAAATAGAAAGTTACTGCAAAGAAAATGAATGTAAAGATAACAAGTGGATACGATTGACCAGCTATATCACTTGGTAAAAATGGTGCAACACTCATTTCATAAGCAACTGTTCCTGTACGCGGAACACTTACGAATACGCCTAAACATAAATAAATTGCAGTGATAAAAACAAGTGCGAATACAGGGTGTACACGTCCCGCTAGCTCATTAATATCTCCCTTTAGAGCTATAACAATTACCCCTAATAAAGGTAATCCAACACCTGTTACGATAAAGCCAAATAACGCGATCCATACGTCTGTTCCAGCACCTTGCCCTAAAGCTGGCGGGAAAATCATATTACCTGCACCGAAAAATAGTGCAAACAACATTAAACTTATTGCAAACATCTCAGAAAACTTTAAAGATGATTTCATTTCTACTAACCTCCTACATATTTTTAGATTGACAAAATATTCTGAATTAAAGACCGTCACATATCCTCTTTCAAGCATACTTCCCCGTAAAAGAACGCAAAAAACACCCGTCCCTAACAAAGGGACGAGTGTTGAAATCGTGGTTCCACCCTTATTCTAATAAAATGAATTTATAACAAAATAAGCTCATTTTATAGCTCGTGTAAATTGATAACGGTTTTATCCGCCAAGAATTACAATGCATCATGCAGTTCACTCTTGAAGTTTAGAGGTGGTAAGTTTGTCTTTCCGTATTAGGAAGCTCACAGCCTAGGCTTCCCTCTCTGAGAATCGTCAAAAACAACTCATGTCCTCATCATTACTTTTATAAAATATCTTGTCGAAACTTGTTGTTTTTTATTATATGGGCTATTTTTTAAAAAATCAATAGTTTTATTTTTTCTGACAAAAAAATATAGGGAGAAAATTTCCCCTCCCTATATTTGCCCTATTAATATTTCTAATTCCTCAGCTGTAATGTTACGCCATTTTCCCACTTCTAAATCATCTAGCTCTATATTCATAATACGAACCCGCTTTAGCTTTGTTACAGTAAACCCGAAAGCACGGCTCATTCTACGAATTTGTCTGTTCATTCCTTGCGTTAAAACGATGCGAAATGTAGATTGATCCACTCTCGTCACTTTACAAGGCTTCGTCATTCCATCTTTAATCTTTACACCGCTGGACATCTCATCAATAAACCAATCTGTAAACGGCTTATCAACCGTAACGATGTATTCTTTCTCGTGCTCATGATCACCGTGTAAAATTTGATTTGCAATCGCACCGTCATTCGTTAATAAGATTAGTCCTTCCGACGCTTTATCTAATCGCCCAACAGGAAAGATACGCTCTGGGTAATTGATATAATCAATAATATTATCTTCAATATGATCGGCTGCTGTACAAGTAATTCCGATTGGTTTATGAAAGGCAATATACACCTTTTCCTTCTCTTCTTTTGCAATAACCTGTCCATCAATCGTTACCACATCACCATCGCTCACGAGTGCACCGTGCGTACATATTTCGCCGTTAATAGCCACGCGTCCTGCTTTAATGAGACGGTCTGTTTCGCGTCTTGAACAGGATTTTGCTTCGCTTATGTATTGGTTGATTTTCATAGCTTATTCCTTTTCCTATATATTAAAAGCGTCAATCTATGGCAATATCACTCTGCCACGATTGACGCTCTTTTACTTCGCAAAAACAACTAAATAAATAACCCCAATTACCAAAAATATTCCGCAACAAGCTAACAATACTTTTGCAAGTTTGTCCATAAACATATAATGGTTCCCCTTTGTTTCGTTGTTTGCTATTTTAATTCGACAACTGTTACGCCTAGGCCTCCCTCGCCCATGTCACCGTAGCGGTAGTTTTTCACACCGCGGTGTTTCTTCAAGTAATCTTGTACACCTTGGCGAAGCGCTCCTGTTCCTTTACCGTGAATAATTGATACGCGAGGATAGCTTGCAAGCTGTGCATCGTCTAAATATTTTTCAACGCGCATCATTGCATCTTCATAACGTTCACCGCGAAGATCGAGCTCTAACGAAACGTGATAATCTCTACCCTTCACACTTGCGACTGCTTTTTTCTCAGTTTGCTTCGGTGTATTAATGTATTCCATATTGGATTCTTTCACTTTCATCTTCAGAATACCAATTTGTACGCTCCACTCTGTATCACTTACCTTTTCAAGCAATTGACCTTTTTGACCAAACGTTAACACTTTTACTTCATCACCTGCGCGTAATTGTTGTTTTGGCGCTGTGTTTTTCACGTTTACTTTTTGTTTCTTCACAAGCTCTGGCGCCGCACCTTCTAGACGGCTCTTCGCTTCAATAAGCTCATGGTCTTTCACGTTTATAAGCTGTGCTTTACGCAATTGACGAAGTTCTTGAATAATGCCTTCTGCCTCTTTCTTTGCAGCTTCGACTTTTTCTTCCCCTTCTTTTTGCGCTTTTAATAATTTTTCATCGCGCTCATCATTAAATTCAATAATTTGACGCTGTAATTCGCGATGCAGTTTTTCAGATTGCTTGCGAAGTGCTTCTGCTTCGTTCCAGTCACGCTCTGCATTCTTTTGACTTTCTTCTAACTTCGCAATCATATTTTCAATTTTGTTTGTATCTGTACTAATGTGGTTACGAGCTTGATCAATCACGCGATCAGATAGTCCAAGGCGCTTCGAAATTTCAAAGGCATTACTACGTCCTGGTACACCGATTAATAATTTATACGTTGGGCTTAATGTGTTCACGTCGAACTCAACGCTCGCATTAATAACTTTCTCACGGTTATATCCGTATGCTTTTAATTCTGGGTAATGCGTCGTAGCAACAACGCGAGCACCACGATTACATACTTCATCTAAAATTGAAATTGCTAATGCAGCCCCTTCTTGCGGATCTGTTCCAGCACCTAATTCATCGAATAAAACTAAGCTTTCAAAATCAGCTTTTTCTAAAATATCAACAATGTTCACCATATGTGAGGAGAACGTACTTAAACTTTGTTCAATCGATTGCTCATCACCGATATCGGCAAAGATATTTTTAAATACACAAATCTCTGATTCATCCATTACTGGAATGTGAAGGCCAGATTGCGCCATTAGCACACAAATACCAACTGTTTTCAGCGTAACTGTTTTACCACCTGTATTTGGTCCTGTAATAACAATTGTCGTGAAATCTTTCCCTAACATAATGTTATTTGGCACGATAATTTCTGGATCAATAAGCGGATGACGTGCTTGTCTTAAATCCATATAACGCTCGTTATTTACGATTGGTTTCGTTGCTTTTATACGCTTCCCATAAAAAGCTTTCGCAAAAATAAAGTCAAGATTCGCAACTACTTCTACGTTAGATAAAACGATATCCGCTTCTACTGCCACTTCTTCTGTTAACATCAATAAGATGCGTTCGATTTCTTGTTTTTCTTTCACTCGTGCTTCTTGAAGCGCGTTATTTAACTCTACAATGACTTGTGGTTCAATAAATAACGTTTGCCCAGAAGCTGATTGATCGTGAACAATACCGCCATATACACCGCGGTATTCTTGTTTTACCGGGATTACGTAACGTTCGTTACGAATCGTTACAATCGCGTCAGACAGCATCTTTTGCGCGTTGGAAGAACGCGTCATATTTTCTAACTTTTCACGAATACGACTTTCCGCAGTACGAATTTGAGTACGAATACCACGCAGTTTATCACTTGCGCTATCGACTACTTCACCGCCATCACCGATACAATTTGTAATTTTCTTTTCTAAATCATATAAAGATACAATTTGAGCGACATGAGTTTCTAAAATTGGAAGCTCGACACCATTATCAACCATATCTTCAATGAAACGTTTCATATTGCGACTACCATACATCGTATTGGCAATATCAAGTAGTTCATTCGGGCTTAACATACTTCCAATCTTTGCACGCTTCACATTTGAGCGAATATCCGTAATACCACCTAATGGTGCACTACCTTTTAAACGAATGACTTTCGCTGCTTCATCTGTTGTATCTTGCATTTCTACAATTTCTTCAAAATCAGTGCTTGGCACTAAATGCTTCACTTTGTCACGGCCAAGTGAAGAGGCTGTATGTTCAAATAATTGTTCTTTTACTTTATTGTATTCTAATACACGCAACGTTCTTTCTAACATGTTGCAGGTCCCCCTTGTGTTACTTATTACGTTTAATATAGTCTAATAAACGTTCGATATTCCACGTGTTAATCACGTTATCTTTTTGAATCCAACCTTTACGTGCTGCTGCTACACCTGTTTCCATATCTTCTAACATTTCAAGCGTATGAGCATCCGTATTAATCGCTACTTTTACACCAGCATCTTGTGCTTGTTTTAATAATTTCGCGCTTAAATCTAGACGGTTCGGATTCGCATTTAATTCTAAAACTGTATTTGTTTCTTTTGCGAGCTCGATTAATAAATCTGTATCCACATCATAGCCCTCGCGGCGTCCAAGAAGACGTCCTGTCGGATGAGCAATCATTGTGACATGCTTATTCTCCAGCGCAGCACGAAGACGTTTCATAATCGTTTCACGGTCTTGTGAGAAGCTAGAGTGAATCGCTCCAATGACATAATCTAATTCTGCTAATACTTCATCGTCAAAATCAAGTGTTGCATCCGGTAAAATATCCATTTCAATTCCGCGTAAAATTGTAATGTCTGGATACTTTTCGTTCATACGTTCAATTTCTTTCGCTTGTTCACGAAGGCGCTCTTTCGTTAAACCGTTCGCTACTTTCAAGTATTGTGAGTGATCAGTAATCGCCATAAACTTATATCCACGAGCACGGCACGCTTGTACCATCTCTTCAATGGAAAAAGCACCATCACTCCATGTTGTATGCATATGTAAATCACCTTGTATGTCAGAGAACTGAATTAAGTTTGGATACTCTTTAATTAATTCAATTTCTTTTCCATCTTCACGCACTTCTGGTGGGATAAATGGAAGACCGAAATGAGCGAAGAACTCCTCTTCTGTTTCAAATGTTCTCACTTCACCTGTTTCTAAGTTTTCTACACCGTACTCACTAATTTTCTCGCCTCTATCTTTCGCGATTTGGCGCATTTTTACGTTATGATCTTTTGATCCTGTGAAATGGTGAAGGGTTGTAATAAATTCTTCTGGTTTTACTAAACGGAAATCGATTGAAATATCATATTCATATTGAAGACGAACAGAAACTTTTGTATCTCCACTTGCGATTACTTCAATCATATTATCAAATTGCAGTAAATGCTCACGTACTGCAGCTGGTTCTGTCGTTGCAATGATAAAGTCTAAATCTTTCACTGTTTCACGAACACGGCGCAAACTACCAGCACGAGAGAAACGAATTACTTCAGCAATATTCGACAATTTCTCCTCTATTTCCCCGGCAATAGGTAATACCATTGCGATTGGTAAACGCTCTGGACGAGAGCCTACTTGATCGATTGCTTCTAATATTTTCTCTTCTGTCTTCTTACCGAAACCTGCTAAAGCTTGTACTTTATTTTCCTCACAAACCGCTTTTAGCGATTCCATATCAACAACACCAAGTTCTTTATATAACTTAGCTACCTTTTTACCACCAAGGCCTGGTAATTTTAATAACGGTAATAAGCTACTTGGCACTTCTTTTTCAAGCTCTTGTAATACTTCAGATGTTCCCGATTCTATATATTCTTGAATAACTGCTGCTGTTCCTTTTCCAATGCCCGGAATCTTCGTGAAATCTTCAATCTCAGAAAGACTACGATCATCACTTTCTAATGCTGCCGCCGCCTTACGAAATGCAGATATTTTAAATGGATTCGCGCCCTTTAGTTCCATAAAAAGCCCAATTGTCTCTAGTAATTTAATAACTTGTTTTTTATTTACTTTCATCATTACCCCGCCTTTCTTTCATAGAAAAAAACTCCTCTTTCCGAAAAAAGAGAAGTTATACTCTGCTACCTGTCTGCCATAGTTCCTTCACCTTTTCAGAAAGAATCGGTGTATCGTCTACAATTATTTTGCTAATTGATGATTTTTGTAATGGTGTTTGTATTTGTTCAATCGGAAGAATGTTTCCAACGATAATTAAAACAAACAAAATAATATATACTTCTAAAAATCCGAGGATTGCCCCCGCAAACGCATTGACTTGCTTTAAAACCGGTATTTCTGCAAACATATTTAACAAATTACCAAGTAATGAAAGTGCAATTTTTGTAATAATAAACAATATGATAAACGCAAGTGCTTGATAAAATACTGTTTCAATATTATTTGCATCAATCCATTCTGGAACAGATACGTTTTTATCAAATGGATACGGAATAAATTTCGCAAGTGCTGGCGCTAAATCTTTACAGTACCAGTATGCAACAAGGTATGCGATAATAAAGCTTGTTAACTTTACAAGTTGCAGAATAAACCCTCTGCGTAAGCCGAGGAAAAATCCCATAACAAGCAGTAAAATGATAATAATATCAATCATGTTATTCCATTCCTTTTTTTGTCATACTTTCTTTCAATTTCTCATGTTCTTCTTTTAATTTTATGTAATCGTGTATGACGTTTACTGCCGTCAATACCGCTAGTCTACTCGTGTCAAGCGAAGGATTCTTGGCATTGAGTTCGCGCATTTTATCATCCACAATCGCTGCTACCATGCGGATATGACTTGTACTTTCATCGCCAACAACTGAATATTGTTGACCATAGATTTCTACATTAATTCGACTTTTCTTTCCCTTTTGTTGTGACAACTCACCGGCCTCCAATCACGTACAGAATCCTAAAGTTTATCATACCATGAACCATCATATTATGGAAACAGAAAGAACAATCCGATATGATAAAAATAACAATATAAAAAAAGGAGCGACCATCTTGTCAAATTCTATCGTAATACAAACAAGTTCTACAGTAATTGAAGACATGAAACAACAATACAAACAAGCGCTTAGTCCAAAAACCCCACAAGGCGGGATCTTCATGGCAAAGGTGCCATCTTGCACGATTACAGCTTATAAATCTGGAAAAGTAATGTTCCAAGGTGGCCGTGCTGAAGCAGAAGCTTCTCGTTGGCAAACTGTCTCTCAAACACCGAAAACAGCTGTAAAAAAATCTGTAGATTCACACCGTTATGCACCCCCTGCTTCCATCGGTACAATGTCTATCGTAGGGTCAGATGAAGTTGGTACTGGTGATTTCTTCGGACCGATGACAGTAGTTGCTGTATATGTGGATGCGGAGCAAATCCCACTGTTAAAAGAACTTGGTGTAAAAGACTCTAAAAACTTAAATGACGATCAAATTACTGCCATTGCAAAACAACTTCTACACGTTGTTCCTTACAGCTCTCTTGTCCTTCATAATGAAAAATATAACGAGCTATTTGATAAAGGAAACAACCAAGGTAAGTTAAAAGCTTTACTGCATAATAAAGCTATTACAAACTTATTAGCTAAAATTGCACCTACAAAACCTGAAGGCGTCTTAATCGATCAATTCACACAACCTGATACATACTACAAATATTTAGCAAAACAAAAACAGGTACAGCGTGAAAATGTTTACTTCGCGACGAAAGGCGAAAGCGTACACTTAGCAGTAGCCGCTGCCTCCATTTTAGCTCGTTACTCATTCGTAAAACAGTTTGATGAACTAAGCAAAAAAGCCGGTATGCCACTTCCAAAAGGTGCTGGTAAACAAGTTGATATTGCAGCTGCTAAATTAATTCAAAAGCTTGGTAAAGAACGATTACCTGAGTTTGTGAAAATGCATTTCGCTAATAAGGAGAAGGCGTTTCGCTTATTAAAATAGTATCGACAAAAACAGGAGGCTACAAACTCCTGTTTTTTTGTTTCCCCTACTACTATCCTTATAATTTTGTTACAATTAAAATATACAGATTATTCTAACATAGGAGGAGATTCCCATTGCTACTTCTACAAATGATTCTAAATATTTTACTAGGCGATCCACACGAAAGACAGTTTGAAATTAGAGAAAACATTCAGCTACTAAGTGAACAACGAGAGTTCAACGATTTAATAGAGCGTTATGGCCGTTCTTTCTTATTAAACTTTCGGATTCGAAGATTTATCGGGAAACACGATGCCCGCTTGTTAATACATAATCCAGCAAAACTACAGTACTTCTGTGAGGAACTTGAATCTATGATTAGAAAAAAAGGATTGTTTACATAAGGAGATATTTCATATGAACGCTGTAAAAGTTAAAAAGGTATTATATGTTTTCGTACACCTCGTGGGCCCACTTTCTTACCTCACTATTTCTACCATTTGGGGAGCTTTTTTCACTACTAAATCTACATTCGAAAATATATCTGATAATCTTGGTGTGATGGCTATCTATTACGTGCTTATGAGTTTACTGTGGTTTTTCTATTTAGATCGATTAGACAAAGATGTAGATAAAATTACAAAAGAAATTAATGATAATAAGGTGTAATACATATAAAAAAAGGAGAGCCGCCAAGACTCTCCTTTTTTATGTTAACTTCTTTTCTGCTTCTTATTTGATGAAGATACTTTATGAGAACCTGTTTCATGTGCCGTCGTTCCTTGTCCTTCTATTTCTGGAGAACCAAGGTTTGATCTTGAATGATCTTTTTTCACTTTTTTACTCATTTATATTCACCCCTTCGTGTTACTTTTTGCTACGAGGTAATAAACTATGCAAAATAAAAAGCGAGAGGAAATCCTCTCGCTTTTTTCATATTTTAGAATTCAGAAGAACCTGGAGTTCTTGGGAATGGAATTACGTCACGGATGTTAGCCATGCCAGTGATGTACATTAGGAAGCGCTCGAAACCTAGACCGAATCCAGCGTGTTTTGTACCGCCGTATTTTCTAAGTTCTAAGTACCACCAGTAGTCCTCTTCGTTCATACCTAATTCTTTAATTCTGTCTACTAAAACGTCCATTCTTTCTTCACGTTGGCTTCCGCCGATTAATTCGCCGATGCCAGGAACTAGAAGGTCAGTAGCAGCTACTGTTTTTCCATCTTCATTCATACGCATGTAGAACGCTTTAATGTCTTTTGGATAGTCAGTTACGAATACAGGGCGTTTGAAAATTTCTTCTGATAAGTATCTTTCGTGCTCTGTTTGTAAGTCAATACCCCATTCTACTGGATATTTGAAGTCAACACCTGACTCTTGAAGCACTTTAATTGCTTCTGTATATGTGATACGACCGAAGTCAGAGTTGATTACGTTGTTCATGCGCTCAAGAACTGTTTTATCAACGAAGCTGTTGAAGAATTCCATTTCTTCTGGTGCATGCTCTAGTACGTATTTCATTGCATATTTCAGCATATCTTCTGTAAGATCCATTACGTCGCCTAATTCAGCGAATGCAATCTCCGGCTCAACCATCCAGAACTCAGCTGCATGACGAGTTGTGTTAGAGTTTTCTGCACGGAATGTAGGTCCGAATGTGTATACGTCACGGAATGCTAATGCATAAGCTTCAGCGTTCAGCTGTCCACTTACTGTTAAGTTTGTTTCTTTGCCGAAGAAGTCTTTTGATTCATCAACTTGTCCGTCTTCACCTTTTGGTACGTTGTTTAAATCTTGCGTTGTTACGCGGAACATTTCGCCTGCACCTTCTGTATCACTACCAGTGATGATTGGTGTATGAACATGTACGAATCCACGCTCTTGGAAGAACTGATGAATCGCAAATGCTGCGACAGAACGTACACGGAACGTTGCAGAGAATGCATTTGTTCTTGGACGTAAGTGAGCGATTGTACGTAAGTATTCAAACGTGTGACGTTTCTTTTGAAGTGGGTAATCAGAATCTGATAAGCCCTCGATATCAATTTTTTCTGCTTTAATTTCAAATGGTTGCTTCGCTCCAGGCGTTGCAATTACTGTACCTTCTACTTTAACTGAAGAGCTAAGTGGAAGTTTTGCAATTTCTTTGAAGTTTTCTAACTCTGTATCGAAAACGATTTGAACGCTTTTAAAGAAGCTACCGTCGTTTAATTCGATGAAACCAAATGCTTTTGAATCACGTAAGTTACGAATCCACCCTGATACTTGTACTGTTTGACCTGCGTATTTATCTGTATCTCTATACAGACTTTTTACTAATGTGTTTTCCATAGTGAAATTCTCCTTTGCACATATATTTAAATACAAAAAAACCTTTCATCCATAAAGGGACGAAAGGTTAAACTTCGCGGTACCACCCAATTTGTCATAAAGACCAACTTTAACTCGTATGTAATACATACTTCCCGGTTTGTAACAGGCCGGATTCCCGTCTAAGTCTACTCTTGAATACAAGATTCAATTTCGGTTAGCAACTCCAAGGTGTTCTTCACATATACCGCCTCATCAGGCTCTCACCGTCCCTGACTCGCTTTGGATTATAGTATATACTACTTTTCCTTATCATCGTCTTTCATTTTGTTAAACTAAAATTAATGTACTACATTCGAGAGAAAGATGCAAGATACCAAAAAATATATCAGCGATTTTTGTAATATATCGATTTTCCGACAATCGTGCCATAAAAAAATTGCCGGGCTTAATCCGGCAATTTCTCATTACTTACGTAACTCCGCACCAAACTTCTCTTCTACCGTTGTTAATACACGGTTATGTGCTTCTGTTACTTCTTCGTCTGTTAACGTACGTTCTGCATCGAAGTATGTCATAGAGAATGCAAGTGATTTCTTGCCTTCTTCCATTTTTTCACCTTCGTATAAGTCAAATAGCGTTACGTCTTTCAGAAGTTCTCCGCCAGCTTCAGCAATAACTTGCTTCATTTCACCAGCTTTTGTTTCTTTCGTTACGACAACAGCCATATCACGTGTCATAGATGGGAAACGTGGAATTGCTGTGTAGTAAGTTTCTTCTGCGTCTGCACCAAATACTTTTACAAGAGATAATTCGAATACGAATGTATTTTTCACATCTAATTGTTTTTCTGCTTCTGGGTGCAATTGACCGATGAAACCAATTACTTCGCCATCTAATACGATGTCAGCTGTACGACCTGGGTGCATCCCTTCACGTTTTGCTGGTGCATAAGTGATTTGGTTTGCAACGCCAAGTACGTCGAATAATCCTTCTAGTACACCTTTCACAACGAAGAAGTCTACTACTTTCTTCTCACCTTGCCATGCATGGTGAAGAGCAAGTCCTGTCATAACACCGGCAAGATGTTGTTCTTCTTTCGGAAGTTCTCCTGCTTCTGTTGGTAAGAAGACAGAACCTACTTCGTATAAAGCAACACTATCGTTTTTACGTGCCACATTATATGAAACAGCTTCTAGTAATTGCGGTACTAAGCTTAAACGAAGTTGGCTACGCTCTTCACTCATTGGAAGTGCAAGATTTACAGGAGCTTTTTCATTTGGCTCGACCATATATTGCTTCGCTTTATCAGCGCTTGTTAATGAATATGTGATCGCTTCATATAAACCAGCACCCTCTAGGAAGCGACGTACTTTACGACGTTTCGTTTGTGCTGATGTTAATTTACCACGAGTCATTGTTCCAGAAGGTAATGTAACTGGAATGTGGTCATAACCGTATAGACGACCCACTTCTTCTACTAAGTCTTCTGAAATTGTAATATCAGGACGACGTGCTGGAACATTCACATGGAATGTTCCTTCTACTTCTGTGAATGGGAATTTCAAGTTTGTGAACATTGTACCCATTTCACTTGCAGAAATATTTGTACCTAATACACGGTTTACTTTTTCAGCAGTAACAGATACTGTACGCTCTTGTACTTGTAAGTTGTCAGCTTCTACTACACCTTCAAGTGCTTCTCCGCCAGCGTATTTCGCCATTAAAGCAGCTGCGTGTTGAATTGCTTCAAATGTACGTGTTGGATCGATTCCTTTTTCAAAACGTGCGCTTGATTCACTGCGAAGACCTAAGTCTTTTGATGTACGGCGCACTGTTTGACCTGCAAAGTATGCAGATTCAATTAAAACGTTTACTGTCTCATTTGTAACTTCAGAATCCGCTCCGCCCATTACACCAGCAACAGCTAAAGCTTTTGTTCCGTTTGTAATTACAAGGTGGTGGCTTTGTAACGTACGCTCTTGATCATCTAACGTTTCAATTTTTTCGCCTTCTTTTGCAAGACGAACAACGATTTCTTTTGAACCTAATTTATCGTAATCGAATGCATGTAACGGTTGACCGTATTCCATTAAAATGTAGTTTGTAATATCCACTACATTGCTAATTGGACGAATGCCAGCTGCCATAAGGCGCGTTTGCATCCACATTGGTGATGGACCAATCTTTACGTTCTTCACCATTTTTGCAATATATAATGGGTTTTCTTCTTTCGCTTCTACACTTACAGAAATGTAATCAGAAGTTTTTTCTGCTGTTTCTTGTAAGCTGATAGCTGGAAGTTTTACTTCACGGCCATAAATAGCAGCGACTTCATATGCAACACCTAACATGTTTAAGCAATCTGCACGGTTTGGTGTTAAACCAAGCTCAAGTACTTCATCATGTAAGTTTAAAATTTCAAGTGCGTCTGCACCAACTTCAGCGTCACTTGGGAAGATGAAGATACCGTCTGCATATTCTTTTGAAACTAACTTTCCATCAATACCAAGCTCTTGAAGCGCACAAACCATACCGTGAGAAGCTTCACCACGTAGTTTTGCTTTTTTAATTTTGAAGTTGCCAGGAAGTACAGCACCAACTTTTGCAACTGGTACTTTTAAACCTTTTGCAATGTTAGCAGCTCCACAAATAATTTGAACTGGCTCTTCTTCACCGATATCGATTAAACATTTGCTTAATTTATCAGCTTCTGGGTGTTTTTCACATTCTAATACGTGACCAACTACAACACCTTTTACACCTTTATTTAATAATTCAACACCTTCTACTTCAATACCACTTTTCGTGATTTTGTCTGCTAGTTCTTGTGCTGTTACATCTTTAATATCTACATACTCTTGTAACCAACGATATGATACGAACATACTTATCCTCTCCTTCCCTTACGCTCGTTTGAATTGTTGTAAGAAACGTACATCATTTGTATAGAAATGACGAATGTCATCTACGCCGTATTTCAACATTGCGATACGCTCTGCGCCCATACCGAATGCGAAACCTTGATATTCTTTTGAATCATAACCAGCCATTTCAAGTACGTTCGGATGAACCATACCTGCGCCTAAAATTTCGATCCAGCCAGTTCCTTTACAAGTGCCGCAACCTTTGCCGTGACACATCATACAAGAAATATCCATCTCTACAGATGGCTCTGTGAATGGGAAGAAACTTGGACGAAGACGGATTTCACGATCTTCACCGAACATCTTTTTCACGAATACTTGCAGTGTACCTTTTAAGTCACTCATGCGAATGTTTTTATCAATTACAAGACCTTCAATTTGCATGAATTGGTGTGAATGCGTCGCATCATCGTCATCGCGGCGATACACTTTACCAGGACAAATAATTTTAATTGGGCCTTTTTCTTTATTATTTTCCATCGTACGTGCTTGCACAGAAGATGTATGTGTACGTAGTAACGTTTCTTCTGTAATGTAGAATGTATCTTGCATATCACGCGCTGGGTGATCTTTCGGTAAGTTTAATGCTTCGAAGTTGTAGTAGTCTTTTTCTACTTCTGTTCCTTCAGCTACTTCATACCCCATACCGATGAATACATCTTCAATTTGCTCAACAACAGCTGTTAACGGATGGTGACAACCTGTTTCAACAGGACGGCCTGGTAGTGTAACATCAATTGTTTCCGTAGCTAATTTCGCTTCAATTACTGCTTTTTCTAAGTTTCCAATTTTGTCTTCTAAACGCGTTTGAATCGCTTCACGTACTTCATTTACTAATGCTCCCATACGTGGACGCTCTTCTGCTGATAATTTTCCCATGCCGCGTAATACTTCTGTAATTGGACCTTTTTTTCCTAGATACGCTACGCGTACGTCGTTTAAGCCCTTTAGCTCTTTCGCTTCTTCAATAAGCTCTAACGCTTTTTGCTTTAGCTCTTTTAAACGTGCTTCCATTTGGAACCCTCCTAATTTTAAAAATAAAAAAACCTCGCTCCCAAAAAGGGACGAGGTAAATTCGCGGTACCACCCTAAATTGACAGACCAGGTCTGCCCACTCATTAGTTATAACGATCAATTCTGACCGGAACGCCTTTACATATATATGGTCCTGGCGTCAACTCCAGAGGTGAATTCACTTCCGTCTACCATAAGAATGCTTTCAGTCTAAGGCATTCTCTCCCTATATGGCGATTTTGTAAGTTACTCTTCTCTATCAACGTTTTTCGTTATTTAACTTTTAATATAATATACTTCAACTTATTATAAGAAGTTTTTTATTTGTTCGCAACTGGGCTTTGTAAATAATACGTTAAAATCCCTGCTGCAACCGCAACATTTAATGATTCTGCCCCGCCGTAAATCGGAATATACAAGTTTTGATCCGTTTTTGCAAGAATTTCTTGGCTTACGCCGCTTCCTTCATTTCCTACAATTAATGCAAAACCACCAGCTGGTGTTACTTCACCATACGGAACTCCATTTTCAAGAGCTGTTCCATATACAGGAACGTTATTTTCTCTTAACTTGTCTACCCACTCTTCTAAGTTCCCTTTTACAACTGGTAAATGGAAAATAGAACCTTGTGTAGAGCGAAGCACTTTACTATTATATGCATCAACGCATCCTTCTCCAAGCACAACAGCATGAATACCAGCTGCATCAGCTGTACGAATAATTGTCCCTAAGTTGCCCGGGTCTTGAAGACCATCTAATAAAAGAAACTTTCCATCTGCAAGAGCTACTTCACTCTCGTGTTTCTCACAAACAGCAAATACCCCTTGCGTCGTTTCTGTTTCATGGAGTACTTTTACGATTGCTTCAGGTACGATATACATTTCCACATCATTAACTGTCCAATCTTTCGGAAGATCTGTCTGATCAGAAACGATAAGTTCTGTTACAACTCCTGCTTTTAAAGCTTCTTCCACTAAGTGGAATCCTTCTACAAAAAATAAACCTTTTTTATCGCGCTCTTTTTTCGTCTGCAGCTTTTTCCACTGCTTCACACGCGGATTTTGCACTGAATCAATGTTTTTCATAATATGTATTTCCCTCTCTTCTTGTCTTATCATTATAGCCTATTTTTCATACATATTTACATAAAAAAGAACAAAAACTAACGTCAGTTTCAATTCTGAAGAAGAGGTGAAAATAATGAGTTTTAATTTACGCGGTGCTGTATTAGCGAATGTATCTGGAAATTCACAAGATCAATTACAAGAAACGATTGTCGATGCAATTCAAAGCGGTGAAGAAAAAATGCTTCCAGGTCTTGGCGTTTTATTCGAAGTCATTTGGAAAAATGCTGATGAAAATGAAAAACACGAAATGTTAGGAACACTAGAGCAAGGATTAAAAAAATAAACAATAAAAGGTCACCTTAGAAAAAAACTAAGGTGACCTTTTATGTCTATAAAATTTTTCTTCGCCTAAACATTTCTACTTTACTAACGCTACACAGATGGAGTACAATATTCAAAATACATTTAAACCGATCGATTTTCTTTATAGACACCATTAGATAAAAGGAGTGAATGTTTTATGCAACGTATTACGCTTGAACAAGTTTTTAAACATCACATTACACAAAAATATGTAAACCGTTCTGGAATGGTCCACGCGATTGCTGTCGCTTACCATGCGTTTCACTTAGCGAAAAAGCATCATGCCTCAGTCGATGCTGCAACAAAAGCTGGTTTCCTTCATGATATCGGACATCACACATGGTACAGCGAGGGAGAATGGGATTATGACTTGTATAAAAAGAATGATATACATGCGATTAAAGGAGCAGAAAGAGCTCATAAATTGCTTATTAGATTAGGAGAACATCCGAAACTAGCAAAAGAAATTTCTATCGCGATTCTTCTTCATACAGATTCTTTCTTAGTACAGCAAGAAATTGAAAGAACATCTCTTCAAAACATTATTAAATGGGCAGACGAAGCAGATGAAGAACCGGGCGGAGCGCACCATTATAGAACGATTTCTTATGAAAAAGCATTAAAAGCTATTCAACAGTTAGACCGATTGGTAGAACGTGAATTGCAAATAGAGCAATCAAAATCGAATAACAAGGCAGAACATAGTTATCAATGAGAAAGAGGCATCACTATAGGGTGATACCTCTTTTATTATTTTATGGAAAATACACCTTTATATGTAATATTTAAATATTACATATAAAAACAAAATACCTTATAATTAAATATACAAATATAAAGAGGTGATTTTACAAATGCAACCCGCTACACAACTTTCTAATGAACAGAAATACTCTATGTCATGGGGACAATTTATTAGCTCCGTTTTATTCGCTTTTTTCGGAACCGGACTTATTACTGTGTTCCTCGCAATGCCCTTAACAATTTATACAGCCGGTCTTACAGATAAAAAACAAATTGCCCTGTATGAATCTATTGCAAATACTGTAAGTATCGTATTACAACTAGCCGTGTTGTTATTCTTCATTTTTAAATTCGAACCCGCAAAAAAATTACTACTAAAATCTTTTAACTTTAAAGCACTTAAAGAATGGCGTACATACGTATACTTACTTCTTTTCTTCGCTACAAATATTTTACTCAATTACATCTTGTTAAATTATATGTTCCAAGACGCAACAAAGCAGCAATCTTCCGCACTTAACTTAGACGTTTTCAAGCAGTATCAAATATTATTACTTCTCGGCTTCGCAATACTTACACCAATTTTTGAAGAGCTGATTTTCCGTGGTTTTATACTCCGCTTCTTCTCAGAACGCTTTCCATTTTGGATTGCAGCTATCGTAACAAGTTTCTTCTTCGGTATCGCTCATACATACTCACTTGGCGTAATGGTAATTACTTTCTTCATGGGATTATTAATGGCTATTTTATGTAAAAAAACAAAATCCATTATTCCAGCTATGTTATTTCATATTATAAATAATATGTTGGCATTCTTGAGTTAGAAAGAGGTATCATCGCGATACCTTTTTTATTAATTCGTATCATTACTTCTCATTTCTATCAATTTATACATATTTATTAATAATATCCAAAATAAACCTCATGTAGTAAAATATAACTGATTACTATAGAAGGAGACTATATATGTTGAGCTTACTTTGGGTTGTTTATATGCCACTTCTTGTTTTATGCGGATTGTTCGGTGGTATTTTTTTAATTGTTACTAGCATGAAACATCGTAAATTATTTGTTGGTTTAATGGGGCTACTTAGCTTCTCCTTTGTCACACTACCTTTTGTTTTTTGGGGCATGGGAGTGGATAGCAATGCAATCCTCCCTATTTCAACAACTTTATATTGGATACTGTTTTCTTTAACTGGATTATTAGCAGGGATAAGTGGAGTCCAAACCAAAATTAAAAGTATACGTAATATGGGATTCATTATTTTCATCGCTGGTATATTAGGGGTTATCTTCTGGTTACTCATGACTGTAGGTGATTCATACTATATATAATATTTTTTAGAAACCCATAAATCGGAGGTAATACAAAAGTGTTCGGAATATTAACTTGGATGATTTTCGCTCTTACTTTGATGTTATGCGACTTCATCGTTGGCATTTTTTTAATTATTGCTGGTATTAAATGTCGTAAATCACTTACTATTATGGCTGGTTTCATTAGCATATCGCTTATTGTTGTTCCTATCATTTGTATAGGTTATGGAATAGATTTAGAGGGGATTGTTCCAATTTCGGGAACTTTATATTGGTGTTTCTTCTCTTTGGCTGGACTATTAGCTATTATAAGCGGAAGACAAATATCCAGTATTCGTGCTATGGGAATGGTTTTATTTATAACAGGGCTGTGCTCCGTAACTGGTTATCATTTTTTATATTTAACTCTTTAAACAGACAAAAAAGCAGGGAAATTAATTCCCTGCTTTTCTATTTGGTTTATTGCCTGATGGTAAGAAGAACGATAATACCCAAGCAATCCCTGCGAGTATCGTCGCAATTAAGAAGGCATCGTTAATACCGTTAATTGCAGATAACTTCGAAATTTGTCCAAATAATAGTTGCGTGCTCATCGCATCTCCTGCTTGCGCTGATCCAGCGATCGCTGCTAAACTTTGCCCCATGCCGTGTACTTTATCAACTAAGATTGGGTTTGACGTTGTTAACATGTTGCCGTAATCTGCTACGTGAGCAGTCGTTTGCTGCGTCATAAGTGTGATTAAAATCGCTGTTCCAATTGAACCAGCTACTTGTCTTGACGTATTTTGCGTTGCTGTACCGTGAGAAATTAATTTCATCGGCAGTGCGTTCATACCTGCTGTCATAATTGGCATCATAATGAATGACATACCAATCGAACGTATAATATAATCCGTCATAATAACGCTATACGGTGTATCCATCGATAACGTTGTGAATTCATATGTCGCAAACGTTGTAATGGCTAAACCGACAATTGCTAACGGACGAATACCATACTTATCAAATAGTTTACCTGCAATAGGTCCCATGATCCCCATAATTAATGATCCTGGAAGTAGTAATAAACCTGATTCTATCGGTGTGAAACCGCGAATGTTTTGCAGATATACCGGAAGTAATAACATACCTCCGAATAATGCCATCGTAACAATTGCATTAATTACTAAAGTAAAAGTAAATACTGGGTATTTAAACACTTGTAAATCAAGCATTTTGTTGTCCGTTGTTAGCTCTCTCCAAATAAATACCGCAATACCTACTACACCAATGATAAGTGAAATAACAACCTCTGCACTAGTCCAACTATTATTTCCTGCTTCACTAAATCCGTACAATAAGCTACCTAGTCCAATACTTGAACTAACAACACCGAATACATCTAACTTCGTTTTAGATACCGGCTGAGCTAGTGTAAAGAATTTTAAAGATAGGAATGTAATAATTAAACCGATAATAAACATCGCATAGAACATTAAGTTCCAGCTATAGTTTTCAATCACCCAGCCCGTTACAGTTGGTCCGATAGCTGGTGCTAAAATCATCGCTACACCTAGTAATCCCATCGCTGCTCCGCGCTTATGAGGCGGGAATAATGTCATGAAAATATTCATACCAACCGGCATTAAAATACCTGCACCCACCGCCTGAATAACGCGGCCCGTCATCATCATTGTAAAGTTTCCTGAAATAGCACAAATGATAGATCCTACCGTGAAGAATAACATTGCCGCTACGAATAATTTACGATACGTAAATCGTGAAACTAAAAAGGCACTAATCGGTACTAAAATACCATTTACAAGCATGAAACCTGTAATTAACCATTGTGCTGTTGAAGTTGATACGTTAAATTCGTTCATTAACGGAGGCAATGCAACGTTAATAATTGTTTGGTTTAAAATAGAAACGAACATGCCGAGAATTAATACAGCTACAACTGCTTTTACGTTCACATTTTCTACAGGCGTAGACATTTGTTTTTTCGGCGCTTCTTTTTCTTGTTTTACTTCTTCTTGCTTTCCTGTTTCTAACTCAACTACATTAGAAATTTCTGCTTCTTGCTTTCGTTCAATTTCTTTCTCTTCTGTTTCTACCTTACTTACTTCTATTTTATTTACGGCTGGGACTTGTTCTTCTCCCACGTTCGTTTTTTTCTTTCGTAAAAGACGATTTACAAGGAAGAAGACGATTATACAAAATAGTGCATATCCTGCAATTGCAATTGAGGACATCTCATCTCCCCCTTACTTATGAATACGAACTGACACATTCATTCCAGGAACAATATTTACTGATTTACTATGATCTAAAGAAATTTTAACTGGTACTACTTGTGTTACTTTCGTATAGTTCGCTGTTGCGTTGCTTGATGGTAACATAGAGAATGTATTCGCTGTTGTTAATCCAACTTGCTCTACTTTTCCTGATAAAGTTGTATCTGGGTATGCATCTACATACACATCTACATCTTGACCTTTTTGTACATCGTCAACATCTGTTTCTTCAATGTTTGCTGTTACCCATAAATTGTTCATATCAAATGCATAAGCAATTGGGCTACCTGCTCCAACGAAAGCATTTGTTGTTGCATTTGATTGCACAATTGTTGCATTTTGTGGAATTGTTACATCTACTGTTTGTTCTCCATTTGCTGCCGCTACAGTAACAGCACCTAATTTATCATTTTCATTGTAATTCTTTCCTACTTCAGCTTTCCAGTCAGTTAATTTACCTGCTACTGGTGATGCAATCGGAATTACCTTTCCATCAATTTTTGCATTTTCTGTTTTTAAATAATTTTCCGCTTGATTGTAATAGTAATAACCGCCAATACCGCCGCCAACTAGTACAATTAATGTGATAATGTTGATAATCACCATTCTTCGAAACTGATTCATTGCATTCCTCTCCTTATATCGCATATAATTTTTTTCTAAACTATTTACGTCCTTATTGTTTAGAGTGTTTAATTGTTAATTATATTAACTTTTAAACAAAAAAATCACACCATCTGCGGTGTAAATTGAAATTTATCTACCTGCGAGCGGTGCTGATTTCTGAAGGACTATCGTTTATAATTATAAATAATTATTTTGAATCTACAACCGACAATTTAAGTATGAAATGTCGCTTAAACAACAATATAATACCTATATGTTGTTTAAGTATAGAAAATTAAACGAGGGGAAGTAAAAATGTCTATTAAAAATACAAATGATCCACGTGTAAAGCGGACGAGACAACTCATACAGGATGCTTTTGTCGCTTTAGTAGGCGAAAAAGGATTTGATGATGTAACTGTTCAACATATTGCAGAACGTGCTCCTGTAAATCGCGCTACGTTTTATAGCCATTACCATGATAAATATGACCTATTAGACAAAAGCATTGAAGAAATGTTAGAGAAATTAACAGAAGTTATTAAGCCGAAAAATAGAAATAAAGAAGATTTTCAACTTACATTTGATTCACCACATCCGACATTTTTGGCTTTGTTCGAACATATTGCAGAAAATGTGAACTTCTATAACGTTATGCTTGGTGATAAAGCCGCTGGAAACTACTCTTATAAAATGATGAAAACAATACAAACACATTTAACATTAAGCCTGTCTATTTCACAGCCAGATGATAAAGATCTTATGGTTCCTCGTGATATTTTAATTAGTTATGTGACAGGAGCTCATATCGGGATGATTATGTCATGGTTAAAAAGAGGGATGATTTATACCCCGCATTTTATGGCTATGCAATTAACTCGTTTAATCATTTTAGGAGCTCATACTGCTGCAGGATTAGAACGACCTTTTTAAAACATAAAAAAGCGAAGGAAAATCTCCTTCGCTTTTTCTATTAATTAAATGTAATGTTATGTACAGCCTCTTTATCAAGACGTTTAATAACTTCTACAATTAACTTCACTGCATTTTCATAGTCATCACGGTGTAACATTGCCGCATGAGAATGAATGTAGCGCGTTGCAATCGTAATTGCCATAGACGGAATACCATTTGCAGAAATGTGAATTGCGCCTGCATCCGTTCCACCGCCCGCTACTGAATCATATTGATACGGGATTTGTAATTCGTCAGCAACATCAACTACAAAGTCACGTAAACCTGTATGTCCAATAACAGAAGCATCATATAAAATGATCTGTGGTCCATCACCCATTTTACTTTGCGCTTCTTTTGCCGTTACACCTGGTGTGTCACCAGCGATACCAACATCTACTGCGAATGCAATATCTGGTTTAATATAGTTCGCAGATGTTTTCGCACCACGAAGACCAACTTCTTCTTGTACAGTCCCTACGCCGTATACAACGTTTGGATGCTTTTCATCTTTTAATTGTTTTAATACGTCAATTGCAATTGCACAACCAATTCGGTTATCCCATGCTTTTGCAAGTAACATTTTTTCATTTTTCATCACTTGGAATTCAAAGTAAGGTACAACTTGATCGCCAGGTCGTACGCCCCACTCCATTGCCTCTTCTTGGCTAGAAGCACCAATATCGATGAACATGTCTTTAATTTCAACTGGCTTTTTACGCGCTTCTGGAGGTAAGATGTGTGGTGGTTTTGAACCAATTACACCTGTTACATCTCCTTTACGCGTTACAATTGTCACGCGCTGCGCAAGCATAACTTGTGACCACCAGCCACCAACTGTTTGGAAACGAAGGAAACCTTTGTCATCAATTTGCGTAATCATAAAGCCAACTTCATCTAAATGACCTGCAACCATAATTTTCGGGCCCTGTTCTTCCCCTATTTTTTTCGCAACCAAACTTCCTAAATTATCAGTAGAAAGTTCGTCCGCAAACGGCTCAATATATTTCTTCATTACTTCGCGTGGTTCACGCTCGTTACCCGCAATACCACGTGCATCTGTTAATTCTTTTAGCATTGTCAATGTCGCGTCTAATTTTGTCATTGCCAACACCCTCCTTTTTCTTCAGTCACTTCATTATACAAAAGGAAATTGAAATATTCAAAAATTAAATCAGTATCCTTGTGTTTGACGCTGATGATTTACTTCATTTTTATCTAAATATGCCTTTTCAATTTCTTCTTGCTCAAACTCTAGCGCTTGTCCAAGTCGAAGGTAGCTTGTAAATAATTCAATATAGTTCGTAATAGATGGTTGATCTGTAAAACGAATTACTTTCGCATATGTGTCTAAGAAAATTTCTACTTGTGTTTTATTCGTTTGTGCACATTTATAGAATAGGAAGTTTTTATCAATACCTAAATCAATTCCGATTGATAAAATAAAATGCAAGCCATCTACGTATTCTTCTAATATTACTTCACGTTCTGATGCGGGTTTGTTGCTCCAATATTTAAAACAACGTGTTTCATTTGCAAGTTCTCCAATTTCTACAAGAAGAGCTAACATTTTTTCTTTTAACAACTTTTTCGGTTGTAAATCATGCTCTTTCACAATACGGTCATCTAATTCTTTTTGTAATTTAAATAGTTGTAGTAAGTCCATTCTATTGTCCTCCTCCAACATCGCATTTTACGCAACAATGTTGTTTCATCTCAAAGTTCATTATTATTTTTCGTTTCTTATTAATAAGTCAGCCATTTATCTCTTTACAAAATAGCTTGTCCTTAATTTACAAATACGTTTCAATCATCACTATTAGATTGTTCACTCCGATTGGTGATAGTTAATCATTATCCGGGGATTGTCCACTGATAAAAAATTTATTTTATCTGATGAAAGTTGCATATCATCTTTCCATTATAGCAGTGTCGTTTCAGGTAGGAAAGATACTCTTCTTTCCAAAGGGAGATAATTGAAAAAAGCCAGGAGAATTCTCCTGGCTTCATATATATATTCTTCTATATCGCTATAGCTTTTATATTGATTTTGTCATATCGATAACGACATACTTCTCTTTGCATACAAATAAAAAAACCTTAGAAGAAAAATCTTCTAAGGTTTCAACTAATTAATTAGTTAATGTTGTTTTTTGCAACTGTTGCTAATTCAGCGAAAGCTTTTTCGTCATGAACAGCTAAGTCAGCAAGCATCTTGCGGTTAACTTCGATGCCAGCATTTTTAAGACCGTGCATTAAACGGCTGTAAGAAAGACCATTCATACGAGCTGCTGCGTTGATACGTGTAATCCATAATTTACGGAAGTCACGTTTCTTTTGACGACGGTCACGGAATGCATACATTAGAGATTTCATAACCTGTTGGTTAGCAACCTTGAATAATGTACTCTTAGAACCGTAGTAACCTTTTGCTAATTTTATAACTTTTTTACGACGTTGACGAGTAACTGTACCACCTTTTACTCTTGGCATAATATTACCTCCTAATTGTTCTATATATCAGCCGAACTTATTTTAAGTTGTCAAGCATTTGACGAATGCGTTTGAAGTCACCAGCGCTTACTACACCAGCTTTACGTAGTTTACGTTTAGCTTTTGTAGATTTGTTAGCGAATAAATGGCTTGTGTAAGCGTGAGAACGTTTCAGTTTACCTGATCCAGTCTTTTTGAAACGCTTTGCAGAGCCGCGATGAGTTTTTTGTTTAGGCATAGGTATTTCCTCCTCTATCTATTACTTATCGTTTTTCGGTGCTAAAACTAAGAACATACTACGTCCTTCCATTTTAGGCTTAGATTCAATTGTACTAACTTCAGCACAAGCTTCTGAGAAGCGATCTAAAACACGTTGACCGATTTCTTTATGAGTAATGGCACGTCCTTTAAAGCGAATTGACGCTTTAACCTTGTCGCCTTTCTCTAAAAACTTGATAGCATTACGAAGTTTTGTGTTAAAGTCGTGTTCATCAATTGTTGGACTTAAACGAACTTCTTTCATGCTAATTACTTTTTGATTTTTGCGCTGTTCTTTTTCTTTCTTCTGTTGCTCAAAGCGGAATTTACCGTAGTCCATAATGCGGCATACTGGCGGTTTCGCATTTGGAGCAACTAATACTAAATCAAGATTAAGATTTGCAGCTAAGTCTAAAGCGTCATTACGAGACTTGATTCCAAGTTGATCGCCATTTGCACCAACTAAACGTACTTCACGTGCACGAATTTGCTCGTTAATCATCATATCCTTGCTAATAGTAAGCCACCTCCAAGGTTTTTTCAGAACATCTTTTGTAGTCATAGAACCCGACAAAAAAAGTGCGGGCATACGACACCCACACTTGTAAATTCTTAAGTAAGAAATACATTTACCTGTAAACTGCGAATGCGTCCATCAGGTGAGAAGCGGGTGCTTCTACTTGTTCCACAAAACAATATTCTATTATCCTTGATGAGTTTATCATAGGACATGACGTCTGTCAAGAAGACGCTATGTGTTTTACTAACAACAAGAAATATTGTAACAAACAACTAACATACTTGCAATACTTTTTTATGATAAGTATAGTTTGGTTATTTTTTCTAGTTTTTCTTTTTTATAATACATACGAAAGCCGCGGTATACCGCGGCTCTGTCTTATCGTTTTCCTTCTACTTTAATCATATCAACAAAAGCATCTAATGCAATTGTTTCTGATTTTTGTTCACCATATTTACGTACGTTTACGCCGTTTTCAGTTACTTCATTGTCACCTACTACAAGCATGTACGGAATTTTTTGCATTTGTGCTTCACGGATTTTGTAACCAATTTTCTCTTCACGAGTATCTAATTCAACACGGATACCAGCACGACGTAATTCATCTTGTACTTTCTTCGCATAATCTAAATGTACTTGCGGAGAAACTGGAATTACTTGCGCTTGAACTGGAGCTAACCAAGTTGGGAATGCACCTTTGTATTCTTCAATTAAGAAGGCTACGAAACGTTCCATAGTTGATACAACACCACGGTGAATTACAACTGGACGATGTTGTTTACCGTCTTCACCAACGTAAGATAATTCAAAGCGTTCTGGAAGTAAGAAGTCTAATTGTACAGTTGAAAGTGTTTCGTCTTTTCCAAGAGCAGTACGAACTTGAACGTCAAGTTTTGGACCGTAGAATGCCGCTTCACCTTCAGCTTCATAGTAATCAAGACCCATTTCATCCATAGCTTCTTTTAACATACCTTGTGCTTTTTCCCACATCTCATCATCAGCATAGTACTTTTTAGTATCAGCTGGGTCACGATAAGATAGACGGAATGAATAGTTCTCTAAACCAAAATCTTTGTACACTTCTAGAGTTAAGTTTACAACACGTTTTAACTCTTCTTTAATTTGATCTGGGCGAACGAAAATGTGCGCATCGTTTAAAGTCATTCCGCGTACACGTTGTAATCCAGATAATGCTCCAGACATTTCATAGCGGTGCATTGTTCCAAGTTCCGCAATACGGATTGGTAATTCACGGTAGCTGTGAATATCATTTTTATAAACCATCATGTGGTGAGGGCAGTTCATTGGACGAAGAACTAACTCTTCATTATCCATTTCCATTGATGGGAACATACCATCACGGTAGTGATTCCAGTGACCAGAAGTTTCATAAAGCTCTCTGCTTCCTAGTACTGGAGTGTATACGTGATCATAGCCTAAGCTTGCTTCTTTATCAACGATGTAACGCTCGATAATGCGGCGGATAGTTGCACCTTTTGGTAACCAAAGTGGTAAACCTTGTCCTACTTTTTGGCTATTAGTAAATAGTTTTAATTCTTTACCTAATTTACGGTGATCGCGCTCTTTCGCTTCTTCAAGCATACGTAAGTGCTCATCTAATTCTGCTTTCTTAACGAATGCAGTACCGTAAATACGTTGTAGCATTTTATTATTGCTATCGCCGCGCCAGTAAGCACCTGCAACGCTTAATAATTTAAATACTTTAATTTTCCCTGTAGATGGAAGGTGAACACCACGGCAAAGGTCGAAGAATTCGCCTTGCTCGTAGATTGAAATAACTGCATCTTCTGGAAGATCGTTAATTAAATCTAATTTTAACTCATCGCCGATTTCTTCAAAGCGACGAAGTGCTTCTGCACGTGGCACTTCATGACGAACGATTTCTAAGTTCTCGTTCACAATTTTTTGCATTTCTTTTTCGATTTTCTTGAAGTCTTCAACTGTAATTGCTTCTTCCATATCAATATCGTAGTAGAAGCCATTTTCAATCACTGGACCAATGCCGAGCTCAAGCTTAGCATCTTTATATAAACGTTTTAACGCTTGTGCTAATAGGTGGGCTGTTGAATGGCGTAAAATGTATAAGCCATCTTCAGAATCTAATGTAATAATAGAAACTGCACCATCTTCTTCGATTGGTGTAACAAGATCGATCATCTCATCGTTTAATTTTCCAGCCACAGCTTTTTTCTTTAAGCCTGGGCTAATAGAAGCTGCGATTTCTTCAGTTGTTACGCCTTTTGGAAACTCCTTCACAGCTCCATCAGGGAAAGTAATTTTAACTACATCTGCCATCACTGGTCACTCCTCTTTTTTTCAAAATAAAAAACACTCATCCCGTAAAAAGGGACGAGTGTTGAATTCGTGGTTCCACCCTTGTTCCAATTAACATTATTGTTAATTGCTCAAGTTCAACATAACGGTGTTGTCCGTTAGCAATTACTAGAAAAAACCGTTCACTGCTAAAGTTTAGAGGTGGTAAGTAATAATCCCGTACTAGGAAGCTCACACCCTAAGGCTTCCCTCTCTGAAAATCGTAGAAAACTACTCATGTCCTCATCATGACATTTCAATATATTTCATTTATGTAGGTAATTATATGCTCAAAAACTTAGAAAATCAAGGGCGTTACCTTTATTTTTTAAATTTTTCACATTGCGCTCAAACTCATGTAATCCATGTAATTGGACCCGTTCTTGAAATACATTTCGCAAAGTAATAATCATATTATGGTCTTGTTCTTTCGTATATAAATAAATTTTTTTCGGCGAAATAGAAAGAAGTGGTGCAATTACTTTCGTATCAATATATACATCCTTTTGCTTTAATAATTCCTCGTCTATATATTGGACCAATTTCTCCTGTTTTAAACGTCTACCTTTATCATCATAGAAAATAAAACTTTCATCAAAAATAAGATGCACACAGGACAAACGTGATTTTCGGCTGCGCACTTGTTGCCTTAGCGTCTCAATAAACATTTGATATTCTTGTTCCAACTTATACTCATCAATCGACAATTCAGCAAGCTTAGCTACCATTTCCCTATATGTACGAAGGCGAAAACGAACATATGATGAAAACGAGAACGAAAGCGGATCACAAAGCCAGTTATTTAAAGAAGATTTAATATATGATTCAAATGTGTGACGTGTTAATTCACGAGCAATCCCTTTTCTTCTTCCCTTTAAAATCTCTTGTGCCATATGCAATATTTGATGACACTCTTCCTCTTCTTCATAAAAAAACTTCTCTTTTAAGATTGTATAAATCCACTTATTTTGCTTTACATTCACAATGAAATATACCATTACCGGCAATAAAATCTTTTCAATATAATTCGATTCACATACTGGTATGTGAATCACCACTTTTTGTTCCTGTAAATACACACTCGTTTCCTTATATAACAGTTCCGCTCTTTTCAATAGTTGTCTATATACATGCATAGCATCATTTTTTTCTTCGAAGCAAATTTCAATCACTTTTGTCCCCCCTTTTATCCCTGCTCTAAAGGATTGTATCTATACGTTACAAATCCTATAAGAGTCCGTCCCGTGTGAAGTTCACTCTTAGTAGAATTACATTTCCTATCGTTAGAAAATCCACTCAATATAGCTTGCTAATTTTATATATATTAAGGGAGGGAGAAAAAAATGATACAAGCTACAATGAATTTTCTATAAGAAGTTTTTCGTTTTGCAATTCACCTATTCTGAAAAGTGTTCAAAACGAAAAAAGAGCAAGCTTTTCAGCTTACTCTTTACTTATGACGTCGGTTTTTCCCGCCAATCGGAATTGGCTTCGCTAAATATTTAATTCGTTCCATAATACGCGCTGCTTTCATTTGTTCTGCTTCACCACGCTGTGTATACGTTAAATGATGTTCCAATTCCTTGAAATCAAAGTTAGACGTAAAGAACGTCGGTAAGTTTTCTAACATACGGAATTGCAAAATGGCACCAAGCACATCGTCACGCACAAAACTTGACATCGCTTCTGCTCCGATATCATCTAGCATTAAAACTTGTACGCGTTTCACCGCATCAATCTTTTCCCCAATCGAATTATCTTGAATCGAACTTTTAATTTCACGTAAAAATTCAGGGAAGTATACGAGCATCGAACTTATTTTCTTTTGAGCAAGTTCATTCGCCATTGCTCCTAACAAATACGTTTTCCCTACACCAAATTTACCGTACAAATATAAACCTTGTACTTTTTTACCAGGTTCATATGTACTTAAAAATTCATTAGCTGCACCAATTGCATCAATACGCGCATCTAAATCTGAAGGATCTAAGTTTTCCATCGTTGCCTGTAAAATGTCAGTTGGCATATATACACTTTGAACGAGTTTTTCATATTTCTTTCTCTCGTCATATGCTACTTTTCTAACGCAACGATCGTATTGAATATCAATCATCTTCCCTTGGATAACGAGCTTTGGCTCATATCCTTGCAGCATGTTTTTACACGAACCTAGATCCGGACAATCCGCACAACCTACACTTTGTCCAATATATTCGTATAACTTCACAAGGCTGCGCTCAATCATAGAAGTTGTTACTTCACCTTGATGTTCGTCTATAAATTCTTTCACACGCGGATGCGCCATTACTTCCGCCTTTAATACTTCATATCTATTTTTAAAATTTTTATTTTCCATTAACTTTGCAAATGAATTTTGAATATGCTCCATTTTCTCACCTCAAAGAGCGTTCATTCTCTTCTATTAATCACGCTTATATTTTTTTAACACTTCTTCTAGTCGTTTTCGTTCATCATCTAACGTACTTGCATCTTTTTTCTTACTTACATCTTTCTTCACTGTTTCTTTCTCTTGTTCTTTCGGCTCTTCTTTCAGCCAATCTGGTACCATTTCTTTTCTTATCGTTTTCTTCGACGTACGGCCTTTTTTCTTCGTCTCAGCCCATTCTTGATATTGACGGTTTTCTTCTTTCGCTAACGCCATTGCTTCAGCTACTGTACCGACCTTTTTACGTGCCCAATGCCCAGCAATTTTCTCCACATACGTTTTCGCAAGCTTCATATCTGAGCGTAGCATAACGTAATAAATAAGTACATTCACAACACCTGGCGTTAATTTTTGATTGATCATTACATCTTCAACGATCTGCAAGTCAGCCTTTGTCGCCTCTGCACCACCAGAGATTTCTTTTAATAGTTGTTTTGGTGAGATTTCCTCTAACTGTTTTATTAACATCTCTTCTTGTGTAGAAGGCTCTTTTCCTTCCATCATACGTGCAGCGTGAGGTTGTACTCTTTCACTTAATACAGGTAACGCTTGACCGTTTTCGAACTGATACCAATCACGTGCTCCTTTTCTAAGCCTTTCGGTATCAATTGTCTGCATCTCTGTCACCGTACCAAGAACGATATTTTGCATCGATAACACATCTACATCGTACACGTAAGCAAGTGTAATGACACATTCTCGCACTTGATCTGTAATCGCCTTTTTAGGGACAAGAGCGGACAAGCCATCTACAAATAAGGAGAAATCAAAGAAATCATTCCAAACTTTTGGAGCGTCTCCCTTCTCGTTACTTGGCATAGCTGTCGTTTTTGGAATACGAAGATCTTCTTGCGCATGCTCAAGCTGTCCTGGATTAAACGAACCAAACACATCATTGAAAGAACGCGTAACATTTTCATAAGAAGCAAAATCAAATTCTTCTTCTAAGAAATATTGCTTTACTTGATTATATTTTGTCCGACTCAATCGATTGTATAAAAAGATGCTTAACACAATATCATCAAAAAACTGCTTCGGAGATAAAGGTGGTTGCAATTCATATATAAACATTCGAATATCTTTTTCTTTCTTAATATATACCTTCAAAAGCCCAATTGCTTCTAACTTTACTCGTTCCTCATATATTTCGGGAAGCTGCATCTGCATGGTCACCATAAGGGAATGATGTGTATTCTCTTTTCCAAACACACGATCTTGCTCTAACTCTCCCCATAGCGTCATGTACAAACTAAAAGCTCTACTACCTATTAACGGCTGATACAACATCGTTAACACTTTTCGGTCGTAATTATGCAATAACCCTTTCGCACTTACTTTATAACGATCAATTGGCAATAGCTCCATCCATGACTGTTTTTCCATTCTTGCTTTTCCTTTCTCTCATCCAATCTATCCTCTACTTCATTCGTTCTATCTTCATTATATAATTGCTTAGCGAAAAAGAGCTATTAGCTTTCGCTTCTAGCTCTCTTATCTCATTACTACGGTATGTAAAGAGAATAAAGTACAACTTCTACTCTCTTTCTTTTTGCAGTATATCTTTTAATTCTTCAATAAATACATTTAAATCTTTAAATTGGCGATATACAGAAGCAAAACGCACGTAAGCAACATCATCAATATCACGCAGTTCTTCCATAACAATTTCACCAATCATATCACTTTTCACTTCTGATATACCTAAATTACGAAGTTCACGTTCCACACTTTGAGTTACTTCTTCTAATTGTCTTAAAGATACTGGTCTTTTTTCACACGCTTTAATTAAGCCGCGCAAAATCTTTTCTTTATTAAATTCTTCTCGTGTGCCTTCTTTTTTTACAACGATAAGAGGTGACTCTTCTACTCTTTCAAATGTCGTAAAGCGACTTAAACAACTTTCACACTCTCTCCTTCTTCGAATAGAGCGCCCCTCGTCTACCGGACGCGAATCTAACACTCTTGTACCATTATGCGAACAGGATGGACAACGCAATATATTCACTCCTTTACACTATACTCTTTATTTTTTCTCTACTTACTTCATCTGACAATATATATACAATATTATATAACTCATTCTAACTCTCTTACCACTTTAAGTTTAAGCACATTATTTTATCATCTCGTTTTCAAAAATAAGATGGTAGATGGGGTGCTAACTTATTCGTAAGAGCTCAATTTATCTCACTAACGAGTACGTTATATTTTTCCTTTTTTATAAACTAAAAAAGAGGTGCATTATACACCTCTTTACATTTTAAATCAATTATGTTCTTTTTTAAAGAGCTTTTGTTTCTCTCTGCTTAATTTCGAAGCTACCAGTGCCTCGAGGAAGCTCGATGCTCTCTCGCGTTTTCGCGTTTAAACCTTCTGCAATATATTCTGCAGCAACATTTGGATCAATACGATCCCCACAAGTATAAACATCAATACTTGCGTAACCGTGCTCCGGAAAGCTATGAATTGTTAAATGTGATTCCGAGATAATTACTACTCCACTTACACCTTGTGGTGCAAATTTATGGAAAGCAACCTCACGCACTTCAGCACCAGCTCTCAGTGCTGCATCCACAAATAATTGTTCAATATACGGCATGTCATTAAGCTTGTCGAAATCGCAATCCCAAAGTTCAGCGATTACGTGACGACCCATCGTATCCATAGTATCCATTCTACAGTTCCCCCTTGTAAATTTATTCTAACTGTTCGAATTGAAAACTAATTTGCAATTTGGCTTGCTCCACTACCACGGGGGAAAGTTAGTCCAGAGAGGTCCTAACCCTTTAAGTAGTGACTACGTACCTCAGCTCTTAAGTTTACGAGTGTTAGTATACTTTGTTTATTTTCATTTTGCAACAACAGTTTTTTCGATTTTCTGTCATATTTTCCTCTTTACTTTTCCCTAAAAAAAATAAATGATTCACAAATACAGTAATCACAACGTTTCGTGGTATGTCCACTTTCAAAAATATACTCCTATAATTTTTTTCCTTTTCAGAAAAAAATAAAAAAAGAGGGCAAATATTCACTTGCCCTCTCCCTTATTCACTTAAATATGTTGCACATTTTTTTGTTTCGCTAATTCGTCAACAACTAACGTTACAAGATCTACAACACGACGAGAGTAGCCCCACTCGTTATCATACCAAGCAAGTACTTTCACTTTACGATCACCCATTACCATTGTAGATAAACCATCAATAATAGCTGAGTGTGTATTTGTATTAAAGTCAATAGATACTAAAGGCTCTTCGCTGAATTCTACAATGCCTTTTAACGCACCGTTTGCAACAGTTTTGAATGCTTCATTAATAGCTTCAACTGTCACATCACGTTTTACATCTACTACTAAGTCAACAAGAGACACGTTTGGCGTTGGTACACGAAGTGCCATACCATGAAGTTTTCCGTTTAAATGCGGAAGAACTTTTGCAAGCGCTTTCGCGGCACCTGTCGTTGTCGGAATGATTGATTGTCCGCAAGCACGTGCTCTTCTTAAATCTTTATGTGGGTTATCAATATTTTTTTGGTCATTTGTATAAGCGTGAACAGTTGTCATTAAACCGTTTTCAATTCCAAACTGCTCATCTAACACCTTAACAACAGGCGCTAAACAGTTTGTTGTGCAAGATGCATTTGAAATAACAGTATGTTTTGTAATATCTAATTGGTCTTCGTTCACACCAACTACAATTGTTACATCTTCATTTTTACCAGGCGCTGTTAAAATAACTTTTTTCGCTCCAGCTTCAACATGAAGAATTGCTTTTTCTTTTGAATTAAATTTACCAGTTGCTTCAATTACAACTTCAACACCTAAATCTGTCCAAGGCAATTCCTTTGGATCGCGGTTGTTTAAAAGGCGAATCATTTTCCCATCAACTAACAAGTGATCTTCAAATGCTTCTACTGTTCCGTCAAACTTGCCGTGAACTGTATCATATTTAATTAAATGTGCTAACGTTTCAGATGGATAGCTTGCATTGATTGCTACAATTTCGAATGCGCTTTCTTTTATTGCCTGACGAAATACCATTCTCCCAATACGTCCAAATCCATTAATTGCCACACGAGTCATAATATGTTATCCCCCTTGAATGCGTTATACTATTTATCTCCAATCCCAATAATAGTATAACACAAAAAGAGGATATGTCACTAAGCATTTTCATTAATTTCACAATTTTTTAGTCAATAATGTTCCAATTCTTTAAAATCACCTGTAATTGTGTTTTCGTTCCCATAATTGTGCCATCATTATTTATCACTTCATCTGCATTCTTCACTTTTTCTTCTAACGGCATTTGAGAATGAATACGAGCTGTTGCTTCTTCTTCTGAAAAATTATTTCGTTTCATTAAACGTTCTAATTGCGTATGTGGCTTAACCGCTACAACTAATACGCGGTCAACGAGACTTGTTAATTTACTTTCAAATAAGAGAGGTATATCTAACACAACCGCTTGCATACCTTCCTTTATGTACTTTTCCTTTTGTGTATTCATTTCCTCACGAACTGCAGGATGAACGATTTTATTTAACTGCAATCGTTTTTCTTCATTATAGAAAACGACACTTCCTAATTTCGGGCGATCCAATTCTCCATCTTCTTGTAATACTTCCGTTCCAAACACTTCTACAATTTTGTTATATGCTGGTTTTCCTCGTTCTACAACTTCTCTTGCAATAATATCTGCATCAATAACTGGTATACTCAGTTCACGAAACATTTGAGACACTGTACTTTTTCCGCTTGCAATGCCTCCCGTTAATCCAATTACTACTGTCATCATAATCCTCCTCACAATATAAAAGGCGCGAAACTAATGTTCCACGCCCATACTTACATTTTCCAAATTCCAATAATAATGAGTAATACCCCAGGCAGGAATGTAAATTTTTGTAACCATTTCATATTGGATAAAACCGTTCCAAGTTTCATTCCAATAAATAAAAACAAAGAACTCATAACCGCAACTAATATCGCCATCATAGCGGGCGCATACCCTAATAGAGATGCACCAATTCCAGCACCGAACGAATCTATAGAAAGAGCGATACCAAGAAGCAATGCTTCTCCTGCGGAAATGGTGCCTGATTTATCAAAATCTGCAACAGTCGGTTTCCGTAAAATTTGAATCACTAACCCGAGCGAAGCAATTTCTAATTTCCAAACCTTCTCCTCTTGCTTTGGTTCTTCTTTTTTCTCACTTCGAAAAAATTGATATAATACCCAAATTCCTATTCCAATAAGAACAAGCCCACCGATACGCGTTGCGATAACAGGTGAAAATATTTTCGCGATCATATGTCCAATTCCCATTGAAACAAGCATAACAGCCGCTGAACACATTCCGATAATTATAATTGATCTTAGTGGAATTCTTACGCTTCTTAAACCATATGTTAGCCCTACACTACAGCTATCTAAGCTTAATGTAAAAGCTAATAAAATAAGAGATAAATAAAGGTACATCGGTAAGCTCCTCCCTTATACATAGCCCTGCTGTATGTATATGACAAATGCCTATCCAATGTTATCTCTTTTCTATATTCTCGGCTGACAAATCGGGCAGTAATGCGTTCCTCTTCCGCCAACAACTGTTTTTTCTAATATCGTACCGCAAGCCACACATGGTTCTCCTTTTTTTCCGTATACATTTAGAAGTTCTTGGAATGAGCCAATTTGCCCTTGCGAATTCATATACGTTCGAATTGTACTTCCGCCTCGCTTCACTGCTTCACCTAACGTTGTAACAGTCGCCTCGTAAATTCGTTCAATTTCTTCTGCTGTTAAAGACGAAGCTTCTCGTTCCGGATGAATTTGAGAACGGAATAAAACCTCATCTACATATATATTTCCAAGCCCTACTAAAAGACGCTGGTCTAATAATACGACTTTTATTTTACGATTGGTCTTTTGCAATCTTTCTTGTAAATACTGCGGTGTCAATTCAGCATCAAACGGCTCCGGACCTAAGTCAGCAAGAGGCATTTGATTCAATTCTTCACCTTTCTTAAAGAGATGCATCGTACCAAACTTTCTCACATCTTTATAATGTAATTCCGTTCCATCTGTAAATAAGAAACGGACGTGTGTATGCTTATCAATTGGCTCATCCTCTTGATGCAGTAAAAACTTACCTTCCATACGTAAATGTGAAACAATAACATAATTCGTTACATATAAAAGCAAAAACTTTCCTCTTCGCTTTATATTTTCAATCTTCTCGCCTCTTAGCATTTCTTTAAAGATTTCTGCATCATCCGGACGTTTTACTATTTTTGGATAAGTAATAATGACATCTTCAATCGTTTTTCCTGTTACAAGATTTTCAAGCGTCCGCCTAACATTTTCAACCTCTGGTAATTCAGGCATTTCATCACTTCCTTATTTTGCGTCGTACCAAGTTGGACCGTAAGAATAATCAACTTTCAGCGGAACCGCGAGTTCAATCGCATGCTCCATTACTTCAGGTACAAGCTTCTCTAATTTTTCAATTTCTTCTTTTGGTGCTTCAAATATCAATTCATCGTGTACTTGCAGAAGTAGACGCGCCTGTAATCCTTCTTCTTCTAGACGGTCTGCCATAATAATCATCGCTTTTTTAATAATATCTGCTGCAGTCCCTTGAATTGGTGTATTCATAGCCGTACGCTCAGCAAAGCTACGTAAATTGAAATTACGACTCGTAATTTCCGGAATATAACGGCGGCGATTTAATAATGTAGCCACATACCCTTTTTGTTTCGCATCTTTTACGATGTCACTCATGTATTCTTGTACACCAGGGAAACTTTCTAAATACTTTTCAATAAATTCCGCTGCTGCTTTTCTTGTAATTCCTAAGTTTTGTGAAAGACCATAATCACTAATACCATATACAATTCCGAAATTGACAGCTTTCGCTTGTCGTCTCATATTCGAAGTTACTTCATCTTTTTCAACGCCAAATACATCCATCGCTGTTTTCGTATGAATATCCATGTCATGTTGGAACGCTTCAACTAGCCCTTTATCATTTGCAATATGAGCTAATACGCGAAGTTCAATTTGTGAATAATCTGCCGCATACATAATCCATCCTTCTTCTGATGGAACAAATGCCTGACGAATCTTTCTTCCTTCTTCTAATCGAATCGGGATATTTTGCAAGTTCGGATCCGTTGAACTTAATCGACCTGTTTGCGTTAATACTTGATTGAAACGAGTATGGATTTTAGATGAATCTTCATGTACAACTTTTAATAAACCTTCAATATAAGTTGAATTTAGTTTCCCTAATTGACGATAATGTAAAATGTTTGGAATGATTTCATGGCGATCCATAAGCTTTTCTAGTACATCTGCTGACGTAGAATAACCTGTTTTCGTCTTTTTAATAACTGGTAAGTTTAAGTTCTCAAACAGAATAACACCAAGCTGCTTCGGTGAATTAATATTAAATTCTGTTCCCGCAAGCTTATAAATTTCCTGTTCCATTTCCTTTAATCTACCTGCAAGTTCTTCTCCCATATTACGAAGACGCTCCGTATCAACTTTTACACCTTTTACTTCCATATCAGCTAATACACGCGCAAGTGGTAATTCTAACTCTGTAAACAGTTCATATTGCTCATTCTTTTGTAACTCTTCAACGAATGTTTGCTTTACATCATATAATACGTGCACTTTACGAGCTACATGCTCCGCTACTAATTCTAGCTCTGGAACAGCACGCTTCGCACCTTTTCCGTAAACTTCTTCATCAGATTTCACAGCATGTGTTTCTTTCATTTTTGCTACAGTACGGAAATCTTTATCCGTATCAGCCGGGTCAAGTAAATAAGCAGCGATTAGTAGATCAAAGTCAATCCCTTGCATATCTATCCCGTTCCATTTAAGTGCAACGATTGCGCGCTTCGCATCAAATGTATACTTTCTCATTTCTCCATCTGCAAGCCACTCTTTAAAAGCGTCTGAATTAAGAGCAATTTCTGTTTGAATAAAGTAACAGCCATTTTCATTTTGAATACCAAAACCTTGAATGTCCGCTTTATGATAGTTATCTTCTTGTACTTCAACAATAAGCGCACTATCTTGCACTAGCATTTCTTCTGTAACTTCTTCCACAATATCAAATGTAATATCATCTAATTCAGCTGGAGTCGTTTCTTCTGGCGTAACACCTAATTTATTTAAAAGGGATGTAAATCCTAAATTCTCGAACATTGGAATCACATCACTTGCTTCATACCCTTTATACTCCATATCATCCACATGCACTGTAATCGGCGCATCTGTAATAATAGTTGCAAGATCTTTACTCATAAGAGCTTGGTCTTTATTTGCTTCTAGCTTTTCTTTTAATTTCTTCCCGCTTACTTGATCTATATTTTCATACACTGCCTCGACCGTTTCAAACTGTGTTAACAATTTAATCGCAGTTTTTTCACCAACTCCCGGTACACCTGGAATATTATCTGACTGGTCTCCCATTAAACCTTTCATATCGATAATTTGCTTTGGTGATAAGCTGTATTTCTCAAATAAAGCTTCTTTCGTATATTCATCCACTTCTGTAATCCCTTTGCGTGGAATACATACGAGTGTATTATCTGAAACAAGTTGCAGTAAGTCTTTATCTCCTGAAATAACTTTTACATGAAACCCTTGTTCACTCGCTTCTTTCGCTAACGTCCCCATAATGTCATCCGCTTCATAATTTTCTAATTCATAACGCGGTACGTTGAATGCATCAAGCATCTCACGAATAAACGGGAATTGCTCTGATAATTCAGGTGGAGTCTTTTGACGTCCTCCTTTATACTCACTATACGTTTTATGACGGAATGTCGTTTTACCCGCATCAAACGCTACTAACATATGCGTTGGTTTTTCTTCCTCTAATATTCTCATTAACATCATTGTAAAACCGTAAATTGCGTTCGTATGTATACCTTTGTCGTTATTTAAAAGCGGTAGTGCAAAGAAAGCACGATACGCGATATTGTTACCATCTACTAATACGACCTTTTTTTCCAAACCAGAAACCTCCCCATACAAATTTGAAATGATTTTTTTCACAGAAAAAAACCGTTCCTTTCCTCTCTCTATATTAACATGACTAATAGAGAGAAGAAAAATAACGGCTATTTTCTATCATATATATAAACGTTTACTAACATAAAAGGGAAGTGACGAGAACAGCATAACTATTCTCGTCCAAAATTACTCCTTGGATGAAGGGGTTTTCATGTATTATATTAACAGACCTTTATTAATATTTAATTAAGCCATTGTTAATATATTGTAAACATCCTTCATCCTATTTTTCAGTTGCTGATTTTGGTAAAACAACTGTAAATGTTGTCCCTTCCCCAACTTCACTATCCACTGTAATCGTGCCGTGATGTGCCTCAACTAAATGCTTTACAATCGATAATCCAAGGCCTGTACCACCAGTATTTCTACTTCTCGCTTTGTCCACTCGGTAAAAGCGTTCAAAAATACGCGGAATTTCATCTTTACTAATACCAATTCCCGTATCCGATACTTTTATATAAGCATTATATTTATCTTCTGCTAATTCTACAGAAACAACGCCTCCAGCCGGCGTATATACGATTGCGTTATTCATTAAATTAATAAAGATTTGCTTCAAACGACTTGGATCTCCAATGACCGAGACTCCTTTTAGCGCATTTACTTGTAAAGAAATTTCTTTTTCTCCTGCTTTGTTATCAAGCACCATATGAATGTCTTCAAGAAGTCCCTTCATATCAACGGTCCCCATACTCAATTTAAATCCTTGTTGCTCAATCTTTGATAAATCTAATAAATCTTCAATTAACCCTTGCATGCGTTCACTTTCTTTTAAAATAATGTGCAAGAAATGTTCGCAGAATTTTTTATTATCCATAGCACCGTCCAAGAGCGTTTCTGAAAAACCTTTAATAGAAGTAATCGGTGTCTTTAGTTCATGAGAAACATTCGCTAAAAAGTCTTTTCTCATTTGTTCTAATTTCTTTAGCTCAGTAATGTCATGGAATACAAGGACAATCCCTTTCCATTCATGGTTCGTCCCGATAATCGGTGCTCCATATACTTCAAAATGCTTTCGCTCAATTCCAAGCGGCAATAACATTTGTTTACGCACTTTCACTTCTGTCATAAAGATTTCTTCCACGAGCTCTATAATTTCTGTATGATGAAACGACTCATAATATAAACGATCTAAATATTCTTCATCTGTTACGTGGAAAGTCTCCTTATAAGAACGGTTTACAAGGTTTATATAACCGCGGCTATCAATTAAAATCATTCCGCTTCCCATATTTTCAATTAACGTATGTAGACGATCTTGTTGCATTTCTTGCTCAAGTGTCATCTCTTGTAAATTACGGGCTAAAATATTAATTGCTTTACTCAGCATTCCCGTTTCATCCGAATGACTCTCATAAGCGCGTGCTTTATAATTTCCCTTCGCTAATTCGATAGCAACTTTCGTAACGGATTCAATTGGCCTAATATATTGCCCTGTAATTTTCATACCTAAAAATACGACTACGAGACAAGCGATAACAAATCCGATAATTAATAATCCCCACGTTTTTTGATGAACAGTTTTCAAAGGTTCAATTGTACTTTTCACCAAAATGTATCCTTGTTTCCCTGCTACATCTTGAACGAATACCGCATGATAAAACTCATTATTCTGATCCGTTTCTTTCGTAATGACTTTATTTCTTTGTTTTGTTGTTTCAGAAGAAAGTTCTTTAATTATCCCTTGGCTAAATGCAGACTGTTCTCCGCCGCTATATTGAACTTTCTTTTTTTCATCTACAAATGCAATAGAAGCCTGTATTTTTTCTTCTAACTTTTCAAATACATATGGATTTTTTAAAACATTATCAAAACCCTGTTCTTCTGCTAATACCGCAACATACTCTGTCTCTTTTACCATTCTCTCTTTTGCATGATCTATATAATAGTTTTCAAACACGGTTTCCAGTAATAAACCTAGTCCGACTAAAATAAAAACAATAAGAGAAACAAATGTAAAAAGAAGCCTGGAACGAAATTTATTCATCCCCTTTTGGCTCCTCTAATTTATATCCTAAACCACGTATCGTTTTAATGTACGTCGGTTTTTTCGTATTTTGTTCAATTTTATCGCGCAAATGGCTAATATGAACGTCAACAATTCGTGTATCACCAGCAAAATCATAGTTCCATACAGCACTTAATAATTGATCACGTGTCAACACGCGACTTTTATTTTTCGCAAGATAAACAAGTAGTTCAAATTCTTTTGGTGTTAATTCAAGCTTTCTTCCTTGGAAATAAGCCTCATAAAATTCCGGCAAAATTTTAAGTTCAGCAAGTGTGATGCTCTCTTCATCTGACGCTTCTTTCACTTGTTCTTCTTGTTGTAATTTCGTGCGGCGCAAAATTGCCTTCACACGCGCAACAACTTCCCTTGGGCTAAATGGCTTCGTCATATAATCATCTGCCCCAAGTTCAAGACCTAGCACCTTATCAAATTCATCATCTTTTGCTGTTAACATTAAAATCGGCGTCATAACGCGCTGCAATCGTAATTCTTTACACACTTCCATACCATCCATTTTTGGAAGCATTAAATCTAATATAATTAAATCTGGGCGTTCTGTTATCGCTTTTTGAAGCGCCATTTCTCCATCCATCGCTGTTATCACTTCAAACCCAGCTTGTTGTAGATTAAATTCAATTAAAGTTAAGATAAACTCCTCATCATCAACTACTAAAATACGATTGTTCATTCTTTTCCTCCAAGTTATAGACTTGAAACCTTCTTCATCCTAGTATTTTCCCCGTTATTCTCATCATACTAGAAAACAAGTTCCCTCTCAATATAATTGTCTATTCATGGAGCTCGTTTCTACTAATGCTTCGAAAATAAAAGCAATTAACACTTCATTCTCTCTCCCTCTCCGCTATCCAAACTCGGTAGATAAACCTACCTTTTTCAAAGTATTTTTCCGTATGAACCACAAATCCCCTCTCCTGCGCTAGGAAAAACGAAAGAGCATACGCTATTTTATAGTCCGGTGTTTCATATCTATCAAATAGTCTTCCATACATTTCATTCGCGACCCCGTCTGCCCACACTTCAGCTTCTCTTATCGTTTCAAAGATAACATCTTCTTTTTTCCACTTCACCTTAAAAATCACCCCTTTTATTGACTTACATTATTAATCTTTATATTATTAATTTAAATATATAAATATTAAAAACACGGAGGTCTATTATGCGATTAGTTCTACCTATTCTATCTTTAGTAGTAACATGTATTCTTACTTTCAACGCCCCAAGCTGGGATACTATTAAAACAGGTTGTTCCGATTTCGCCGAAGGATTCACACAAGGATTCTTCAACTAAAAATAGCGCTAGCCCCCTTATAGAAAGGTATGCTAGCGCTATTCATATTTTCATGTTTTAAAAATTATCTAATGCTTTTTCCATAATAGAAACTGATTTAAAAGGCGGCGTTACTGTTAAAGAACCCTTTACAACCGTTTCTCCTTTTTCATCATGAGCAGATACAAGCATATCAATTGTATGTTCCTCCTCAGAAACAGCTACAACTTCAAAATGGATTTGTAACGTTTCATAATGATGAACATGCTTCACGAACGTAAGGTCCTTCCTAGTAATATGACTGCCTGGACCTGGTAAATATTTCGTAACTGCCGTTGTAATCATTCCCGTTAGCATAATGCTTGGTACAATCGGCTTTTCATACGGAGTTTGGGATGCGTAATCATGCTGAATATATAATGGATTGGCATCATTCGTTAACCCTAAGTACAATAACAAATCTTTATCCTCAATTTTTTCAGTGATAGATAATTTCTCTCCTACTGTAATTTCATCCATTCTACGACCAATTTGAACTTTTTTCTTTAACATGTTACAACCCCCTCCGATTTTTTCACCTTGTTATCCTACTAATAGCGATACCTTATCCGAAATTTACTATGATGAGGGCAATGTATAGTATAAATCTATAGTTTCATTATAGGATACACCAAATAATAGCGTTTTCATATTATTTCAAAAAAACATTTGAATAAATAGTAGAAAAAGATTCGGGGCCCCGAATCTTTTTCTACTTAATATTTAATTATTAAACAAGAACCTTCATTATATTACGTACAGATTCTACAGAGCGATCTAACGCTTCTCTTTCATCTGTAAGAAGTTCTAACTCAATAATTTTTTCAATTCCGTTACCACCTAGAATTACTGGTACGCCTAAGTAAAGGTCGCTATAACCATATTCACCTTCAAGGTACGCAATAGCTGGTAATACACGGCGTTGATCTTTTAAGATTGCTTCTGTCATTTCAACTAAAGAAGCAGCTGGTGCGTAATATGCACTACCGTTTCCTAATAAGCCTACAATCTCGCCGCCACCTTTACGGGTACGTTCTACGATTGCTTCTAAACGCTCTTTCGGAATTAACGTTTCTAACGGAATGCCACCTGCATAAGAATAACGTACAAGAGGTACCATATCGTCACCGTGTCCACCAAGAACAAATCCTGTAATATCTTTCACAGAAAGATTTAATTCTTGTGCAATAAATGTACGGAAACGAGCTGTATCTAATACGCCCGATTGACCGATAACACGCTCTTTCGGGAATCCTGCTTCTTTAAATACAGAATATGTCATTGCATCAACTGGATTTGTTAACACAACAATAATCGCATTTGGTGAATGTTTTGCAATGTCGCGCGTAATACTTTTCATAATTTTAGAGTTTGTTGCTACTAAGTCATCACGGCTCATACCAGGCTTACGTGCAATACCTGCTGTAATAACGACAACGTCAGAATCAGCAGTATCTGCGTAATCAGATGTTCCAATAATGTTAGCATCAAAACCTTGTACTGGGCTCGCTTCTAACATATCTAACGCTTTCCCTTTTGTTGGATTTTCCAGTTGTGGAATGTCCACTAATACAACATCTGCAAGTTCTTTTTGTGCTAATAAGAATGCTGTTGTTGCTCCTGTAAATCCTGCACCGATGACTGAAACTTTCTTGCGTTTGATTGTCATAATTTACCCCCCGCTTTAATTATGCGTTTTTGATTATCGCTACATCCATGTTTTTAATAAGTTCATTAGCGAACTCAGAACATTTCACTTCTGTTGCACCTTCCATTAAGCGTGCGAAATCATAAGTTACTACTTTTGAAGCAATTGTTTTCTCAACTGAATCAGTTACTAATTTCGCAGCTTCGTTCCATCCTAAGTGCTCTAATAATAATACACCAGAAAGAAGAACTGAAGATGGGTTTACTTTGTCTAAACCTGCATATTTTGGAGCTGTACCATGTGTAGCTTCAAAGATAGCATGTCCAGTCACATAGTTAATGTTTGCACCAGGTGCAATACCAATTCCACCTACTTGTGCAGCAAGTGCATCAGAGATGTAGTCTCCGTTTAAGTTCATTGTTGCAACAACATCGAACTCACGTGGACGAGTTAAAATCTGTTGTAAGAAGATGTCTGCAATAGAATCTTTTACGATGATTTTCCCAGCCACTTCAGCGTCTGCCATCGCTTTATTCGCTGCATCTTTACCATCTTTCTCAACGATACGATCATATTCAGCCCAAGTAAATACTTTATCGCCGAATTCTTGTTCCGCTACTTCGTAACCCCAGTTTTTGAAAGCACCTTCTGTAAATTTCATAATGTTTCCTTTATGAACTAATGTAACAGAAGAACGTTTTTCGTTAATTGCATATTGAATTGCAGCACGAACAAGACGCTTTGTCCCTTCTTCTGAGATTGGTTTAATACCAATACCAGATGTTTCTGGGAAGCGAATTTTATTAACACCCATTGCTTCTTTTAAGAAAGCAAGGACTTTTTCTGCTTCCGGAGATCCTTGTGCATATTCAATTCCAGCATAAATGTCTTCTGTATTCTCACGGAAAATAACCATATCAGTATCTTCCGGACGTTTTACAGGTGAAGGAACACCATCAAAATAACGAACTGGACGTAGACATACATATAAATCTAATTCTTGACGAAGTGCTACGTTTAGAGAACGAATACCACCGCCAACTGGAGTTGTAAGTGGACCTTTAATCGCGATTAAATATTCACGGATTAAATTTAAAGTTTCTTCTGGTAACCACTCGCCTGTTTGGTTGAATGCTTTTTCCCCTGCAAGCACTTCTTTCCAAACGATTTTCTTCTCACCATCATAAGCTTTTTCAACTGCTGCTTCTAGTACACGAGATGCAGCTGCCCAAATATCAGGACCAATTCCATCTCCTTCGATAAATGGAATAATCGGATTGTTTGGTACATTCATAACACCATTAGTTACAGTAATTTTTTCACCTGTCGTCAATGTGATAACCCCCATGTTTGAAATTTCATATGTATGAAACTGAGGGAATAACCCCTCAGTTCAAACCGTTATTTAAATTAAAATATTCTAATCATTACGTCTTTCCGAAAAAATCAGACTTTTGAAAGCGTATTTTCACTATCAAAATAGTGTTTTTCGCTTATCGTTGTGCAATTGGAACGTACACTTGATGTGTTGGTCCATTATAATCAGCACGCGGACGGATTAAACGGTTGTTTTCATATTGTTCTAGAATATGAGCTAACCAGCCTGACATACGGCTAATTGCAAAAATAGGTGTAAATAAGTCATGGTCAATTCCTAAACAATGGTATACAGAAGCTGAATAGAAATCAACATTTGGTGGAAGACCTTTTTCTTTTGTTACAATGTCTTCAATTTTGATAGACATATTATACCATTTGTCTTCTCCTAAAAGCACGCATAATCTCTTAGACATTTCGCGTAAATGTTTTGCACGCGGATCACCCTGCTCATATACACGGTGGCCAAAGCCCATGATTTTCACTTTATTTTGAAGAGCATTATGAATATATGATTCTACATTTTCTTCTTCGCCAATTTCAGTTAGCATCTTCATTACATTTTCGTTTGCCCCGCCGTGAAGAGGACCTTTTAACGCACCGATTGCTGCTGTAATACCAGAATATACATCTGAAAGTGTAGCTACACAAACGCGTGCAGTAAATGTAGAAGCGTTTAACTCATGATCTGCGTGAAGTACAAGCGCCTTGTCAAAAGCTTCAATTTCAACTTCATTTGGCTCGCGATCATTTAACATGTACAAGAAGTTTGCAGCTAATGATAAATCGTTTCTAGGCTCAACAACATCTAAACCTTTACGAATTCTTGCATAAGCAGCAACTAAAGTTCCCACTTGAGCCTGCAATTTAACCGCTTTCAAATAATTGGAGTTTTCATCCATAATTTCAGCGCTCTCATCGTATAATGATAGCATGGAAATTGCAGTTCGTAAAACAGACATCGGATGTGCGATTTTTAAATCTACTTGTTTCAAATATGTTAAAATCTCACCTGGAACTTTATAGTATTCCGATACAATCTCTTTAAATTTCGCTAGTTCTTGTTCATTAGGAAGCTTGCGATGCCATAATAAGTACACTACTTCTTCAAATGTAGCATTCTCAGCTAAATCATCAATATTATACCCAACATAAGTTAATGTATCATCAATAATAGAGCTCACAGATGATGTTGTTGCTACTACCCCTTCTAAACCTCGAATAACAGTCATGACATTCTCTCCTTTTCCTGAAAATTCTCCCAACCTTGCTCCTTATATCTATTTGCTTCCCTTTTGAATTATGAACGCCCGTTCACTCTTTAGGCAAGCAAAATGCACGATCATGCAAATTTGTTGCGATGTTCCCCTCTTATTGTCCATTGTTTACATGGAAAGCATGAGCGTGAATGTCTCCCCGAATCCTCACGCTCAAAACAACAAGTTAGTGAGGAAAATTAATCCCGAAGAGTTTTATGATAAAAACAACATAAAACAATATCATTATAAAATTGTTTTATGTTGTTTTTATTTTATCTGGTGTAAAGTCTCTGCTGTTATGTAACTTTTCAAAGTTTCTAATCCTATTATAAACAATTATCTGACTTTTGTGAACAGAAAGAATTCAAAAATTTTATATTACTATAAAATTCCTTATTTAAACATCTGTATAATACTCATAACTGCATAGGCAATTCCAGCCCCAATTAATGGACCTACAGCAACTCCATTAAATAAAGCAACCGCTATAATTGTCCCGAAAACGAGCGCAGTTGTAATATGAGGATCCGTCGTCAATAATTGTACGCCGCCTTTCGCTAACAAAGCAACCGCTACCCCTGAAGCTAAAGCAATCCATGCATAATACGATTTCGCCGCTTCTCCAAGTTGTTTAAAACCTATTTCCCCCGTTGCAATCGGTACGAGTACTGCTATTGTAATAACCGTTACACCGAGGTTAATCCCTTTCGTTTGTAGATAAGGAAAGACTTTATCTCCTAGAAACGTAAATTTCAATAAAAATAACACACCAATAGCTACAGTAAGCGATTGGTTTTTAGCAACAAGTCCTATAATAAGTAGTATGAATAAAAATAACGTTGACTGACTAATCATGTTTACACTTCCTTTCTGAAAATAATGAACTCATTTCCAAACAAAAATACCTTTAAACCTATCGTTATACATGCTATATCGATGTATATTCAACAATAACCACTTCATTTTTTATGTATTTTAAAATGCTAAACTGAGACTTTCATCATCAAAAATTTAAGCCTATATACATTTTTGAAAACGATTGTCTCTCCTTTCTTTTCTAATAAGAAACAGGTAAAATAAAAAGAAGAGAAAATGAAGTTTTTACCATATAGTAGAAGCATCAACACCAAGCTTTTACAGTCACTCATGTACTGAAAAAGCAGGAAAAATCCATCATTCCACTATAACATAAAGTGAAACTTTAATCAGTGCAGCACACTCGTTATAAGTTGAACGAATTAGGATAATCCAAATTGGAATGGGAGGTATACATCTTTGAACCGAAACTTACTATATATGATATTGCGACTCATATTTGTCATTGTAGCAACGGTAGCCGGGTTCTATGCATTACTATATATGTCAGGACTTATCTATCCTTTTATTATCGCTTTCGCATTTGCTTATTTGATTAATCCCGTCGTCAATTTCCTTAATCAAAAACTACAATTTCCTCGCGCACTAGCAGTACTCGTTAGCTTAATTCTCGTATTCGGAGCTATCGTCGGACTCGTTACATATCTTGTAACGGAAGCAATATCGGCCACAACATACTTACTACAACTTGTTACAGTAAAGTTCCCGGATATCGTTAAATTCGCAGAGCAATTTGCACTTAATCATATTATGCCTCTCTATGATGATTTAATTTCTAAATTTAATCATCTTGGGGAACCACAGCGCTATACGATTACACAAAACATTCAAAACTTAGGAACCGAAGCAACGACGCAAATGAAAGAACTTTTAACTGCTATTATAAGCGGGTTAACAAATTTCATTAGTGCATTACCAACCACTTTAACTGTCCTTGTATTCGTTTTATTAGCCACTTTCTTCATTAGTTACGATTGGCATCATCTTGCTCAGAAAGTAAGAAAATTTTTGCCCAATCGTGTTCATGGCTATGGAAAAACTATTTTTGTCGACTTAAGAAAAGCTTTATTTGGTTTTGTTAAAGCGCAACTTACACTCGTATCTATGACAACTGTTATTGTACTAATCGGACTTTTAATATTACGCGTACCATACGCCATTACTATCGCGATTATTACAGGGGTTGTAGATTTACTCCCTTATTTAGGAACAGGTGCCGTCTTCGTTCCTTGGGTTATATACGTATTTTTCACTGGCGATACTGCTTTCGCCATCGGTCTTCTCATCTTATACATCGTCGTGATTGTCCAAAGACAAATTATGGAGCCTAAAGTACTTTCATCTAATATCGGCCTCGATCCATTAGCAACACTAATCGCTCTATTTGTCGGCTTTAAGCTTTTTGGCTTTTTAGGATTAATCATCGGTCCAGTCATCTTAGTACTACTTAATACATTGCACAAAGCTCGTGTATTCCATGATTTGTGGAAATATATTAAAGGCTCACCTTCAAAATAATAGTTTCTAATTCATATACAACAAAAAACTTATATGTAATCAGTGGGAATTTCCCACTGATTATTCCTTATACTTGTTTTTCACACTCATTACATACAACAAGAGGATTTCCCACAAAAAGGATAATACTCTTGTTTTTTTGCATAGAAAACGCATATTCTGAGGTATTTTTACATATTTATTCTATTATTTTTATAATTATTACTTACATTTATTACTTTTTATGTAAATGAATAAATATGCAAAATGGTATAAAATAAGACTTAAACTAACATTTTTCCTGTTCGTATCTAACTTTTCCATACCAATTGATTCTTTTTATATACAAAAACCAGCTTGAGTTCATATGAATTTCCCTACAACACACTCATTAAGAACTACCTCCATATCCAATCGAAAAATACATAGCAAATATAATAAGGCAAAACTATGATCAGTAAGGATTTTGTCCACCACCGATTATTAACTTTCACCAACCGGACTTGTATGAGTAGTCTGATTTCCACTTAACTCCTTCGCATTCACCACATTTTAAGGCATGATACAGCAACACTTTAATCAACAGAACTTCATCCATTTCTCATCCTTTTGCGGGCAAAAAAATAGTGCTTAGATCGCTATAATCTAAGCACTATTTCTGCACAATAATAGTAGAACTCTTTCTAAACTTCCATTCCATCCACTTCATAACAAATGGCTTCAACAAAGCCCTCGTCATAGGGATAACGAAGATCAAACCTATTATATCCGTTACGTATCCAGGAAGTACCAAAAGAATACCTCCTACAAAGATAAAAATACCATCCAGTACCGCTCCTCCTGGCATTTCTCCTCTATTCAACTTAGATTGAATCTCTCTAAGCACTTTAAATCCTTGTCTTTTCGCTAAATAGACACCTACAACACCCGTAAATACAATCATAGCGAACGTAGACCATAAACCTATTACATGACTCGATCCAATTAAGACTGTAATCTCAATCGCCGGTATTAAAATAAACAAGAATAGTAACCACTTCATAGTTCTACACTCCTCTCACTCATCACTTTAAACGAACCCAGAGCGCCCGTATACGCTACACAGAAACTAAACACCTTTCCCTATTGAACCTCGTAACAAACGGATTTTAAACGTAATTCCAGGCGTTTCAAGCTGATTCCACCTCGTTTTTGTGTAAAAAAAAGAGAAGGACTCCGATCCTTCTCTTCGTATTACTTATAGCACTTCCGCATGTCCATTATAAACAATTCCGCGTGCTGCATCAACTGTTACTTCTTGGCCATTTTTTAAAGTTGCTGTTACGCCGTTTACACCAACGATAACAGGAATACCGATTGATACACCTACAACAGCCGCATGGCTTGTTAGACCGCCTTCTTCTACAACTAGAGCAGCAGCTTTTTCGATTGCAGGAATCATATCTTTATCAGTGCTTGTTGTAACAAGGATATCACCTTTGTTTACGTTCGCTACAGCTTCAGCAGCTGTTTTCGCTACAACTACTTTACCTTTTGCAGCTTTACGACCGATTCCTTGTCCTTTCGCAACTTCTTCACCAACAACATGGATTTTCATTAAGTTTGTTGTACCAGTTTCAGCAACTGGAACACCAGCAGTGATTACTACAGTGTCTCCAAGTCCAATTAGACCTGCATCCATACCTGTTTGAATTGCAGTATCTAACATTTCGTCAGTAGACGCTGCACGTTTTCCAGCCATAAATGCTTGTACACCCCAAACAAGTGCAAGACGACGTCCTACTTGCTCGTCAGATGTTACAGCTACGATTGGAGATTTCGGACGGTATTTAGAGATCATTTTCGCAGTATGTCCACTTTCTGTTGGAGCTACGATTGCAGCTACATCAAGAGCAAGTGCTGTATGCGCAACAGATTGGCTAATTGCATCTGTAATTGTTGGAGTGAACTCTTTAATACGTTTTTTGAACATATCTTCATATTGTAATGATTTTTCAACACGCACTGCAATGTTAGCCATCATTGTTACTGCTTCTACTGGGTATTGACCAGCAGCTGTTTCACCTGAAAGCATGATTGCATCTGTACCATCGAAGATTGCGTTAGCTACGTCACTTGCTTCCGCACGAGTTGGACGTGGGTTACGTTGCATAGAATCTAACATTTGTGTCGCAGTAATAACCGGTTTACCTAACACGTTACATTTTTTGATTAGACGTTTTTGTACTAATGGTACTTCTTCTGGTGGAATTTCTACACCCATATCACCACGAGCTACCATTAAACCGTCAGAAACTTCTAAGATTGAATCGATGTTATCGATACCCTCTTGGTTTTCGATTTTTGGTACGATTTGGATGTATTGAGCGTTATGCTCTTCTAATAATTCACGGATTTCTAATACGTCAGATGCTTTACGTACGAATGAAGCTGCGATGAAATCAACTTTTTGCTCGATACCGAAGACGATATCTTTTACGTCTTTTTCAGTGATACCAGGAAGCTTAATGCTTACGTTTGGTACGTTAACACCTTTTTTATTTTTTACAGTTCCGCTGTTTAAAACTTTTGTACGGATGTTTCCGTCAGCTTTTTCGATTACTTCTAGTTCGATAAGACCGTCATCGATTAGAATACGAGAACCTGGGTCTACATCGTCATAAAGACCAGCATAAGATACAGAGAACTTCTCTGCAGTACCTAATACTTGCTCAGTAGAAAGAACTACTTCTGCACCTGTTACAAGCTCAGCTTGTCCGTCTACGAAGTCGTGAGTACGGATTTCTGGACCTTTTGTATCAAGTAAGATACCAACTGTTTTACCAGTTTTCTTTGAAGCTTCACGAATGTTTTTAATACGAGCGCCGTGCTCTTCATGGCTACCATGAGAGAAGTTTAAACGAGCAACGTTCATACCCGCTTCGATTAATTGTTCTAATTTCTCAATACTTTCACTAGCAGGACCTATAGTACATACAATTTTAGTTTTACGCATATTGCACCTCCGAAAATTATGAAACCGTTCCCAAATATCCGACATTAAGCCGATTAGATGGATAATTCTTTAGATAATTGATACATATCTTTATCGATTGTATGCTTTTGAGCTAACGCTTCGATAATATCATGATCAACAAGTTTATTATCTTGAATACCTACACAGCGTCCACCTCTACCAGCAATTAATAATTCAACTGCTCTTGCGCCAAGACGACTTGCTAATACACGGTCTTGTGCACTTGGTGATCCACCACGTTGTACGTGACCTAATACAGTTACACGAGTATCAAAGTTTGTTGCTTCTTCAATGTGCTTACCGATGTCAATTGCACTTCCAACACCTTCAGCCACAATGATAATACTGTGTTTTTTACCACGTTCACTACCACGCTTCAGACGAGCAATAACATCTTCCATGTCATACTCTTCTTCTGGAATTAAGATTGTTTCGGCACCATCAGCTAAACCAGCCCATAATGCGATATCTCCAGCATGACGTCCCATTACTTCGATAACATATGTACGTTCATGAGATGTAGCTGTGTCACGAATTTTATCAATTGCATCAATAACAGTATTTAAAGCTGTATCGAAACCAATTGTGAAGTCTGTTCCAGGAATATCATTGTCGATTGTACCTGGTACACCAACACATGGGAATCCTTGTTCAGTTAATTTTTTAGCACCTTGGTAAGAGCCATCTCCACCAATAACAACAAGTCCTTCGATACCATGTTTCTTTAATTGCTCGATACCTTTTAGTCGTACTTCTGGATCTTTAAACTCAGGACATCTTGCTGTATATAATTTCGTACCACCACGGTGGATAATATCGCCAACAGAACCAAGTTCTAATTTTTCAATATGACCAGAAATTAAACCCGCGTATCCATGGTAAATACCATATACTTCAATATCATGGAAAATCGCTTTACGAACAACTGCACGAATGGCAGCATTCATACCAGGTGAATCTCCACCACTTGTTAATACACCAATACGTTTCATTTGTACTCACCTCATAAAGATTATTTGCCTTATAATAAAATAACACGAAAAAATATAAAAACACAATGGAGAAGATGTGTCTTTTCATAATAAAAACGTGCATTCGCGAAGAGGAACGCACGCTTTTATTATTTTATCCCAATGGAAGCGTTTGAAAACGAAACTTGCCCAATTTTCATATATTTTTCATAACGTTTTTCGATTAATTCATCTTTCGAAATTCCGCTTAATTGTTCAAAAGTTTTCTTAAGCATTAAATCTATATTTTCTGATTGTTTTAAAATGTTACGATGCGCTCCACCTTTTGCCTCTGGAATAATTTCGTCAATTACACCTAATTCTTTCAAATCTAATGCTGTAATTTTCATCGCTTCTGCAGCTTCTTTTGCTTTACCAGCGTCTTTCCAAAGAATTGCCGCCGCACCCTCTGGTGTAATAACAGAATACGTGGAATTTTCCAGCATATGAATGTAATCTCCTACTCCAAGACCTAACGCACCACCACTACCACCTTCACCGATAACAATACAAATAACAGGTACCGTTAAACCCGCCATTTCAAATAAATTACGGGCAATCGCCTCACTTTGTCCACGTTCTTCAGCTGCTTTACCAGGATAAGCTCCCTTCGTATCGATGAAACAAATAATAGGACGATTAAACTTTTCCGCTTGTTTCATTAGACGCAGTGCTTTTCGATATCCTTCTGGATGAGGCATCCCAAAATTACGACGAATATTTTCTTTCGTATCTTTTCCGCGTTGGTGCCCAATTACAGTTACAGGCATCCCCTTATATTTCGCAATGCCGCCGACAATCGCTGCATCGTCGCCAAATAGGCGATCTCCATGACATTCAAAAAAATTAGTAAATAAGTGCTCAATATAATCGAGCGTTGTCGGTCGTTCTGCATGACGAGCAATTTGAACACGGTCCCATACTTTCATATTGCCGTATATATCTTCCTCTAATTTTTCTAGCTTGTCTTCCAAAATACGAATCTCCTCACTGAAGTCCATCTGGCTGTTTTTCGTATAGTCTTTCAGTTCACGAATCTTATTTCTTAGCTCAACAACTGGTTTCTCAAATTCTAGCTCTGCCATACAGCCATTTCCCCTCCTTGATGAACTTCTAAAATCTTACGGAGTGATTCTCTCATATCATCACGATGCACAACCGCATCTAATTGACCGTGCTCTAATAAAAATTCTGCCGTTTGGAAATCTTCCGGTAGTTTTTCACGCACTGTTTGTTCAATTACACGTCTACCAGCAAATCCGATAAGTGCACCTGGCTCTGCAAGATTGTAATCACCAAGTGAAGCGAAACTCGCTGAAACCCCGCCCGTCGTTGGGTGAGTCATAACAGAAATAAATAACCCTCCTGCATTACTATGCTTTTTCAAAGCTACGCTTGTTTTTGCCATTTGCATTAAACTTAATATCCCTTCTTGCATACGGGCACCACCCGACGCAGTAAAGATAATAAATGGAACTTGTAAGTCGTATGCTTTTTCAACTGCACGGGCAATTTTCTCTCCTACAACAGAGCCCATGCTGCCCATTCGAAAACGAGAATCCATTACTGCAACAACAACAAGCATGTCATCAATTGTTCCTTCACCAGTTACAACCGCTTCGTTCAATTTAGTCTTCTTACGATCGCTCTCTAGTTTCTCTTCGTATCCTGGAAACTCGAGTGGATTTAATGAAACCATTTCTTTGTCATACTCACGGAATGACCCTTCGTCCAATATACTATCAAGACGTTCCCATGCATTCATAGGATGATGATATCCACAATTCACACATACTTTTAAATTTTTTAGAAGCTCTTTCGTATACATGATTTTTTTACATTTCGGACATTTTGTCATAACACCATCCGGTACATCTTTTCGTACTTGTTCTGAAGGTATTGCAGCGTACTTTTTCTTTTTCACGAATAAATCTCTTAGCACAATTTGACCCCCTTCGTTGAGAGCTAAGGTTAGCGCAAGAAGAAAATTGGGCTAACACCAAAGTTTGATGTTAGCCTTATCTTCTCAATCTGTCTAATAACCTCACTCTTTACGTTTAACTTTAACCGCTACGCGATAGAATGTTTGTCATAACGTGTCATGGTCATTTCGACAAATTTTATACATTACGAGTGAAACTGTATATTCTCTACTAATTCATCGTAAATTTTTAGTGCATCATTTTCTTGTTTTTCTTCCAAAGTAGCATAAAGCTTTCTATACATATCGATAGAATCTCCTGAAACTTCACAAGAAAGAGTTGATACGTAATCATTTACGATCATCCAAATGCGATATAGTAAATAATTATCGACTTGTTCAATGAGTGTTTTAAAGAACGTTTGATGAAGCATTGGAATCGAGTTTTCATTTTCTTCAAGCACTTGATTTAATTTTCTTAACACTTTAGAAAACGTTTCTTTCGGCAAATTACATACAATTCGAATCATATCTTTCTCAAGCAATCGTTTTGTTTGTAATAAATCACGAATTGTTTTCTCATCTTGCAGCAAGAACGGCGCAATCAATTGTACAAGACCGTTATCGTAAAAGTTTCGAATAAACGTCCCTTCACCACGTCTCGTTTCAATCAATCCTACCAGTTCTAAAGCACGCAATGCTTCTCTTACAGAGGAACGCCCTACGTTTAAACGTGAACTTAACTCACGCTCAGACGGCAAACGATCCCCCGCCACCAATCCATCTTCTTCCATAATGGAACGGATTTTTTTTACAATTTCGAGATATACTTTTGTATTTGATGATGTCAATGGAAATTCCTCGCTTATTCTTTACCAATCAGCGCTAATTGTTTTGTTTTCTCAGCAATCTCATTTGGATCTACTTGACGGCGAGCTACTCCTGTCTCCATTGCAGCTTTCGCAACGTAAGCTGCCACTTGAGGCGCTACACGCGCGTCAAACGGTGCCGGAATGATATAGTCTGCATTCAACTCATCTTCTGCTACAAGCTCAGCAATAGCCTGTACAGCTGCCATCTTCATTTCTTCGTTAATTTGTGTCGCATGTACGTCAAGTGCACCACGGAAAATACCAGGGAACGCTAGTACATTATTTACTTGGTTCGCGAAGTCAGAACGACCCGTTCCAACAACAGCTGCGCCCGCTGCTTTTGCCAATTCTGGCATAATTTCTGGAACTGGATTCGCCATTGCAAAAATAATTGCATCGTCATTCATTGTACGAACCATCTCTTCTGTTAATGCACCTTCTGCAGATACACCAATGAATACGTCCGCACCTTGTACAACGTCAGCTAAAGAACCTTCAATACGATTCTTATTTGTATATTTTGCAACTTCATCCTTCACCGGATTCATACCTGTAGGACGACCATCATAAATTGCGCCTTTACGGTCACACATAATAATGTCGCGTACACCATAGCGATATAAAAGTTTAATAATTGCAATACCTGCTGCACCTGCGCCATTTGCGACAACTTTAATGTCAGACATTTTCTTTCCAACTAATTTTAGCGCGTTCACAAGACCTGCTACTGTTACGATAGCTGTTCCGTGTTGATCATCATGGAAGATAGGAATATTTGTTTCTTTTTTCAAACGTTCTTCAATAATGAAGCAGTTTGGTGCTGCGATATCCTCTAAGTTAACGCCGCCAAAAGTTGGCTCCATTAATTTTACAGTTTCAACAATTTTATCTACATCGTTTGTATTTAAGGCAATTGGGAATGCATCTACACCAGCAAAGCTCTTGAATAATACAGCTTTACCTTCCATTACTGGAAGAGATGCTTCAGGTCCAATGTTACCAAGACCAAGTACAGCCGTTCCATCTGTCACAACTGCTACCATATTTCCCTTCATTGTATATTCATATACCTTACTTTTATCGTCATAAATTTCCTTACAAGGTTCTGCAACCCCTGGAGAATATGCAAGACTTAAATCTTTTGCATTTTCTACTTTTACTTTTGATACAGTTTCTAATTTTCCTTGATGCACTTTATGCATGTGAAGTGCTTCTTCACGAAGTGTTGACAAACTATCCACTCTCCTCAAATTATTCTAGCTGATATCAATTTCTCCAAGTGGTCTGACCACGAACACTACTACTATAATAATCGAAGTGTAGGGAAATTGTCCATTATATTTTCACAACTACATTTTCTTCCCCGACAATTTCACGAAGTGCTCCTAAACATTCTTCACTTGGATGAATCGATAAACTTCGAGACAATTGTACCATTTTATGTTCCTTTTCATAATAAATTAGTACTTTCGCAAAACCTGAATAGTCAAACAATATTTTAGTAACCTGATTTAAAAGCTTTTTCTCATACTGAGACGACAATTTCACGTAAACAGATGCATCTTTCTTTTCTTCATACACATCCATTTCTTCTAACGGATATAGTCCATTTACAATCCATTGCAACTTATGATTTCTAAGCTCAATCATGCCGTCAACCAAAACAATTGCTCCTTCTTGTAACTTATCTGAGAAATGTATATATGTTTCAGGGAAAAGAACTGCTTCCATTTCATCGTTTTGATCACAAAATGTAATAAACGCCATCTTTTGCAACTTTTTCGTACGAATCACTCTCACGCTTGTTATATACACGATAGCCCTTTGTACTTTTTTCTTATGTCGCATTGCCTGAGCAAGAGATGGAATTTCTAATTCTTTCGCTAACTTCACATACTGCGCTGTCGGATAGCTTGATAAATAAAAACCTAGTGCTTCCTTCTCTTTATTTAACTGTTCAATAAAAGAGAGCTCTTCTCCTTGCACGTATTTTGATTTTGGAACAGCATCTCCTAAATCACGTGCAAGATTTGCGTACTCTAACGCTCCTTTAAGGCTTTTCCATAAATTTGTTCTCGAAACACCAAAATCGTCAAAACACCCAGACCAGACGAACGCCTCTAAATTTCGCTCTGTTACAAACTTTGATGGCATGCGAAGACAAAATTCAAATAAATCTTCAAATACTTTTTTCTCTCGTTCTTCGAGTAATGCTGTCACTGTAGCCATTCCGATGTTTCGAATTGAAAGTAAGCTGTAACGTATCGCATTACCTTCTATTTGGAAATTGTAACCACTTCTCTGAAGAGACGGCGGCAAAACGTGAAAACCTTTCCGCTTCGTTTCTCGTATATACTGCACAATCTTATCTTCATTTCCAATTGCACTTGATAATAATGCTGTCATAAATTCCAGCGTATAATTCGCTTTTAAGTAAGCAAGCTGATATCCAATCATACTGTAGGCTACAGCGTGACTTCGGTTAAAACCGTAATTCGCAAATCTTACAATTAAATCGTAAATTTTCTCTGCGGATGTCTCGTCATAACCATTTTGTAAACAGCCTTGTACAAAATGCTTACGCTCCTGATCTAAAATATCACGATTTTTTTTACTCACTGCTCGGCGTAATAAATCTGCTTCTCCGAGCGAGAATCCCGCCAACTTCGACGCAATTTGCATAATTTGTTCTTGGTATACAATTACACCGTATGTTCTTTCTAAAATTGGCTTTAAATCCGGATGTAAATATTCAATTTTTCTTTTTCCGTGCTTTGATTCAATAAAGGTTGGAATCTGTTCCATTGGTCCTGGTCTATATAACGAGTTAACAGCGACAATATCTTCAAATTCATTCGGTTTTAACCCGCGAAGTACATTTCGCATACCACCTGATTCAAGCTGGAATACACCTGTTGTATCCCCTCTACCTAACAATTGGAACGTCTTTTCATCTTGAAGTGGTAAATTTCTTAAATCAATTTGTGTCCCCGTCTTTTTCACGATAAACTTTATAATATTTTCAAGTAACGTTAAATTACGTAATCCTAAAAAATCCATCTTTAACAAACCAAGTTCTTCTAATGCATCAGCTGGGTATTGCGTAACATACACATCGTTATGCCCTTCTTGTATTGCAACACTTCCGGTTAACGGCTCTTGGCTCATAATAACGCCAGCTGCATGAATAGACGTATGACGTGGTAAGCCTTCTACACGTTTTGCAATTTCAAACACACGCTCATGTAACAGATTCCCTTGTATAAACTCACGGAGTGATTGCGATTCCTCATATGCATCTTTTAACGTTATACCAAGCTTTGATGGGATAAGTTTTGAGAATATGTCAATGTCTCGCGGCGGAAGCCCCATTACACGCGCAATATCTCTAATTGCCGCTTTCGCTGCAAGCGTCCCGAACGTTACAATTTGCGCAACACGCAGCTGACCATATTTATCTTTCACATATCGAATCATCTCATCACGTCTTATATCTGGAAAATCGATATCAATATCTGGAAGTGTCACACGTTCAGGATTTAAAAATCTTTCAAATAATAGATCGTATTCAATCGGATCAATATCTGTAATTTCTAACACGTAAGAAACGAGTGAGCCGGCTGCCGATCCACGTCCTGGTCCTGTTAAAATATGATTTTCATGCGCATACTTCATAAAATCCCACACGATGAGGAAATAATCACTAAACCCCATACTAGAAATAACGTTTAATTCATGATTCAAACGCTTTATATGTACTTCTTTCGGCGTACCATATCGTTTCTGCAAGCCTTCTTCACAAACGCGGCGTAAATACATATCATTCGTCTCGTTAGCTGGAACAGGAAATTTCGGTAATTGATTTATATGAAACGGTATTTCTACTCTGCAACGTTCTGCAATTTCTATTGTGTTATAAATCGCTTCTTCTACGTGAGAAAATAGTGCTTCCATTTCATCTGATGATTTTAAATAATATTGATCAGTTTTCAACCTTGGTCTATCTGGATCAGTCATTTTCGTTCCACTTTCAACAGATAATAAGCACTCATGAACAAGTGCGTCACTTTGATTGATGTAGCGTACATCGTTTGTTGCAACGACTGGAACATTTATCCTACTCATAAATGCAGGTAATTTCTCTTGCAGGAGCAGTTCATCTTGAATCGCATGATGCTGCAAACTCATATAAAAATTGTCGAACATACTTTGATACATGCGAGCTACTTCTTCAGCTTGACTCTCTTTGTCTTCTAATAATAATTGTTCAATTTCCCCATCTTTACCTGGTGAAATAGCAATTAATCCTTTCGCATAATGGGCAAGCCACTTTTTCGGAATACCTTCTTTTGACTTCGTCATAATGCTACTAGAAATCTTTAATAAATTTTGATAGCCCATTTCATTTTCAGCAAGTAAAACAAGCGGATAAGATTTTTCCTCTTCTTCACTAAAAATAGAAGCTGTTAAGCCGATAATAGGCTGTATACCATGTTTCTTACATGCTTTATAAAACGGAATAACGCCATACATAACATTTTCGTCCGTAATAGCGAGTGACGAAAAACCAAGTTCTTTCGCCCTGACTACAAGCTCATCAATTTTACAAGCACTTTTTAATAAACTAAAAACGGTTTGACATTGTAAATGCACAAACTTCACTGTTGTACCCTCTCTTTACCAATCTGACTACTTTTATTATAGGTGATGAGGAAAGCGGAAATCAAAACATACTTCTTATACTTTGTCCATATATATGAAGAAGAAAGGGGAATGACGATGGATGTAAGAGAACATACTTTTTTCTCTCTGCTTATTATTAGTTATTTTATTGCCTTTGGGGTGATACTTGGTGGTTCATTAATTGGTGGATTTGGTGCATTTCTTATCGGAAAACCAACTCTAACTTACATTAATCAATTCGCCCAAAATTTAAGAATCTGGGCACTCGTTGCAGCAATTGGCGGAACATTTGATACTTTTTATAGCTTTGAAAGAAGTTTCTTTGGCGGAGATATGAAAGATATTGTAAAACAAATTCTCCTTATTTTTTTCGCAACGGGTGGTATGCAAACAGGTCTTACCATTATTAAATGGCTAACGCAGGAACATGTATGAGAGTACCAAGTGCCAATACAGCAAAAAAATGGTATTTAGTTTTAGCTGGTGCTGCTGTTGGAGGCGTGTTGAGCTGGTTTGTTTTTTTGTACATATACGGTGTTTTTCAAGAAGAACAAGCTAGTAAAATAGCAGAGCAACGAGAAATTATAGAAAAACAAGAAGCAAAGCTCCACGTCCTTCTCGAAGATCAAGAAAAATTGAATACAGAAAATAAACGCCTCTTAACTATTCAAGAGATTAAAATAAAACTTATAAATCGAGAAAAATACGATTTAGACAACCTTACACTCGAAAATATGACTACGTCTATCCATAATGACCTCCAACATCTTTTAACGAAAAACATTCAAAGTATAGCAAAAAATAAAGACCTACTCAAAAAGGTAATCGAAAACAAAACGTACAAACATTACGATCGGCTATACCGTTTCAAAGTCGATACGATATCTTTTGATACAGTGCTTGAAATTAGCATTACGATAGAGAAAGAAAAATAAAGAAGGAGGGCTTTAGCGCCGCTCCTTCTTTTCGTTCTCATATATAATCTCTTATCTACACAACTCACGTAAATCAGCAAAAAGACGATCCGCTTCTTCCCAAGAAGATGCTTTTGCACCAGAAGCCATCGGATGCCCTCCGCCATTATATTGCATTGCTAATTTATTTATCACTGGTCCTTTTGAACGAAGACGAACACGAATCACATCGTCTTCCTCTAAAAATAGAACCCACGACTTTAATCCATCAATATTACCAAGTGCTCCAACAACACCGGATGCCTCAGAAGGAAGTACATCAAACTTTTCTAACACTTCTTTCGTTAATTTAATGTAAGCTGCTCCTTCTTCTACCATCGTAAAGTTTTGTAAAATATAGCCGTTTAAACGAGCAATCTTTTCTTTCGTCTTATACATTTCATTATATAAATCTGTGAACTTCACATCCATATCAACAAGCTCACTTACATAACGAAGTGTTTTCGCTGTTGTATTCGGGAATAAGAAACGACCTGTATCCCCAACAATACCCGCTAAAATAAGACGAGCTGCTTCTTTCGTTATCTGTAATCCTTTATCTTTTCCATAACTGTAAAACTCATAAATCATTTCACTTGTAGAACTTGCTGTCGTATCTACCCACGTAATATCTCCGTACGGATCTTCATTCGGATGATGATCAATTTTAATTAACATCTTCCCTTTTGCATAGCGTTGATCGTCAACACGTTCTTGGTTCGCAGTATCACATACGATAACAAGTGCATTTTCATATACACTATCTTCAATATCATCCATTACTCGTAAATATTCTAGTGAAGGTTCATTGTACCCAACCGTATAAATATTTTTCTCTGGAAACGATTCTTGTAGAATTGTGCCAAGACCTCCCTGTGAACCTAACGCATCTGGATCTGGACGCACATGACGATGAATAATAATTGTATCAAACTCTTTAATTGCTCTTAAAATTTGCTCATGCATATGTATAATCTCCTTTTTACTCAACTTCTTCACTTTAACGTGCAGTAAAAGCCCGATTGGTGCGGGCAAATCATTAGCGTAGAAACATCCTCACACTAATTAAAGTTTCACTTTATCCTCCATTATAACGGAAAGTATTTCATACATGCGAACAATTGCTTTATAATAAAAGTTAGAAAGTTTAGATATTTCTTTTTCTCTACCATTATTTTTCACAAAGCGATGGGAGCGTGCATTATGCCAGTATTAGTCTTCTGTATTATCGTCTCATTTATGTTGTACCTCTTTTACAAAACAAAATACTTTCGTACAAACCGCCCAATGGAGAAAGGTTGGCTCTCAGGAAAATCCGCAATGGCACTTGGTTCATTCGTCTTATTCTTTGGGATAAACCAATTCTTTTTAGAACTTTCAACCGCTCGAATTATCGTTGGTGTTTTATTTGTTCTATTTGGTAGTGCAAGTGTATTTAATGGATTTCGCCAATACAAACATTTCTTACCATTAGCAGTTGAAGAAGCTGAATCTGTCTGAAGCAACATAAAAAAGCATCAATATTGTGATGCTTTTTTACGTCCCCTAACTTTTAAAATCATATATGCAACAAAAGCAGAAGGTATATTAAAGGGGTTGCCTTGTACATGAAAATGTAATTGTTCTTCCTCAAAAGACATTTTTTCATATAGTTCTCGCTGAGATAATCCTGTTCGTTTCTTTTTTTCATGTAAACCTTGTAAGTATAAATATTGAAACGGTATCATCACAAGAAAGTAAAATAGTGCGATTCCACCAAAGAAGAGCACTTCTGATGACATATTGCATACCACCTTCCTAAAATCCATTTCCTTACAATTCAATTGTAACATAGTATAAATTCTAATTAAATTAATATTCTGTTTTTTAGTTATACAATTGTCTCACCACATAATTCCTCTTCAGCATACTGAACATATCGCCGAATAAAAGCACCGGGATCTTTTCTAATAGGCTCGATATCAAGCCTTAATGGAATCTTTCCCGCCATATAAAAAATTCTCGAAGCAGTCCCAAGTCGAATGGCTGGTTCTGAAATACTTTCCCCATATCCCATCATAAAATTCTCCCATACGTCTTCTAACTGTCCCGAAGCAATTAAATGCAATCTCGGAACACCAATATCAAACTCTTTATACCCAAATCCACATTCATCAAAATCAAGTAAATACCAATCCTCTTTGTCTACAAGAATATTTCCAAAATGCATATCACCGTGAACAAATTGTTTTTCTCCTAGTTGAGTTGAATTTGCGAGTTCTTGTATTCTTTCTGCAATTCTTATGCATTTATGCTTATCCGCATGCGATAGAAATGAAGCATTTAGTAATCGTTGTAAAGGCTCGTGGATTATCTTTTGCTCACTATATATAGGCCTTTCATAACCTCTCCAAGTTTGCGGCACTCTTTTGAGCACTTCATTTGTTTTTTCATGAAACTTTCGCATTAATGATCCGAGTTTTTCATAGTCCCTATCCCTTGGTTCTAAAATTTCACTTCCGTTTATAAACCTAAAGACAACAAAATACTGGATATTTCCTTCATCTTTCATAATAGGTGTGATCAAATCACCACTTTTATTGACAACTACTTCTGGTACTAACATTTGTTTTTGTATCGCTATTAACCAATGTATTTCAGCTTCTATTTGCTCGGCTGTATAACGTCCCTCTCTATACTGCCTCACTACAAATTTATTTTTGTCCGATTCTAATATATATGTTTGATTTTCTCCCCCATGTAACAATGAAACTTTCGTAAAACTATTAAAATTATATTGCTTACATAACTGCTCTTTAATGTGAAAATCCATTCTTCTCCCCCTAGTTCATATAGTGAAGCGTAGTTTCCCTATCCAATTACACTATTATTATCTCTTAATGATTAGTAGCGTAAGCTTTCTTATCAACTAACAACCAATTTTCTATCCGTACTCATACATATCCTTCTATTTTTTCACTTCTCTATCCGAACTCTTACGTAACTTAAACAATAGCTTCAAAATCCAATAAAACAAAATAAAGTTAAAGAAAAAACCTAATGGATTAAACCAACATTCCCACACACCATAATAAACAAACGTTTCAGCTGGTACACCAAAGTAAAGAAAATCCGGCTCATTTTCTCCTGATATAGGAATCAAGGCACCTATACTAGCAAGAGTCAAACTTACAAAATACAACCTCTTTTTAATAGCATTCATTCTTCTATGCGTTAAAACATGAATAATGATGAAACATACGACCACTAAAAAGAAAATGATTCCGCCCATTCACTTCCTCCTTATCGCTATGCCATTTCCGCATCTTCGAATTTTTCAGTATTTTTATTATACATATGAAATGATACGCTATTTATTTTTGTTTCTATCCTTTTAAATAAAAAAATGGAACAAACCAAAGCGGTCTGCTCCATCTTTTTACTTATCGATCAACTGCACCATAAGTAATGCTTTCCCGACAACATTACCTTCATGATGCACTTCTACATCAACCTTACCAAATTTACGTCCAATTTCTAATACTTTCGGATGAACCGATACAACATTGTCAATTTGAACTGGTTTTACGAAATAAATTGTTAAGTTCTCAACAATTAAATCACTCTTCTTTTGCGCACGAATAACGCGATTCGTTGCTTCCGTCACAATTGTTGTGAATACACCGTAAGATAACGTTCCGATTGAATTCGTCATTTGCGGCGTCACTGAAAATTGATATAAATGTTCATTTTTCGCTTCTTTCGGCGTCATAAATTGATTCGTTACAATATCATCGATTGTTTCGCCGACTTGTGGTTGACGCTGAATCATTTGTAGCGCCTGAAGTACATCTTGACGACTAATAATTCCTTGCAGTTTATTTCCTTCATCAACAACTGGAAGTAACTCAATACCTTCCCACACCATCATACGTGCTGCAGCTGCGACAGACATTTTACCGTTTACCGTAATTGGATGCTTTGTCATCACTTTATCAATTGGTGTTTCTTTCACGACACCAATCATATCTTTTGAAGTTACGATACCTAACACCTTTTTATTTTCATCAACAATTGGATAACGTCCATGCATCGTTTCTTCATTGTACGCATGCCATTGCTGCACTGTATCATTCGGCTTTAAATATAACGTCTCTTCAATTGGCGTTAAAATATCTTCAACGAGGACAATTTCTTTCTTAATAAGCTGATCGTAAATTGCACGGTTAATTAACGTCGCAACTGTAAATGTATCGTAACTACTTGAAATAATCGGCAGTTTTAATTCGTCTGCTAATTTCTTCACATGATCTTCCGTATCAAATCCGCCCGTAATTAATACCGCAGCTCCGGCTTCTAACGCTAATTGATGTGCGTTCGTACGGTTACCGATAATAAGTAAGTTTCCAGCTTCTGTATAGCGCATCATCGCTTCTAATTTCATTGCCCCGATTACGAATTTATTTAACGTTTTATGTAGGCCCTCTCTGCCCCCAAGTACTTGACCATCGACAATGTTAACGACTTCTGCATATGTCAGCTTTTCAATATTCTCTTTCTTCTTTTGTTCAATTCGAATTGTTCCGACACGTTCAATCGTACTAACATATCCTTTATTTTCTGCATCTTTAATTGCACGGTAAGCTGTCCCTTCACTTACACTCAAATCTTTCGCAATTTGCCTTACAGAAATTTTATGCCCTACTGGCAGGCCATTAATATGTTCTAAAATTTGGTTATGCTTGGTAGCCAAATGGTTTCACCATACTTTCTTTTCCCTAAATTCTTCATGTGTTGTATTTTCAGTATACTATATTTTCAAAACTGTTACACTCTCTCTTTATATATCTGTACTATTTTTTTTATAACAAAATACGCCTTACATTACACTACTTCTTCTATTACAACAATGTAATGGTATTGTCATCTCGTTCGATAGTTTGTCCAGCCGCTTCAATATACAATGAAGACAAGAAATGAAACAAAGGAGCGGATATATGATGAAAAAATTATTAGAAGTTGTAGGTGCTGTATTTTTAGCTTTCGTAGATGGAAAAAAAGTTGCAATGGAATTGAATGAAACACCTGAACAGCCACTTCCAAAAAGAAAAAAATCATCAAAACAAGTACAACCTTTAAAAGCTGTCCTACACACGTAAAAAACCCTTCACTTGTCTTTTCAAATGAAGGGTTTCTTTTCTATAGTGTAATACTTTCTCCAGCTTCTAATACTTTTCCTGTACAATTTTGTAGCTTTTCTACAAATTGATATGGGTCTTGTTCAATTACTGGGAACGTATTGTAATGCATCGGCACAACAGTTTTCGCCTGAACCCATTTTGCTGCTAAAACAGCATCTTCTGGCCCCATTGTGAAATTATCGCCAATTGGTAAAAATGCTATATCAATGTTATTCAGTTCCCCAATTAATTTCATATCAGAGAATAGAGCGGTATCTCCTGCATGGTATACAGTTTTCTCTTCTGCTGTAAATAAAATACCTGCTGGCATACCTGTATATGTAATCGTCTTATTTTCTTCATCAATATAACTAGAACCGTGGAATGCTTGTGTAAACTTCACTTTTCCGAAGTCAAATTCATGCGAACCACCAATATGCATCGGATGTGTATTTACACCTTGCCAACTTAAAAATGTCGCTAGTTCAAATGGTGCCACAACAACTGCATTATTTTTCTTCGCAAGCTCTACTGTATCTCCAACATGATCACCATGTCCATGCGATAAAAGAATTACATCTACTTTGACATCTTCAGCCTTTAAATCCGTTGTCGGATTTCCAGTTAAAAATGGATCAATTAAAATCACTTTTCCATTCGTTTCAATCTTTACAACTGAATGCCCGTGATAAGATACTTTCATTACTACATTCCTCCCCTATTCACATTCTCATTTTTTATTCTACATGATTTTTCAATTCCCTGTCTTTTCTAACATCTATTTACTTGTCATAACGCTTTCTTCCGATGTAAAGTTATATTTGTAATTAAATATCTCGGGGGTGCCAATCGATGAATGCTAGATTAGAAAATTTAATGCAATGGCTAAAAGAAAAAAACGTAGAAGCTGCGTTCTTAACTTCTACACCGAACGTCTTCTACATGACAAACTTCCACTGTGAACCACATGAAAGACTTCTTGGTATGTTTGTATTCCAAGAAAAAGAGCCTATTTTAATTTGCCCTAAAATGGAAGAAGGTCAAGCGCGTAACGCTGGCTGGGCACATGAAATTATCGGATTTACTGATACTGACAGACCATGGGATATGATTGCAAAAGCAATTAAAGACCGCGGCATCAATGCAAATGCAGTTGCAATTGAAAAAGAACATTTAAACGTAGAACGCTACGAAGAATTAACAAAGTTATTCCCAAATGCAGCTTTCAAATCAGCTGAGGAAAAAGTTCGTGAACTTCGTTTAATTAAAGATGAAAAAGAACTTTCTATTTTACGCGAAGCAGCTAAAATGGCGGACTACGCTGTTGAAGTTGGTGTAAATGCAATAAAAGAAGATCGTAGTGAGCTAGAAGTATTAGCAATTATTGAACACGAATTAAAAACAAAAGGCATACATAAAATGTCATTTGATACGATGGTATTAGCAGGTGCAAACTCTGCTCTTCCACACGGTATTCCAGGTGCAAATAAAATGAAACGCGGCGATTTCGTACTATTTGATTTAGGCGTAATCATTGAAGGTTATTGCTCTGACATTACACGTACAGTGGCATTCGGTGAAATTTCTGAAGAACAAACTCGCATTTATAACACAGTACTTGCTGGACAACTACAAGCAGTTGAAGCATGTAAACCAGGTGTTACACTTGGCGCAATCGACAACGCTGCTCGTTCTGTTATCGCAGATGCAGGTTACGGGGACTTCTTCCCACACCGCCTTGGTCACGGACTTGGAATTAGCGTACACGAATATCCAGATGTAAAAGCTGGTAACGAGTCTCCATTAAAAGAAGGTATGGTCTTCACAATCGAGCCAGGTATTTACGTACCAAACGTAGGTGGCGTTCGTATTGAAGATGATATTTACATCACAAAAGACGGATCAGAAATTTTAACGAAATTCCCGAAAGAATTACAATTTGTGAAATAATAAAAAAGGCAGCGTGATTGCTGCCTTTTTTATTTCTCTACTATTTCAAATTTAACACCATCTTCTCCTCATACTTATCATCCCATTTAATCACAACCGCTATCGGTTCATCTTTGGATAGGGGCGTACAACTGACACAAGAAGACTTCATTTCAACCTTTGCTCCTTTATGATTTTCTGACGTTTGTGTCATTGTGCTAAAGGATCCATTAATAGCAATCTCTAAATTTTTAAATTCTGTATTCCCATCCCCGCCCTTATACTGAAACGTAAACATTCCATCTTCACTGTCGTCCTTAATATATCCTTTATATTGCCCCGTCCAACTTTTGCTCTCGCTAGAAAAAGTAACATACGAAATCGAACAACTCCCTAAAAAGAAAATACTTATAAAAAAGACTAATGCTCTCTTCATCATGCCCCTCCATTCAAAAGCAATTATTTATTGTCTATTTCTTCCTCTTATTATATTATAAAAATACAGAATTTTCTAAAACAGGAGGTTTATATGTTACAACAACAGTTAGAAAAAATTCGTAATAATAATTACATATTGGATAACACACTTAACATTGATTCTTTAAGCTCCAATATGCTTGAGCATATCGGTGTTACTGATAGCTATTTAAGAGACAAACTTATTTACTCTACTTTTTTTCATCTCATCAAAAAGGAATACATTTCACACACACAATTACAGAAACTATTATTAGAAAGCATGAGTGAAAAATATTTATTGTATAAAATTCATTCGGATGACGAAGATGCTGTATTTACCCGCGCATTTACAACATTATTAATTGCGCTCATTATTGATGCCGATACAAAATATAATTTCTTATCACGGAATGATATTTTAACTGTAAAAGATCAATTGATTCTATATATGAACAATGAACATGATTTCCGTGGATATGTGCAAGACCACGGCTGGGCACATAGTATCGCTCATGCCTCTGATACATTTGAAGCGCTTGTTCGTAGTCCTAAACTGGAAACTTTACATTACGAAGAAATATTACAAACTTTATTAAACAAAGTTTGTGTCCATTCTATTTACTACAAATATGAAGAAGACGAGCGACTCGTTTATCCGATTGTCTCAATGCTACAAAATAGTCTAAAGGAAGACGTACTCATATTAGCCCTTCATGACTTAGTAGCTCAATTACCAGTCCAAAAACAAACACTACATATTGAATCATACGAGTTTCTATACGGAAATATAAAATCTTTCCTACGCAGCTTATTTTTCAGACTACGTACACTTTCTATATGTGAAGAAACCGAATGCGAAATTGAAAAATTGCTACGAGAGCTTCCAAAATATTATTAAAAAAGAAGGCCACTCAAAAAGTGCCTTCTTCTATTTCACTAATATTTAATTGAAATTTCACGATCCAAACTGAGAAAAGGTGGACAAGAATCGCAAACGCCATACATGCTCCGCTTAAAAAAGTTAGTATAGGATGCGAATACACGTGCCCTAATCCATAAGATATCGCCACGAAAAACATTGTTATGTAAATATAAATTGCTCCATGTATTTGCCTCATATTAACCTCCTTTTCCCATATTATAACATAAATTTTCTGATTATTCACATTAATCTCTTGTAATCAATATTTCTCAACTGTTACACCTCTAACAGCAGCCTTAATATACGGTATTCCTTGTAAACTTTGTAAATCCTCTGTTTTACCTGTTACGACTACACCGTATATTTATAAGTCTTTTACTACAAAGTTTTTCATCTCATTATAGTTTTCCCTAAAATACTTTTGATACCCCCCTTATTTTCACTTAAAGATATCTAAATACAGCTTTTCTTCAAATTTTTTTTCAAAATAAAAAGCACACCTACCTTGATGCGCTTCTCTCAAAAATACTATTCTATTATTTCATCACGTCCTTCACAACATCTTGAATCATAACAACCTCTGTTTTCATATCAACAGATGGTGCTTCTTCATCAATACATTCATGCCAAAATTCTAAGTGCTTTTTATCAATTTCATGATGAGAATTTTCGACAAGAGCCCCGCCTTCTCCTTGCACAGAATACCAATATAAGTATTCTTCTCCATCTCTTATTTCCCGGAAAATTGTCTCAACGTACATCTTTTCGTCGTTTAGTGTCAAAAGCACTTCTTTCATATTGTCATTAAGAAGCTGCATCCATGCATCTACACACTGACTTTTACCTTGTTTCACTTTGAATCTCGTTAACTCTACATTCATTTTTATTCCCCCGTTTTCTTGCGTACAAACAATCTATATTCTATTGGATGATTAAAACTTAATTTACTAGCTAGTTTTTGCGAAGGAATATTGTCTACATAACAATCCCAGCACGGTGTAATATCATTTTGCATGCAATGTTCAATAAACCGCGTTGCAACAGCTTGTGCTAATCCTTTTCCTTGATATGATTCATGCGTCACAATATCAATTTCAGCAAATCCATTCCCATTAAATATCGAAACACATTCAGCTACAATCATCCCATCTTGTTCTATACAAAATCCAAAGCCATTATTTAAAAATGCTTCAGTTGATCCCCAATATTCTTTATAATACACCTCTGTAAATTCATTGCTTCGTTCTATATCACTTTTATCAATACGCTTCACTTCATATGTATTTTTGTTTGCATCTCGTTCTCTCTCTTCAAAAATTTCTCGTTGAAATTTCATTCGCAGGATGTTCCGAAGTGTATTACTAAAACGCTCTTCTAACTTCATTTCCCACTCGTCACTCGAAGTGAACAATGTAAATCTCTTCTCTGTTTTTTCAATAGCCATTTTTAAATACGCAAATAAATATTCGTTATAATTGTGATCATCCGTATCACCAAATACATAATAGATACCGTTAGCTGTACGAATTAACCCTGCTGTTAACTTCTCGTTTGTAAAAACTTCACCATCTATCATTTGATCACATACCGCATAAGCAAACGTCGTCGTTTTTGTATGACTTTCTAAAATCGGAAAGATTTTTCTATACTCAGCTACAGATAATTTTTTCATAACTGCTCCACTTTAATCGTATCAGCTTCTATATTTTCAAAACAAAGATTTACTGTTCTCTTTAATGCTCTCGTTCTATGAATCGTGCATGCTGGAATTAAGATAGAATCATCCGGCTTTAAAACTGCTGTTTCTCCATCTTCAAAATCGATAAGTAATTCTCCCTCTAGCACAATGAATAATTCATCCGAATTAGAATGATAGTGCCAATCATATTCACCAGTAACTACAGCGATTCGTAAGCAATGACTATTTACATTTGAAACGACGAAGTTTTTATGTTGATCTTGAATGTCCTTTGTTAATTCTATTAAGTTCACAGTTTCCATCTTTCGTCCCACCCTTTCATTAGTCGTTCTTCTGAAAAAACAACTTAGTCTCCACCACCTCCGCAATCTCCTCCACTATCACTTGAGCTGCTACAATCGTTGCTACTGTAGTCACCGAATCCACTTGATGAGCTTGAAGCATCTGAAGATTTTTTTCTCATTTTTCTTTGCTTATCGTTCTTACTTTCATAACTAGGCCACACTTTATTAAATAATATAAAGAATAAGACTAGCTCTATTGCGACAAGGAGATACCCAAAAACATTCTCAATAATATTGGGTGTTATCCCAAAACTGTAAAACACCCTAGCTGAATAAAGACACAAAATTACATACAGAGCCATACAAATATACCGAAATGTTTTCTCTATCATAATGACTATTTTTTGTGATAGAGGTATGTTCTGTTCCTGTTTTTTCTTCATATACTTTTGTCTTTTAACTTGCCTTTTCTTCCGCTTTTTACTCCCCATTAAATCTCCTCTTTCGACTTCTTTTTTCATTTAATTCCAAATTATCACAAAAAAAATAACATTATAACAAGCTATATTTCACGTAAAGTTTTGTTTACTTTTTGTAAAGTTTTATTTACTTATTACCTAAAAATGGATATAGTAAATGTAACAAATTTACAAAAAGGAGACTTTGTATATTTGATTAAAAATAAGGTGAAACAATTCCGCGTCGTTAGAGACATCACCCAAGAACAATTAGCTTCCTCTGTTCAAATCACTAGACAATCCCTCATCGCTATCGAGAAGAATAAATACAACCCGAGTTTAGAATTAGCATTGAAATTATGTGAGTTTTTCAACTGTAAAGTAGAAGATTTATTTCAATTAGATAAAACTGGGGAGGAAAAAGAATGAAAAACCCTTTTAATCAAAAGTTCATTTCGCATCTTACCTTTTTATTGTTAGGTTCAACTTTTCTTTATTTCACTAGTAATGATGAAGAAAAAATTACTTCTGTCCTTCTATTCGCTGGCGTATTTATACTCTTAGACTCGATACTATTCGTAGTGAAACAAATATTCTTTAAGAAAAAAAAGAGCGATCCCGAAAAATATCCATTACCTGAGATGGATGAAAGAATCGAGAAGATGAGTTTAAAACTTATGGCGCAAATTTTTGGTCTCTCTCATTTAATCGGTTCTGCGATACTATTTATTTTATATATCACTGACAAAAATTCGATGATACGAGTTGAGTATGCCTTGTATTACTTATTCGGCATTCTTTTCTTTACAATGATGTTCGGATTGAAAATTGTAAAGAAACTAGACAATTAGCCTAAATAAAAAGCCCCTCCTTACAAAAGGAGGGGCTTACATGTATTTCTATTATGATAAAGCAGGAGCTTTTTCAAGAAGCTCTTTCGCATCAGCGTATTGTAAGCCGTGAGCTTCTGCAACTGCTTCGAATGTTACATATCCATCTAATGTGTTAATACCTTTTAGTAATGCAGTGTTACCTAAGCAAGCATCTTTGTAGCCTTTGTTCGCAATTTGTACTGCATATGGTACCGTTACGTTTGTTAATGCAAGAGTTGATGTACGTGGAACTGCTCCTGGCATATTAGCAACTGCATAATGAACAACGCCATGTTTTTCGTAAGTTGGGTTGTCGTGAGTTGTAATACGGTCAGTTGTTTCGAAAATACCACCTTGGTCAATCGCGATATCTACAACGACAGAACCTGGTTCCATTGATTGAATCATTTCTTCTGTTACAAGTTTTGGCGCTTTTGCACCTGGAATTAATACCGCTCCAATAACAAGGTCAGATTCTTTTACAGCTTCTGCAATGTTGTATGGATTAGACATTAACGTTTTTACTTGGTTACCGAAAATGTCATCTAGTTGACGAAGACGCTCTGCACTTAAGTCAATGATTGTTACATCTGCACCTAAACCTACTGCAATCTTAGCTGCGTTTGTACCAGCTTGACCACCGCCGATAATTGTTACTTTGCCGCGTTTTACCCCTGGAACGCCTGCAAGTAAAATACCTTTACCGCCTTTGTTTTTCTCAAGGAATTGTGCACCGATTTGTGCAGACATACGACCAGCTACTTCACTCATAGGTGCAAGTAATGGTAAAGAACGATTGTCTAATTGCACTGTTTCGTATGCAATTGATACAACTTTGTTATCAATTAATGCTTTCGTTAATTCTGGTTCTGGAGCTAAGTGTAAGTATGTGAATAAAATTAAACCTTCGCGGAAATAGCCGTATTCACTTGCAACTGGCTCTTTTACCTTCATAACCATATCTTGATTCCATGCTTCTTCAGCAGTTTCAACAAGTTTCGCACCAGCTTGTACGTATTCTTCATCTGTAAAGCCTGATCCTATACCTGATCCTTTTTGAACAAAAACTTCATGACCATTTTGTACTAAATGTACCGCTCCCGCTGGCGTCATTGCCACACGGTTTTCATTATTTTTAATTTCTGTTGGAATACCGATACGCATTATTAGTTCCCCCTTGAGTTATGAAATGACCCCTGAATCATTTTTAAAGCGCTTTCTACGCTCTTATATTTTAACATAATATCTCAATATTTGACAAAAAATAATACAAGTTTTCCGATAGATTTAATCTTACATTAAAGGACAGTATTATCCGCACCTCTCAGCGTAAAGGATAAACTGTCCAATTATTCAAAACTTCACCTTATTTCGCTCTATCGATGTCTATGAATAACATCTACTGCACCAGTTACTTCAATAATTGTACCGGTAATCATATCGGAATCGTCTTCACATAAAAACGAAATCGTTCTTGCGATATCTTCACCTGTTCCAGATCTACCAATTGGTGTTTTATGTTCTTTCAATTGACGTGCTTCTTGAATTGTCGCTTCTTTCATTTCACCAATAATATCACCAGGACATACCATATTTGCAGTAATACCATATTCTGCTTCTTCGTAAGCAATTGTTTTCGTTAATGAAACAAGTCCTACTTTCGCTGCTGCAAAAGCTGAACGATAAATCCATCCCGGTGCGCTATCTGCCCCTTGGAATCCGTAATTAATAATACGGCCAAAGTTCTGTTTTCTCATAACCGGAACGACAAGTTTTAATAAATGAAATACCGCTGTTAAATTACCCTGAATCATTTCATTCCATTCGTCTTCTTCATAATCGACTAACTTTTTTCGTTCAAATACATATGGACCAGCATTATTAATTAAAAAGTCAATTTTACCAAAACGGCTTATCGCTTCTTCTACTATTTTATGTAAATCTTCCTTTTTCGTGACATCCGCTTGCACGAATTGTAGACGCTCTTCCATATTTTTATATGTTTCTTTCATCGTTTCCATAGCAGTTATATCGCTATGATATGTTACTGTTACTGAATACCCTTTAGCCAATAACTTTTCTGTTACTTGCTTTCCTAAACCTTTCGTACCGGCTGTAATGAGCGCGTGTCTCACAAACATGCCTCCTTTTAAATTGCTATACTTCATATGTAACAAGTTCTCGCCTCAATTACAACTAAAATGAATTAAAGCAAAGTTTTCAAAATTCTGTAACGTTTCTGGCAAGCACATTACCAAAATTTGCTTTATAATAAAGTTGTAAACGGTAATAAAAATGATTGGGAGGAATTTACTATGAATAATACATATACAAATATTTTAATCGCGGTGGATGGTTCTAAAGAAGCAGAAAGAGCTTTTAAAAAAGCAATTCAAGTCGCAAAACGCAACAATGCAACATTAACAATTGCTCATATCGTTGATGTAAAAGCATACTCAGCAGTAGAAGCTTATAGCCGCGCAATTGCTGAACGTGCAAATCTATTTGCAGAAGACTTATTAGAAGACTACAAAAAAACTGCGCTTGAAGCTGGCCTTGAAAAAATTGAAACTGTATTAGAATTTGGTAATCCTAAATCTAAAATTTCAAAAGAAATCGCTCCAAACCATAAAGTAGATTTAATTATGTGTGGTGCAACTGGTTTAAATGCTGTTGAGCGTTTCCTAATTGGTAGCGTCTCTGAACATATTATTCGCTATGCGAAATGCGATGTCCTTGTTGTTCGTGGTGATGAGGAGCAAGGTGATCTTTAATTCATAAATAAAACACCAAGTCCACATGTTTTACTGGTGGATAAGGGAAATGAAGCTTTAGGCTTGAATGAACAATAAATACATGTTGCTCAACAATGATAAAAAAGGAGTGGGTAATCCACTCCTTTTTTTCACGAATGTGTAAGAAGAATAAAGATGTTTCATTTTACTCATAAAAATAAATCTTCTCTGTTTTTCTCCACTCTTACATGGATTTTAAAATCCTCATTTTTTAATTGATTTTCTAATCAAGTTTAAACTGTATTCTACTTAATTCTTTGAGTAATTGGATGGTCATCTTTTAGTTGTAACAAATCCCATAAATTCCCGTACAAATCCTTGAATACTGCAACTATTCCATATTCTTGCTCTTTCGGCTCTCTCACAAATTCTATTCCTCTTGAAATCATTTCATTATAATCTCTCCAAAAATCGTCAGTATTTAAGAAAAGAAAAACTCTGCCGCCTGATTGGTTACCGATAAAGGAATCTTGCTCAGGTTTAGATGCTCTAGCCAGTAATATTGTGGTGCCGACTGAACCAGGAGGAGATACCACTACCCATCTTTTGTTTTGCTCTGGCTGATATATATCTTGGACTAGTGTGAAATTTAGTTTCTTTGTATAGAACTCTATTGCCTCATCGTAGTCTTTTACTACTAATGCGATATGAACTATTGATTGAACCATTATTATCCCTCCTATTATTACTGAATAAGCAAATTATAGTATAACATTTCTTGCTTTAATCTATCTATTAGCTTAATAACACAGGCTCTTGTTTTTCTTCATTTCACATACTTCACTATAAATACAAAACAAACAACCACTACAACAGCTACTTCAAATACATATGGCGGTAAGAACTTCAAAGACCATAATGCCATCATGATAGTCGCAACCATTAAATACGATTGTCGTGCATCTTCTGTCATTTTTTTACGAAGCAAGAATACATACAAATAACCGATTGGCGGCGTAATAAAGCAAAGAACATATATAATTTTAGATTTCAAATATCATTTTTGTTCCCCGAGCTTCTGTATATCTTCTTCTATTCTCTTATGCTCTTGCTCTCTCGCTTCTTCTACAAGCGGATTTTCCTCTTCTCCTCGCTTTTCTTTCATATAAGGAAGAAAGTGCACGAAAAAATAGTATGCAAATACGAACGCTCCAAATCCAATATTTAATCTTTCTAACGGAATATGCTCACTAAAAAAAACAGCAGCTATCACTAAAGAAAAACAATACGTCGTCATCCAAAATGAACGTTTTCTCTTTTTCCGTTCCATTTCTTTTTTATCTTGTACATGTTTTCTTTTCGAAAGCCATATCGAAATACAGCAATCTACTACAAATAGAATAAAGATAAATATCCCAACGTGTACTGTTTCTACATCCTCAAATGAAAAGATATTTGGGAATGCAACATGTAACACAATTAGCGTGTACAAAATTATCCCTATAAAATAAATACGTCTCATTTTCCATTCCTTTCTTATTTCCTAACTTTAGGTTAACATACATTTTTTAGAAATAGACGGACAAAATATATATGTTAAAAAAGGAGGATGCTATATGAATGATTCTGAACGTATTATTTTAGATGTGAACGGGAAAGAGCTTGAAATGTTAGATACAATCCGTACACATTTTAAAGAAAAACATGGTGTGGAACTAAGTAATGGTGCATTACTTAGAGATTTGATGGATATTGAGTATATTCGAATTACGGAAGATCGACATAAGTATGATTAACTTTAAGCAATAAAAATCACAAAAAAGGTACGCTTCTCTCTACTAAGATTCGCGTACCTTCTGCCCTATAAATCAATCAACTTCCAACAAACTCTCCAACTAATCCCTTCGCCTTCTCCAAAGCTTTCTCAATTTGCTCAAATCCTGTCCCGCCAGCACTGTTACGACGCTTTACAGCTGCATATGGTGAAAGAACTTCATACAAATCTTCTTCAAATAATGAGCTCATTTCTTTATATGTTGCAAGTGGTACATCTACTAAATAAATTCCTTTTTGTGTGCAGTGTAGCACTAGCTTCCCAACAATTTCATGAGCTTGACGGAATGGGAGTCCTTTGCTGGCCAAGTAGTCAGCAATTTCTGTTGCGTTAGAGAAATCTTGCGTCACAGCTTGCCCCATTTTTTCTTTGTTTACAGTCATCGTCTCTAGCATGCCTGCCATAATATGAAGGCAGCCTTCTACTGTTTTTACTGTATCAAACATTCCTTCTTTATCTTCTTGCAAGTCTTTATTGTAAGCGAGCGGTAATCCTTTCATGACTGTAAGTAAACTAAATAAATTACCATATACTCTGCCTGTTTTACCACGAATAAGTTCCGCCATATCCGGATTTTTCTTTTGTGGCATAATGCTGCTTCCCGTTGCGTATTGATCGCTCATTTCAATAAATTGAAACTCTTGGCTACTCCATAAAATAAGTTCTTCGCAGAAGCGTGATAAGTGCATCATGAGCATAGATGAGTTACTTAGGAACTCCAGTATGAAATCACGATCGCTTACTGCATCTAAACTATTTTCATAGAGTCCATTAAATCCAAGAAGCTCCGCACTATATTCTCGGTCAATCGGGAATGTTGTCCCAGCTAACGCTCCTGCTCCTAATGGTGAAATGTTAATGCGCTTTAATGAATCTTCATAACGATTCACATCACGCTCTAACATCCAAAAGTAAGCGAGAATATGATGAGCAAATGAAATTGGCTGCGCACGCTGCAAATGCGTATAACCAGGCATAATGGTTTCAATATTATTTTCTGCTTGATGAACAAGAACAGTTTGCAATTGTTTTGTAGCTTTTATAATATGTTCTACTTTTTCTTTCAAATATAAATGCATATCAGTCGCTACTTGATCATTACGGCTTCGTCCTGTATGAAGTTTCCCTCCTACTTCACCGATTTGTTCAATTAACATTTTTTCAATGTTTAAATGAATATCTTCTGCTTCTACTGAGAATTGAAGCTTATTCTCTTTTGCTTCTTTTAATAAATACTGAAGCCCTATCTTTATTTTCTCTGCTTCTTCTTTCGTAACGATACCTTGCTTTGCTAGCATCGTTACGTGCGCAATACTTCCCTTTATATCTTGATTTACTAATTGTTGATCGAAGGAGATGGATGCTCCAAACTCTTCAACCCACGCTTCCGCTTCTTCTGTAAAACGTCCGCCCCAAAGTTTGCTCACGCTTCCACCTTCTTTTGATTCACTTGGCTGTATACTTTCGTCGGTAAACCGAATAATGAAATGAATCCAACTGCTGCATCATGATTAAATTCGTCCTGAGCAGTATATGTTGCTAATTTTTCGTCATATAAAGAGTACTCAGATTTACGTCCTTCTACAATCGCATGGCCTTTAAATAATTTCACACGCACTGTACCTGTTACATTTTTTTGCGTTTCTTGTAAGAAAGCATGAAGCGCTTGTTTTAAAGGAGAGAACCATAAACCGTTATAAATAAGTTCTGTTATTTTCTGCTCAATCACCGGTTTAAAATGTGCTACTTCTTTTACGTGCGTTAAATCTTCCAGCTCTTTATGTGCTGTGATTAACGTCATTGCCGCTGGACATTCGTATACTTCACGCGATTTAATACCAACGAGGCGATTTTCTACGTGATCGATACGTCCAACGCCATGTTTTCCAGCAAGCGCATTTAACGTTTTAATTAATTCTGAAAGTGAATATGCAGTGCCATTTAAAGTAGTCGGTACACCTGCTTCAAAGCCGATTTCTACAAACTCTGGTTTATTCGGTGTATCTTCTAATGCCAATGTCATCTCATACGCATCTTCTGGCGGCGCTGCCCATGGATCTTCTAAAATACCACATTCGTTACTGCGTCCCCATAAGTTTTGATCGATTGAAAACGGGCTGTCTAAATTAATCGGAATGGGTACATCGTTTTCTTTTGCATATGCAATTTCTTCTTCACGTGACCATTTCCATTCACGTACAGGCGCAATCACTTCTAAGTAAGGATTTAACGCTTGAATAGAAACTTCAAAACGAACTTGATCATTCCCTTTCCCTGTACATCCGTGTGCAACTGCAGTCGCCCCTTCTTGTTCTGCAATTTCTACTAATTTCTTAGCGATAAGTGGACGAGATAATGCAGAAACGAGAGGGTATTTCCCTTCGTATAACGTGTGCGCTTGCATCGCCATCAATGCATATTCATTTGCAAATTCCTCTTGAACATCAATCATATATGATTTAATTGCACCTACTGAAAGTGCCTTTTCTTTTACGAATGCTAAGTCTTTACCTTCCCCTAAATCTAAACAAAGCGCGATAATATCATAATTCTTCTCTTGTAACCATTTAATTGCAACGGAAGTATCAAGACCTCCAGAATATGCTAATACCACTTTTTTCTTCTCCATTTTGCATCCCCCTAAAGAATAAATATTCATTTTCTTTTATAATAATACACACTTTAACACCTTTCACAAAATGTATCAAGAGTCATTTTCAAATTTTTTCAAACAATTCCGTCGAGCTTCTTTCTGTTTTCATGTACAATATAAGCAGGAAAACGGGGGTGAACTTATGGAAAAATATTTCTTATACGATGATCATCTAGGAATTGAAATTCCGTATTTACAAGAAGATTGGGAAGATATCCCCGAAAAAATACAGCATGCTATTTTATTAAAGTGGGAACAAGTTCGAGGAAAGATTCCTGATCGTATAAAAGAACTCGAGCACTCTATTAATGCAAAACAGCATCATTTAAATAACGAAGAAAACTTCGAAATTTCTTGCAAACTTAATTCAGAAATTGCCGATCTCGCTTCCATCATTAATGACCTTTGGCTTTGGTATCGACTCACTCAAAATGTATCTGAGGGAAAAGCACACCAATGAAAAAAGCATGTCCCTCAATTACTTTGGGTCATGCTTTTTTGTCGTAACACGATTTACAATATATTTCTTGTGCTGTTTTCGCTAAACACACATCGAACGGTCCAACTAATATACTTCTTTCCTTTGGCAACTTTACAAAAGCAACGAGCTCTTCTTCATATTGAATCTTTTTCTGACATGAAACGCATACTAATTCTTTTCTTTTGAACATGTCTTTTAGCATATCTTCTCTCTCCCTTTCATCTATCTATATTGATATAATCTCATAACAATTAAGACTTGTAAAAAAATGACACATTCTGAAGCGAATTATTCATATACTATGTACAAAAGGAGGTCTCAATTTTATGCGAGCTTTCATTATTATCGCTTTAACTTTTTTAAGTGTGATTAGCTGGGATGCGTTTTTTAAAGATAAAGGTGATCAGAAAGATACAACTGAATAAACGCCATCTCTTTCTTACTTATTGGACAAACTTTAAAACACTGTCCAATTCTGCAAAATAACTTAGGCTTTTCTACAAAAATATTTAAACATAACAATTTTTGTAGATTTCCTCCGCTTATTGTCGGTTTCCATCCGCATACATTTTTTGAAAGTATGATATAATAATATAAATCTTGAAGGAAGGGATTTTGATATCATGATCGCTCGAAGGAGCATGTGGCATCGTATTGACGAATCATACACGTAGCGTATTTTTCAGCTCAGATACTTTAGTCTAGCGAAAAAAATACGAGAGTGGGGAAATTATGATTGCCCGAAGGATAATTTGGCAAAAAAAAGACTCTTCTTACACGTAGCGTTTTGTTTAGGACTTAATTGTTACTAGCTAAACAAAACAAAGAAGAGCAGGATTGCTAAATGAAGAATCCTACTCCACGTTTTGTTTAGTCGTTTTAAGACTTAAACTAAAACGAAGGTAGGGAGAATTGATGGACGAGAGGATTATTCGTTATTTCTTCAGCGACATATAGCGTAGTTAGTTTTTTTCGTAAACTAACTGAAGCTACATGTGAGCTCGTAGTTAGTTTACAACACAAAAAGGACTACTAACTACGGAAAGAAGGAATAACGATGAGGAACATCCAAAGTCGACAAATTATTAAAGAAATTTTTATGGTTTTAATCGGTTCATTTATTTTAGCAGCAGCGCTATATCACATTCACTTCCAAAACCACTTAACAGAAGGTGGATTTGTAGGAATTGCACTATTTATCCAAAATTTTTATGATATTTCACCATCTATTTCAACTGTAATTATGGATATCCCAATTATTTTATTATGTGCTTCATTTTTAGGTAAAAAAATGGTTGGTTATTCATTCCTAGGTTCGATTTCATTCGGAGTATTTTATTCTCTTATGGAAAATTATTCTCCATTTACGGTCGATTTATCAAATAATTTATTTATAGCTGCAGTAGTTGGCGGTGCGTTAGCTGGTATTGGACTCGGTTTTATATTGCGATTTGGCGGTGCAACCGGCGGAGACGACATTTTAACAATTGTATTAAGTAAACGAACTCGTTTTACAATTGGGCAAATTTTCTTCGTCTTTGACGCGATTGTTCTTGCGCTTTCATTATATTATTTAAATTGGACAGAAATTGCTTTTACTATTCTTTCAATTGCTGTACAGGCAAAAACATTGGATTTAATTTATTATCCAAAAGCAGAGAAAAAAGCAGAAAAGCAACCAGTATCTATTCCAATGTCCAAAAAGCATGCAACAAATTAAAAAAAGCGAAAGGCTTCGGCCTCTCGCTTTTTTTACGCTCTTTTTTCCTTCTCGACTATGTGGCGCACTTGATAAAATCTATTTGCAAATTCAGTAACATTTCTTGTTAAACGATAGTTCACTGTAGACCCGATTGCCATTCCAATTACCGGAATACCTTGGAATAATTTACGACGAAGAGCATAAATCGAAAATGTTTTCAAAATTTGTTTTAACACAACCTCAGTAGAAGCTGGTTGTAATACCGCTTCGTCTCCTTCATAGAAGAACGAATCTTCTTGCTCTAGCTCTTGCAGTAAATTGTACCATGCGTATTGCTGAAGCCTTCCTGGTAGTAATGACGCATGAAACACCTTTAACGCAAGCATCATTTCATAAGGCTTGTTCACATCATGTCCAAATGATGTTGCAATAAGTTGGACAGCCTTCACATTTAATGCAATCATAACCGGAAAATCAGCCGTTAATAATAATAAACCTCCAGCACCCGTTGCTCCGCCTTGTACGAATGAATATAGGCGATGTCGCGCTGTTTGCTGCTCTGCTATGTATGTTAACTGATCAATAGATAATGCTTTCAAATCTTCTAGTTGCTCAATTGATTCATCAAATAATCTCGACGTTCCTAAAATACGATTACGCGCGTCTAACTGTGATTGTGAACTTTGAATCAATGCATGCAAATGAAAGAGCCATCCATCTGCTTTCGTAAAGAAATCTTTTCGTTTTTTCTCAGGTAATTTCGCAATTGTCGTATGTACCCATTTATCAAAAATTTTTTGAAAATCAGTCGCTTCTTGCTCAACTAATTGCGATTCCCATTCTTTTATATTGTCTAAAATGGCTTGTTCTCGCTTCGATCGCATCGTAACAACCACCTCGTTCGATTTTTTTCTATTGTAACATATTTCTGCTTATTCTTTGCAAATATGCTTGTCTATCTTTATTCACATTCCATTTTTTAGTGACATAAAATATTAGCAAAAAGGATGAGATAAATCACATGAATCTATCCAATATAAAAAAAGAATATAATGCAGTATTCAGCTTAGGACAAAACTGCTGGCCTGCTTGGGCGTTATACCAATTCGAATTATCACCCTTTTTTGGTGTTATCGATTTTATGCTAAGCCCTTCATTAGAAAAAGTGAATGTATTATTACAAAATCGATTTGACCGTTTTCTACAGTTCGAAAACTTATCTTTCATCTCATTTTGGGATGATGGTGCGAAATTAAGACTCCGTGACAACCTATATGAAATCGACTCCTGCCACGACTTTAAAACAGATGTAAACACACCAACTTCTTGGCCTTCTTATACAGAAGTTAAGTTAAACTATGAGCATCGAATTCATCGTTTTCTAACTACAATTGAAACGGCAGAATCCATATTGTTTATTCGAACTGGAGGAACATACGAAGAAGCGCATTCTTTGGAACACATTTTATCTCAAATAGTTAAACATAAATTCTCTGTCCTATTACTACTTCCTGCAGATGTACCAAATGTTGCCCAAGAAGATTGGGGATTACAAAATATTTGCGTTATAAAATGCCCTATTATGGATGTATACCAGTACAATGAAGCATTTTGGAGTGACCTATTTGATGGACTCACGATTAGACCGCAGTCCTAAATACACGATACTTTTTATTACAAAACACATTATAATCATCCTTATACAAAAGAAATAAGGAGTGATTATATATGTATCCACGTGCAAAAGCTTTTGGCATTGCTATACATCACGGTAGACTTCTCGTACAAGAATATCATACAGGCGATGAAACATATTACCGACCTCTTGGCGGTTCAATTGAACTTGGTGAAAAATCAGCACATACCGTTATTCACGAATTTCAAGAAGAGCTTCACACAGAAGTGGAAATCACCAATTATTTAGGCTGCTTAGAAAATATCTTTCATCTAGATGGAGAAATTGGTCATGAAATCATTCAGCTATATTCTTTACGCTTATTAGACATGTCACTATATGAAATGGAAATACTGAATATACAAGATGAACAAACACTGTCATATGCAAAATGGATTTCCCTCACTGCATTCATTCAAAAAGAGAAAGCACTATATCCAGATGGAATCTTGAAATATATCCAATAGAAAAAAGACGAAACCCTATAGGATCTCGTCTTTTTTTCATATAGTATATTAACCAATATCTCCAAGACGTAGTACGTCACGAGCGATCATAACTTCTTCGTCAGTTGGAATTACGATAATTTTTACTGGAGAGTGTGGGAAGCTGATGAATGCTTCTTCACCAAATACGTTATTACGTTTTACGTCGAAGTATACGCCCATGTACTCAAGGCCTTCTAATACACGCTCACGAATAATCGCACTGTTTTCACCTACACCAGCTGTAAAGATGATAGCGTCAACGCCTTTCATACGAGCTGTGTAAGAACCGATGTATTTGTGGATACGGCTTACGAATACATCAAGTGCTACTTTCGCACGGTGGTCGCCTTCTTCTTCTTTCGCAATGATGTCACGTAGGTCACTAGAGTAACCAGTAAGACCTAACATACCACTCTTCTTGTTTAATACGCTAACTACTTCTTCTACTGTTTGGCCTGTTTTTTCCATGATGTATGGAATTAAAGCAGGGTCAATGTTACCAGAACGTGTACCCATTGTTACACCAGCAAGTGGAGTGAAGCCCATAGAAGTATCGATAGATTTACCGCCTTCTACTGCTGCGATACTTGCACCATTACCTAAGTGACAAGAAAGTAAGCTTAAGCTTTCAAGTGGACGACCTAATAATTCAGCCGCACGCTCAGTTACGTATTTATGAGAAGTTCCGTGGAAACCGTATTTACGGATACCGAATTTTTCATAGTACTCATATGGTAGGCTGTATAAGAATGCAGATTCCGGCATTGTTTGGTGGAATGCTGTATCGAATACTGCTACTGCTGGTACGTTTGGTAATACTTCTTGGAATGCTTTAATACCAACAAGGTTTGCTGGGTTATGAAGTGGTGCTAAATCGCTTAACTCTTCGATATCAGCTAATACTTCATCAGTAATTAAAACAGAGTCAGCAAATTTTTCGCCGCCGTGAACAACACGGTGACCGATACCGCCAATCTCATCTAGAGACTTAACGATTCCGTTTTCAGTTAATTTTTTAAGAAGCATATTTACTGCTACTGCATGATCTGGAATATTTGTAATTTCTTTTTGTTTTTCGCCATCTACAGTAATAGTGAAGATACTATCTTCTAAACCGATACGTTCTACTAAACCTTTTGTTAATACTGTTTCACTTGGCATTTCAAATAATTGGAATTTTAAGGAAGAGCTTCCTGCGTTAATCGCGATGATTTTTGACATCTAGTCTTTCGCCCCTTTTTCTCTTGGTAGTTGTGTGGATATGTCCACAAACCGCTCGATTTTATCTGATCAAATTCACTAAATATGAAAACGTTTCATCATTAGTGAATTTTATACTCACGATTTTAATTTAAACATCGTCCGACATATATTTCAAGTGAAAAAATTGTAACACCAAGAAAAAATATATATTACAGATTTCAAAAAAATTCAGTTTAATCTAGTATATATTTAAAAATATGACATATCCTATAAAACTGTACTACATGAATTACTAATCCTGTTACATATACCTTGCCTTATTTGTGGGTTGCAAACCAAGTATTTAATTGATCCATAATGTTCTCCATCGCCTTCATGTTGGAGAATTTAGGTAACTCCACTAATAACGCCTGTTTTGGCATTGTTACACTAGGACCTTTCTTTTGGAGAACAAATATACTTTTTGCATTTTTCTCGTTTTTAAACATGGAAACAGGTAGCTGTAATAGCCCTTGAATAAAACATGTTTCTTTAATAAATGCATGTAATTTTGGTGCTTGATCACTTTCAAAAATGAAGTTTGGTACTAGGAAGAATAAGTACCCGCCTTCTTTCGTATGTTTCACACTTTGTTCAATAAATAGGTGATGGGCATACGACATTCCTTGATCTGCTTTTAACTTATATTCACTTGCACCGATTTCATTTGGATAGTAACCAATCGGTAAGTCTGAAACGACTGCATCAACCGGATCGATATAAAGTGGCGCTAGTCCATCTTGATGGAAGAATTCGATTGCATGCTTTTGTAAATTCGCATTTACTAAAGCAAGTTTAATTAACACTTCATCCACTTCTACACCAAATCCACTCATTGCTAGTCCTTCTTTGGCGCTATTAAATACTGTAGTCATTAAGTTACCTGTTCCAATTGCAGGATCTAAAACAGTAATTTCGTTTTGCCCTTGCATAAATTTATGGAATAAGTAGCTCATGAACATTCCAACTGCATCAGGCGTCATTTCGTGATTCGCTTGTACGCCTTCTTTCATTCCTTTTAAAATGGCTAACTGAAATGCTTTACGAATTTCTTCACCTTTATATGTTTCTTCATTAAACGTACTATATTCACGATTCAGCCTTTCAATTGCTGATTCGGATAATTCCTCTTGTAAAATTGCTCCTTCAAACAAGTTATCACCTGTTTCTACAAGCGCCTCTAAATATGTTACATCTAATTCTTTACGTAAAACTACCGCAGAAGAATCAAAAATAGAAAATAATGTTTCTACTGTCTGACTCACGTACATTCCTCCTTCTCTCTTTTACACATAACTTATATCATACCACAAAGTGTTTTTTTCCAAAAAGAAAAAGCGACCTCCTGCAAAGAGCTCCCCTTTAAGTTATATATGATATAACGTTTTTTCTCATATATTGGTACCATTACGCAGCAATACATGAGAAAAAACGACCTCTTTATAAGAGGTCATTTCTTCACATTATTTTGCCGCTTTAGCTGCTTCTAATGCCGCTTCATAGTTTGGATGGCTTGTACCTTCGCTTACGTATTCTGCGTAAACTACTTTGTCGTTGCTATCTACTACGAATACTGCACGAGCAAGTAAACGAAGCTCTTTCATTACTAAGCCGTAAGCTTCACCGAATGAAAGATCGCGGTGGTCAGAAAGTGTAACAACATTTTCTAAACCGTTTGCTGCACACCAGCGTTTTTGAGCGAATGGTAAGTCAGCGCTAATTGTTAACACTTTCGCGTTTTCAATACTTGCTGCATCTTGGTTAAAACGACGTGTTTGTGCATCACACACACCTGTATCGATTGAAGGTACAACACTAATTAATTTTACTTCGCCTTTGTATGTTTCTAAACTTACTGGAGATAAGTCATTTGCTAATACTTGGAATTCTGGCGCTTGATCGCCAACTTTAACTTCTGTTCCAACTAAAGTCATTGGGTTACCTTTAAAAGTTACGTTTGCCACTTGAAAATCCTCCCTTATTTAAACAAAATATGTACAATGTAAATGATAGTTTGTCCCTATCGATAATGCAAATAAAATCGCTTTATTTACAAAAAAATTAAAGAAGCTAATCCATTGATTAGCTTCTTTATTCGTTAAATTTGAAATTCAGGATCGTCTTCTTTTCGTTTATCCATCATTTCTTTCACTTTATCAACAGCTTGTGGTGCTAATTCAATTATTTTATCGATGACGTGTGTTTGCTTATCTAAATGCAACACTTTTACACCTTCTCCATTTATTACAAGAAAAGCAACAGGATTAATAGAAACTCCTCCACCACTTCCCCCGCCAAATGGATGACGGCCTGAATGTTCTACTTTACCAAATTCACTTCCACCAGCAGCGAATCCGAAACTAACTTTTGAAACGGTAAGAATTACACTTCCATCTGCCGCTTTAATCGGATCACCAACAATTGTATTTACATCAGTCATTTGTTTTAAATGCTGCATTGCGGTTGTCATTAAACCTTGAATTGGATGGTCCACTTTATATCCCCCCTATGCTTGAACTGATTTTTCATTCGTACCAGATCTTTGTCTTCTCATAAACGTGAGTAATTTGATACCCGTTTTTATAGCACGAAATATACGAAAAGATGCTGTTAACTCACATCTTGATGCAAATCCTTTCCCTTGAAAAACAGGGGTGATTTCAAATTCTGGTACGTCAACAATATGCATATATTGTCCTACAACTCCAGCAGCCATTCCTTTTGTCCCCCATGCATATCCAGTGACAATTCCAGTACTAGCTGCATCACCTGCTCCAATTTGGGTGTGCCATTTCCAACCATTGATTTTTACTCGTTTGAGAAAATCTTTAACGATAGTATGAACTTCTTGCAGCTTTTTTATCAGTTCCCCTATACTATCAAGTTGTGCCATAATTTTATTATCAATTCCGCCTTCTTCTTCAGCTTTTTCGATTTTCTCTCCTGTCTTTTTCTGCTGTTTTTCAATTCTTTCCAATACGTCAAACGTATATCGAATCATCCATATTTTCACTTGAAACAAACATTGCTTTTCCATTTCTGAATATAAAAATGTCACTTTAAGCTTTATTTTCGACAATAGTATAAGCAAAATAAAAAGGAGAAGAATTATTATTCCAATCACGAGCCACTTCATACGTATCATCCTTTCACTCCGTACCCATTATCGACAAGTTTATTCATCATTAAACAGAATCCTTTAAAATTGAATATAAAAATTTTTCTAAAAATAAAAAGGGATTTTGACATTTTATATCGAAATATATTATTTGAACATATCGTCGGGGAACATATTTGGATGATATGTAGCACGAAGAACAGAAAATTTAACTGCAGTGGAGGGATACATAATGGCAGATCGTCGCAATTTATTTTTCTTTTATGGTGATGACAAAGCAACGCTCGTTGAAAAAATGAAACCAATCTATCGTATTTTAGAAGAGAATGGTTTTACCATATTAGATCATTCAAAAAATGCAAACGCTATCGTCAGTGTTGGAGATGATGCAACTTTCTTACAAGCCGTTCGTCAAACTGGTTTTAGAGAAGATTGTTTATACGCAGGGATTTCTACGAAAGATGAAACTTCTTTCTACTGCGATTTCCATATTGATCACGTCGATACAGCCCTTCAAGAAATTACAAAAAATGAAATTGAAGTGCGAAAATATCCAACAATTCAGGTAGATGTAGATCACGGTACATCTTTCCATTGTTTAAATGAGTTCTCATTACGCTCTAGCATTATTAAAACATTCGTTGTAGATGTTCACGTTGATGATCTATATTTCGAAACATTTAGAGGGGACGGTTTAGTTGTTTCTACCCCAACAGGAAGTACAGCTTACAATAAATCATTACATGGTGCGGTTGTTGATCCGCTTATCCCATGCTTCCAAGTAAGCGAATTAGCATCTTTAAATAACAACACATACCGTACGCTCGGTTCACCATTCATTTTAAATCACGAGCGTACACTAACTTTAAAACTACGACCAGACGGTAACGATTATCCAGTTATCGGTATGGATAATGAAGCGCTTAGCATTAAACAAGTGGAAAAAGCTGTTGTACGCTTAAGCGATAAACAAATTAAAACAGTTAAATTAAAAAACAATTCCTTCTGGGAAAAAGTACAGAGAACATTTTTATAGCATTAAAATAACCGCCGAATTATGGGATCCCATAATTCGGCGGTTATTTATTTCTCTCGCTACCGACCACTATTCTTGTCATTTTTTATCGGTAAGTCGATATATTTTCACACGTCTTTCCTATACACAATCTTCCCATCAATTACCGTCATTTCTGCTTGTACTTCTTTTATTTCTTCTGCCTCTACCTCAAATATATTTCGATCTACTATCGTAAAGTCCGCTTCATATCCCTTTGCGATTTTCCCTCGCTTCGCTTCTTTTCCGATTGCATAGGCACTTCCTGTTGTAAATAAAGAGATAGCTTCATATACCGTTAATCTTTCCTCTGGCATATAGCATACGCCGTCAATAAAACTTCTACGTGTAACAGCACTATATATGCCTAAAAACGGATTCACTTGTTCAATTGGCGCGTCAGACCCACCGTTGCAGTGTAATCCCGCTTCTAGTAACGTCTTCCAAGCATATGCATATCGAAGACGATGCTCGCCTAGTTTTTCAATGACTGATGGGAAGTCCGATGACACAAAGACGGGCTGAATATCGATAATAGCCGGCAAGTGTTGCATTCTCTCAATCAATTCTTCACGAGCTAACTGACAATGAATAATACGATCGCGAAAACCTTCTGCTGGTGGATATAATTCAAGTGCATCAATGACATATTCAAGCGATAAATCACCTATTGTATGAATCGCAACTGGCATATGTAAATCCCGTGCTTTTTTCACTAACTCCGCAAGCTCTTCACGTGAGAAGATTGCAACTCCATTTGTTTCCTGCGCATCTTCATACGGTTCACTTAATAAAGCTGTTCTTCCGCCAAAAGAGCCATCAGAAAAAATTTTCATCGCTCCAAATTCAATATAATGCTCATTTTCATATTCTTTTCGCTCATGTGCCACTTCATGGTGAACGAGCAAATGCGCTTTAAAGGGCATTTCTTTTATAACATGAGAAAACGCATTATGCGTTTTTCTAAAACCACCGTAATAATTTAAATCTTCCGTATGCCCACCGACGAGTCCGTATTGCCAGCAATCTTTAATCGCTGTTTGCAGAGCTCTTTGTAAGTAGGCTTCATCAATTTCAGGCTGAACATGTTTTATTAGTTCTTGTCCTTGTTCATATAAAAGCCCTGTTAAATTATTCAATGGGTCCCGGCCGACTTTTCCTCCTTTCGGGTCTTGCGTCGTCTCTGTTATGTTCGCTTCTTGCAATATGTATGAATTCACCCATGTAACGTGGCGACAAACGCGCTTTAATAAAATGGGGTGTTCTTTAGAGATTTCATCTAAATCACGTACATGAACTTGTTTTGTATCTGTAAAATTATTTTCATTCCAGCCTTCTCCAATAACCCAAGAACCTTTTGGCGCTTCTTCTACTCGCTTCTGAACAAGAGTCAACACTTCGCTATAAGATGTACAATTTGATAAGTCTAGACGGAGTAACCTCTCCCCGTGCCCAATAAGATGCATATGACTATCAACGAGACCTGGGATCATCGTTTTGCCTTTTAAGTCATACAACTTCACGTCTGAATATCGACTTTCTAGCTCTTCCTTACTCCCAGCATCAACAATCATGCCCTTTTCAACATAAATAGCTTCTACTTTTTCATTCTCTTCTCGCATCGTGTAAGTGGTGCCGCCATACCAAATTTCTCCCATATGCTCATCCCCCTTTTCCCTTTAGTCTACGAAATTAGAGCGTATAAAAAAAGCACCATTTCGATTAAAAATGGTGCTTTTCTAAAAATTACTTTTGTTCAGTAGGGTTCGTTGTGATTTGCCATTCAATGCTAAATTTATCTTTAAGTTGTCCGTATGCTGGGCTCCAGAACGTTTCTTGAAGTGGCATAATAACTTCTCCACCCTCTTGTAACTTTTCGAATACTTCTTTCGCTTTTTCTGCATTACTAATTTGAATTGCAATTGTTACTTGAGATCCGATTGCATGCCCTTGACCTGGGAATGTATCAGAAATCATAAGGTCCGTATTACCAACTTTTAAAGTAGCATGTAAAACGCGCTCTTTTGCTTCAGCTGGAATCGGGTATTCTGGATTTTCAGGCATGTCACCAAAAGTTTGCATGATTTCTACTTTTGCGTCTAACGCCTCTTTATAAAACTGTACAGCCTCTTGCCCACTACCATCTAAAACTAAGTACGGATTAATACCTAAAATCATACGGACACCTCTTTTTTAAGTTTATAAAAATCGAACTTGTGTTCGTTTTTATATTATCATTGTTTGGCATTTCATTCAACTATTTCCTTCACTGTTTTCAAAATTATTTTGACGGAATCTCCATCTCTTGTTTTCTAAGTTCAATACGGCGAATTTTTCCGGAAATCGTTTTCGGTAGTTCATCTACAAATTCAATTTTGCGAGGGTATTTATATGGTGCAGTGAGTTCTTTGACGTGTTGTTGGAGTACTGGAATTAATGTTTCTTCATTCTTGTCTATATTCTCTCTTAATACGATAAATGCCTTCACGACACTTCCGCGAATTTCATCAGGGCTTGCGACAACCGCACACTCTCTTACGTAAGGGTGTTTTACAAGCGCATCTTCTACTTCAAACGGCCCAATTGTATAACCAGAGCTAATAATAATATCATCACCGCGCCCTTCAAACCAGAAATAGCCGTCTTCATCTTTCTTCGCTTTATCACCGGTAATATAATAATCACCGCGGAATTGCATCGCTGTGCGCTCATCGTCTTTATAATATTGTTTAAAGAGGGCTGGCGTTTCAATGTGAACTGCGATATCACCAACTTCTCCTACCTGTACCGGAATACCTTCTTCATCTACAATATCAACGTGGTTGCCTGGCGTTGGTTTTCCCATTGATCCCGGTCTAATATCCATCCCTTTCATTACACCAACAAGCAATGTATTTTCCGTTTGCCCGTAGCCGTCTCTTACTGTAATATTAAAGTGCTTTTGGAACGTTTCAATGACTTCTCTATTTAATGGCTCACCTGCGGATACAGCGCTATGTAACGCTTCTAAATTGTACTCACTTAAGTCTTCTACTTTTGCCATTAATCTATACTCAGTCGGCGTACAACAAAGCACATTCACCTTATTATCACCTAATAAGTTTAAATACGTTTTTGGTTCAAATTTACCGTTGTATACAAATCCTGTCGCTCCTGATCCGAGAGTTGCTAAAAACGGGCTCCAAATCCACTTTTGCCAACCTGGACTAGCCGTCGCCCATACAACATCATCCTCTTCAATTCCGAGCCAATTTGGAGCGCTCGTGCGCAAATGAGCGTATGCCCACGCATGCGTATGAACAACACCTTTTGGGTTTCCTGTCGTTCCTGACGTGTAAGATAAAAAGACCATATCTTCTTTATCAGTCTTCGCCATTTCTAACATGTCACTTTCTGTTTCTAACGCTGTTTTTAAATTAATCCATCCATCTACTGACTGCTCGCTCAGAACGAATTTTTGAAGAGATTCCATCGCTTCTATATCATCAAACTGCCCAATGTACGGCTCATAACTTACGATTGCTTTTACTTCCCCGTGCCCAATGCGATATTCTATATCCTTTTTGCGCAACATTTCCGAACTCGGAATTACGACAAATCCTGCTTTAATCGCAGCGATATACGTCATGTACGCTTCAATTAAGCGCGGCATCATAATGAGGAGCTTGTCCCCTTTTTGCAGACCACTCTTTATAAAAGCGTTTCCAATTTTATTCGCACCTTTCATAAGCTCAGCGTATGTAACTTCTCGTCTATTCCCTTTATCATCTTGCCAAATTAAAGCAAGCTTATCTTTATCACCTGTATATTTCTCTATTTCAGAAACTAAATTATAAGACGGTGGCGCCAACAATTCCTCTCTCTTCATACAATATCCTCCTCCATTTCTATGCCTCCCTTATATAATAAAGAATTTTCAGTTAATTTTGAACCCTCTTCTTTTGACAAATTTTTTATGTCTATGTCGAAATGAATGTATACCGATGCAAACAACAAAAAGAAAGAGCGGGAAAACCCGCTCTTTCTAAGCCATCTTATATGGGATTATTTTTGGTAACCACCTAATTGTTGCTCAGCTAGTGAAACTAGACGTTTAGTGATTTCACCACCAACAGAACCGTTAGCGCGAGCTGTTGCATCTGCTCCAAGTTGAACACCAAACTCTTGAGCGATTTCGTATTTCATTTGGTCTAATGCTGATTCAGCACCAGGAACCGCTAATTTATTTGTGCTACGTGACATGTTATATCACCTCCTTGTGAGTATAGAGTGTGATAAATAACATGACTTCATACACGTTTTAGATATGGTAATTTATGGTTTTAGAAAAGTTCTTCGAATTTGTCTTCTTCCGCCACTACTTCTACCGTTTGTAATACCATTGTTTCTTTGTTCGCTACAGCTTCATCGATTAATGGTGTGAAATCGTATTTCGCTTCAAAACGATTCGCTTTTTCACGCTTTGGCTTCGTCGATGGGCTTGCTGGTGTGAATACTGTACAGCAATCTTCGTACGGACGAATTGAAATATCATATGTGCCGATTTCTTCAGCGATTTTAATAATTTCTAATTTATCCATCGTAATAAGTGGACGAATAACCGGATAGTTTGTTACCTCGTTGATTGTATGCATACTATCTAACGTTTGGCTTGCTACTTGTCCAAGACTTTCACCAGTCGTAATTGCAAGTGCATTACGCTCCTCTGCGATACGCTCTGTAATACGCATCATCATACGGCGCATAACTGTCATTGAATAGCTAGATGGAATTTCTTTATTAATCGTTTTTTGCACTTCTGTAAATGGAACAAGGTGAAGCGTTACACGTTTACAGTACTTCGTTAACTCTTGTGCTAAATCGATTACTTTTTGTTTTGCACGCTCGCTTGTGAAAGGTGGGCTATGGAAATGAACTGCTTCCACAGACACGCCGCGTTTCATCGTTAAGTACGTTGCTACTGGGCTATCGATACCACCAGAAAGAAGTACCATTACTTTTCCGCCAACACCAACTGGTAAACCACCAGCTCCCATATGCTCACCACACATAATATAGCTGTAACCACTGCGAATTTCTATACGTACATTCACATCTGGATTATGAACATCTACTGTGATATCCTCTGTATTTTCTAAAATGTGTCCACCGATTTCTGGAAGTAACTCCATCGTCTTCATTGGGAAGCGCTTATCAGAACGGTGCACTGTAATTTTAAAAGTTTTCACATCATCTTTTACTTGTAAGAAAGCTGCTAATGCACCCTTTTTAATATCTTCTAATTCTGATGGTACTTTCATCGCTAAGTTAAACTTATGAATACCGAATACATCTTTCAATCTTTCAGAAATTGCTTCATGGTCTTCGCCATTTAATTGAATGTACATACGGTCATGCGTTGCATCGATTTTAATATTTGGGAACTTTTTCAGCTTGAACTTTACGTTATCTTTCAATGTGCTTACAAATTTAGAGCGGTTCTTACCTTTAGTCGTCATCTCTCCATAACGAACTAAAATATATTCATATGTCATCATATTCCTTTACCTCATCACTTCATATAATTTTGGCATCGTCTCTTTCACAATACCTTCAAATTGTTTTACTTCTTCCATCGTGTTTTCTGGTGCCAAACTAATACGAATAGCACTTGCAGCAGCGGCATGGGGTACTCCCATTGACACTAACACTCTGCTCACTTCATTTGCTTTTGAAGAACAAGCAGACTTCGTCGATACATATACACCGTGCTCTTCTAAAGCATGAACGACCACTTCTGGTTTTAAACCAACAAATGACACATTTAAAATGTGCGGTGCTGCATATGCAAGCGACGTATTAATCGTTACATCTTCCATCTCTTTCAAGAAACGGACAAGCTCTGTTTGTAAATTTTGCAAATGAGCTATCTTTTCTTTCACTTGTTCCATTGTCATGCGAAGTGCTTTCACCATCGCTACAATGCCAGGTAAGTTTTCTGTACCAGAGCGATACTTAAGCTCTTGTTGACCACCTGATAAAATTGGATCTAATCTTACGCCATCACGTACATAAAGAAGACCCGTTCCTTTTACACTGTGGAATTTATGTCCAGATATTGAGCAAAGATCAATATGAGAAGCATATAAATCAAGCGGTACTTTTCCTATCCCTTGTACATGGTCCACATGGAATCTTATTTTCGGATAGTTCGATAATAACGTTCCAATTTCAGCAACAGGCTGAATTGCTCCAGTCTCGTTGTTCACGTGAATAATTGACACAAGAATCGTATCTTCACGAAGTGCTCGTTTTACATCCTCTACCGATACAACACCATGCTCATTAACCGGTAAATATGTTACATCAAAACCGAGATCTTCTAATTGTTTATATGCTTCAAACACAGACGCGTGTTCAATATTTGTTGTAATAATATGTTTACCGCGCGAACGATTCCTCATCGCTATTCCTTTAATCGCAAGGTTATTCCCTTCCGTTCCACCTGATGTGAAAATAATCTCAGAAGGTTTAACGTGAAGAAGCTGCGCTGCAATCGTTCTTGATTGTGTTAATAGACGCTCTGCCTCTCCTCCAAGCGAATGAATAGAAGAAGGGTTTCCAAAATATTTTCCAGCAACCGTTACGTACGATTGAAGGGCTTCTGGATATGGCTTCGTCGTCGCACTATTATCAAAATAGATCATCGTTCTTCCCCTTTCAGCGCTATCACATCATATAATCATATCACAAATACGTGTAATTACGCTAAGACTACTCAAAGGTTCCATTTTATCCCGATTGTGAAGGCCGATAATTAGCGAGGATGACCCTACTGACTACAGTTTCACTATATTTTAAAACGAATAACCTTACTGTATTCCGCTATTCATTATAGCAACATCGTCCCCAAAATTACACAAAAAAACAAACCCTTATGAAAGGGTTTGTTCATTGTCTACATATTCAGCTATTTTTTGAACAACGCCAGGTTCAAGTTGCTCTAGTACAGAAGCCGCTTGTTCTAAAGCTGCATCGTATTGATATTCACGGAATAATTTCTCCGCATAATTTAAGCTCTCTGCAAGGTTCTCATCATGACTGCGGTAACGATTACCGTATTGAATTAATTTTTCAACTAAATACGCTTGTCCAATTAACTCTTCTGTCATTTCAGCTACACCATTAACAGTTGTGTACGCTTCTTCTAAACTGCTATTTACAGCATTCATATTTAACGGTTTCACTTCTAACTGTTCATATACAGCTTGCATTGCCATTTGTCCTCTTTGTAAATCTTCCATAATGCTTTCTGGAAGACCTGGCAAATTCGACTTTTGCATAAAACGTTTCGTTTCAAAAATGATATTTCGCATTTCTTGTAACTTCTCACGTGCTTCAAATTCTTCTTTACGCATCGTTTGCAGCATTTCTTTATATTCTGCATGAAGTACTTTTAACGTTTCACATTGCTCATAAACCTCTTCTAGTTCCTCACGAATAATAGAGAAGGCTATATCTTGTTCCGCAACTCGTAATCGCAGCATTTCAAAACGTTTCGTTAAAATATGCATTTGCTTTTCAATTACTTTTTGAGACTCAATGTCCTTATCTTGTAGCTGATAACTTTGTTTCACAAGTTGTGTTTCTGCTTTTGTTTCAATCGTTTCAGTACGAATTTCTTCTAAGTCTTCATAAACAGAAAGTGTTTTTTGCTCCACATAATGTCTCGCATGTACTTCTTGTTCCAGTTGATCATAGAAGCCATCTAAACGCGTTTTTAAGTTTTCTACTTTTTCAGCGGCTTCTGTTATATGAAGCTCCTGTATATCCATTAAACATGTGTGTAGTTGTGTCGTCATATCACGAACTTCTTTAGGGACTTCCAAATACTCTAATACATAACCTTGTCTTACCATATCATTATGTCCTTGTAATAAATCTTCCAGCTGAACTGGTAACGTCGCTTGACACTCTACCAATAAATCCGGAATTTGATGAATAATGATTTCTAAGCTTGCCAAACCTTCTTCTAAACTAATAACAATTTCTCTCGCTTTTAAATAGTCACCATTATCTGTTGCCTCTTCAAAGCTTTTAAACTTATTAGATTCAGCATCTAGCATCTCTTCGATTTTCTGCTCTGCTGCTCCATACATATGTCTATGAGCAAGAACACTCTTCTTCATACTACGATATGTATCACGTAACTCTTCAATTTCCGAGCTATTTTTTTCATGGCTTTCTAACAATTGCTGTAATTCATTTAAAATATCTGTAATACGATTATCAGCGTCATCTAAACCACTTATGGATTCATTCATCGCATGCTTTGCTTTTCGGAAGGAGAATTGCGAGGCGAATTTTCGCGCTTGCGCTAAATCTTTGTCTGCTTTCGGAAGGGTTGTTGATACAATCTCATCCCATTCTTCACGCCATTTACCAAACAGTTCTTCTGTTTGACCCGTCATGTTTAAATCTTTCACCCGTTTTAGTTCATCTGCCACAGGTTTATCTTTTATCTCTTGTTTCCACTGCTCCAGTGCTTCAATATCTTTATATGAACGATTTCTTATCACAAGCTCTATCATGAGCAGCACTAGAATAGAGCTTACTACAATGATAACGATCGTCAGGATAGAATCCATGCAAAAAAGCCTCCTAGTTATATCTCTTTTTTTGTCCGTTCCGTTTATGAAATGGAAGGCATTATGTATAAAAAGGGAATCCCCCTATATTTAACAACTAACAATGTACTAATCATACCATGTAATGGCTTGTTTTTGACCTAGTTTTTTTTAAAATTTCATGTTTCTTTCAATGCAATTGTAATCTTTCTCAATCTTCTGTTTGGATTAGCTTCCATCATCAAATGATTGCAATAACGGGTTCTCTTCCATATGGGATACGAAATAAATTTTGCGTGCAAGTGGTGGTTCAATAGAAATCGCATGCACATTCCCTTGCTTTACCGCTTGCTTTACTGACATTTCTGGAAGTAACGTAATACCAAGTCCAGCTCCGACCATCGCAAGCATCGGTTCTGCATAAGAAGTTTCAAATGCAATGATTGGTTTCGCACCTATCCCCTGAAACATATTCGTAATCATTTTCCTTACATCACAGATTTCTGGGTATACGATTAACTTTTCATTTTGCAAATCTTCCATTCGGATCACTGTTTTCTCTTTATAAAGATGATCATTTGAAACGACACAAACAATTTTTTCTACTCGCATTTCTTTTATACACGTAGCGTCTTCTACTACTGAATCGACGAACATCGCTTCAATCTTCCGTTCTTTAAAGAGTCCCATTAGTACTTTCGTATGCTCAATTTTCCATTCTACTTCGAATCCGTCACCTAATACATCTTTACATTTTGATATGTAATGAGCTGCTAAACTTGGCAATATGCCTATAGAAATTTTCCGCTTCTCTTGAAAATTCTTCATTTCGGCTTTCACTTCATATATGTGTTCCAAAATCGGTAACATTCTTGTTATAAATAACTCTCCAGCTTCTGTTAACTCCACTCCTTGTGCGGAACGCTTCAGTAAAGTAACCTCTAAGCCCGCTTCTAACCTTTGAATTTGTTTACTAAGCGCCGGTTGAGAAATATGTAAAAGCTTACTCGCCTTTGATAAACTTCGCGTATTCTTTACTTCAAGAAACGATCGTACTGCCTCCAAATCCATCGTACACACCTCTAACATAAAGTTATAACTGTCATAAAAAATCGATATTTCCTTCTATAAACAATTACTCTTTATACTTATTTCATCAACTTACTATAACGAAATGTAAAGGGGAAAGATACTCTTGGACAAAAAACAAATGCTACTCGGATCCCTCCTATGCTTACTTGCCGTAACGGCTTGGGGATTTATGTTTCCTGTCATGGCAAATGCCCTGCAGTTTATTGATCCGTTCTTCTTCACAACTATCCGATACGGATCAGCAGCTATTATTTTTCTTATTTTGCTATTCATTACTGAAGGAAAAACTTCACTCCGCTTAGAGAAAAGAACACTTTCGTTATTCTTTTACGGAACAGTCGGTTTCGCTGGATATGGTTTTCTCATTTTTTACGGCCAACAACTTGCTGGGCCTTCTGGGGCCATTCATGCTGCGATGATTCAGTCTCTTATGCCACTCATCGCTTTATTATTGCAGTGGATAACAAAAAACAAACGCCCACAAAACTACACATTCCTTTGTATGTTCGTTGCATTGCTCGGTGTTATGCTCGTCATTTCAAAAGGAAATATTCACTTATTATTTGGATCTGCCAGTCACCTCTCAACAAATATACTTATGCTATGCGGCGTTACTTGCTGGGTCATTTACACGAACGGTGGTGCTCGTTTTCAATCTTGGTCACCACTTCGATATACGACGTTAACTTGTTTATTCGGCTCCATTTCACTCATCGTTATTGTCGCTTTCTTCACGTACACAAACATCGTTACTATGCCGTCACTTCGTACCATTATGAGCGTTCGTTTTGAACTCTTGTATATGTCGATTGTTGCAGGTGTTATCGCTGTATTTTGCTGGAACACAGGAAATCGCTATATTTCATCTATTAACGGCATATTATTTATGAATTTAGTTCCTGTACTTGCACTTATCGGTTCCATCTTTCGAGGTTATACAGTCGACAAAATTGAAATTGCCGGAGCCTCATTAACAATTATTGCGCTATTATGCAACAATGCATGGCAAAGGAAAGAAAGCACAAAAATCCCCACCTCAGTTCGTTAGGTGGGGATTTTTCACATATGAACAGCTCTTGGCAATTCATAGTACATATTCGTTATACATAATGTTTGCTCCATCCATTGTTCAATTTCTTTCGTGTACATTTCTATGAAAAATGTCTCAGACGGAAAAGAATGCAGCACTTCTGATATATATTGTGGATATAAAAACGGCATATTCATCATACCTTTTAATTGCGTCATAAACATTGTAAAAGATACCTTTTTAAACTCTTGCTTCATTTGTCCCTGTCTAATCATTTGCTCTATATAATATCTTTCTTTAGAAAAGTAAATGGTCATCACTTCGCGAATTAATGTCGTATCAAGTGAAAGCTCTCGGTAGAAGAAACGTGTCAGTTCCCTATTTTCAAATTGATATCGTAAAATCTCACGCACCATTTGCACCATCACATCTTTAGCCGACAAATATTCTCTCTGTTCGAACGACATTTCAATCACATGAATATATCCTTCTAAAAAGTCAGTAATAAGCTGTTCTAATAAACCTTGCTTTCCAGCAAAATAATATGAAATATTCGCTACATTCACATCCGCTCGCTTTGCAATTTCTCGCACCGACGTTCCATCATAACCTTTCGTGTTAAACAACGATATTGCCGCATCAATTACTTTTTGTTTCGTCTGTTTCATGCGCTCACTTCCTCTCACTGAACAGCTATAGTTTAAATTTCTTGACTTTTAAGACAAATTCCTTTAATTTTCTATCGACAAAGTCATGTGAAATACATTGTATTTTGCTAATATTTTACACATCTCGATAAAAAGGGAGTTGTTTCCATGTTTACAAAAGAAAGTTATGCAGGTTCTCGTGAAGAGCAATACGAGACAGTAATTAAACAACTGGATGCATTATTAACTGGCGAACCGAACGTAGTCGCAAACTTATCAAATGCGTCCGCATTATTAAATCAATTTTTAGATCGTGTGAATTGGGTTGGCTTTTATGTAACAGACGGAAATCAGCTTGTTCTTGGACCTTTCCAAGGAATGCCTGCTTGCGTGCGCATTCCATTTGGACGAGGCGTTTGCGGCGTTGCAGCTGAAACAAAAACAACGCAGCTTGTAGCAGACGTTCACCAATTTCCAGGACATATCGCTTGCGACAGTGCTTCGAATTCAGAAATCGTTGTACCGATCGTGAAAGAAGGAAATGTCATTGGTGTACTTGATATCGATAGCCCTGAAAAAAATCGTTTTGATGAAGTAGATCAGCGCTATTTAGAAAAGTTTGTGGAAACACTCCTAAAACATATTTAAAAAAGAAAAGAGTGAGTTATCGATTGCGTACATCACGTACGAAACCGATAGCTCACTCTTTTTTATTGATTACTAACAGTAGATACTTTCTTTAGTGCCTGTTCTAAATCAGAAACGATATCTTCCCATGATTCTAAACCGACAGATAAACGTATTAAATTATCGTAAATACCCATTTCTTGTCTTAGCTCAGTTGGAATCGCAGCGTGTGTCATCGTTGCTGGGTGCTGAATTAACGTTTCTGTATCCCCTAAACTTACGGCAATTGTAATAAAGTGAAGGTCATTGATAAACGCTTGCGTCTCTTCTTTTCCGCCTTTAATTGAAAAAGAAATCACACCACCGCCCCGTTTCATTTGGCGAGATGCTAACTCCCCTTCTGGATACCAAACACCTTCTACCGCATCATGATTTTTCAGAAACGAGACAATTTTTTCTGCATTATCACAATGACGGTCCATCCTTACCGCTAACGTCTTTAATCCACGTAACAATAACCACGCATCAAACGGCGCCATAATGCCGCCGATATCTTTACGCATCGGGCGAATTTTTTCAGCTAATGCTTTCGTTTTACAAATCGTTACACCCGCCACAACATCGCCATGACCACCAATATATTTTGTCGCACTATGAACAACCGCATCACAACCAAGTTCAAGCGGTCTTTGTAAATAAGGTGAACAAAACGTATTATCAACAACGACAAGTAAGCCATTTCGCTTCGCAACCCGAATAACTTGTTTTAAATCGATTAATTTCATCGTTGGATTAATCGGTGTTTCAACGAAAATAATCTTTGTATTCGGACGGATTTTATTTTCGACATCATCCTCTGTCTCCATATCACAAAACGAATGCGTAATCATAAATTTCTCTTCTAACACTTCTAAAAAACCGTACGTGCACCCGTATAATCCATTTGAACAAATAATATGATCTCCAGCTTTTAAAAAGCCAATTAACGTTGCTGAAATAGCTGCCATTCCTGATCCGAAAGCAAGTGCTTCTTCTCCTCCTTCTAACACCGCCATACGTTCTTCAAATAATTTTACAGTTGGATTTCCAAGTCTTGAGTAAATATAAGACGGATCCACTCCCGCAAAACTCGCCTCTCCTTGCTGCGCAGTCTCAAATGTAAATGTAGACGTTTGAAATAACGGTGGTGTTAAACTTCCTTTATGTTCCTCAGATGTATACCCGTGATGAATTAACGCTGTCTCCATATGCTTCTTTTTCATAAAAACATCCCCTTTTATGTTTTTATTCCCGCATATTCATCAACAAAAAATTAATGAACATTTTTTACTATATTTTATGTAAGCGTTTCATTTGTGTTTCTATCACTTCTTTTATATCGTTTTAAATTCCTTCTTGTTCATTTCCAAAATTTATATGCATAAAACAAAAACGTACTTGCTTGACGAAACTCTGGGTAAAAGATATAATAGCGTTTGTGTAAAATAAAAAGGCAGCCTTGTAATGTGAGTTTATCGTTTGTATTTTGTTCCTCTACGGAGGTGTATCTCGTAACTCCCTGCTGCTGGAGCGAAGGTACATGAAAACAAAATGCCCGTAAATATCGATTACGTCTGTTTTTATTTTACGTAAATAAAAACATTTTTAAAGGAGGAGTCAACTATGGCTCGTTATACAGGTCCAGCTTGGAAACTGTCTCGTCGTCTTGGAATCTCTCTAAGCGGCACAGGAAAAGAATTAGAAAAACGCCCTTACGCACCAGGTCCTCACGGTCCTAACCAACGTAAGAAACTTTCAGAATACGGTTTACAATTACAAGAGAAACAAAAACTTCGTCACATGTACGGCATGACTGAGCGTCAATTCCGTCGCACATTTGACCAAGCAGGTAAAATGCCTGGTAAGCACGGCGAAAACTTCATGATCCTTCTTGAAGCTCGTCTTGACAACCTAGTTTACCGTATGGGCTTAGCTCGCACTCGTCGTGCAGCTCGCCAATTAGTAAACCACGGCCACATCACAGTTGATGGATCTCGCGTAGATATCCCATCTTACCGTGTAAAACCTGGTCAAACAATCAGCGTTCGCGAAAAATCTAACAGCCTTGTTGTTGTTAAAGAAGCGATCGAAGTTAACAACTTCGTACCAGAATACTTAACTTTCGATGCTGATAAATTAGAAGCTACTTACACTCGTCACGCTGAGCGTTCTGAGTTAGCAGCTGAAATCAACGAAGCATTAATCGTAGAGTTCTACTCTCGTTAATGACAAAAAGCCAATCCTCTGGATTGGCTTTTTTCGTTTATATATAAAATAAAATTATTTATTTTCCTCTTGTTGAACGTATACATAAGCATCTTTCTGCTCTTTATGTACATCCACCTTCGAATTCTCTGCAAGCTGACCCGCGTTTAGCAAAGAAAAAATAATGAGCGCTTCTAGTGACATTTTGTTTTACCACTCCTTTCTAGTTGTTATACATTTATCATACCGCTTACATGTGATTTCCGTATGAACTCGAAAAGGAGATTACAACAAAAAGGTTACAGGAATACGAATGCACGCTATAATAACCATAAAATAGGGGGTTGATTCATTTTGACAATAAATCAAATGGTTCAATTAGGTAGTGCATGTATGCTGTTTATTACTTCCGCACTTATTAATTGGTATCAGGGAAGTAATTTAATAGATGATCCTGATGAATGGAAATATAGCGCTAAGTTTACGAATTACTTTAAAGGCACCGTTTCAAGTTACGAAGATATTTATCAAATCGATTTCTTTATATATGCAGCAAAATTTTATCCAACAGCATTTATTGTTATGCTCAGTAGCTTACTTTATATGCTCATATTAATTCTTCATATTCTATTTACAAGAACTCGTAAGGTAATCTAAATTCATACATAAAAAACCCGAATCATAAACTTTTCAGCCTACAATTCGGGGTACTATTTGTTTTATATTCGTTTCTGATTAGTAACGAATTAAGAAATATTTCTTTTTACCGCGGCGAATGATTGTGAATTTACCTTCGATGCGGTCGTTTTCTGTTACAACGTAGTCTAATGCTTGTGTACGCTCACCGTTTACGTAGATTGCGCCGTTCGTTACATCTTCACGTGCTTGACGTTTTGATGGAGAGATTTTGCTTTCTACAAGTAAGTCGATTAATACTGTATCTTCTGCAGTACGTTCTACAGATGGTACGTCTTTGAACCCTTGTTCGATTTCGCTTGCAGTCAGTTCTGCTACAGAACCGCTGAATAATGCAGCTGAAATTTTAATCGCTTGCTCTAATGCTTCTTCGCCGTGAACAAGTTTTGTCATTTCAGCACCTAATGCTTTTTGTGCTGCACGTTTTTCTGGTGCTTCAGCTACTTGCTTCTCAAGCTCAAGAATTTCTTCATGAGATAAGAATGTGAAGTATTTTAAGTATTTAACAACGTCGCGGTCATCTGTGTTAATCCAGAATTGGTAGAACTCGTAAGGAGTTGTTTTTTCTGGGTCTAACCAAATTGCGCCGCCTTCTGTTTTACCAAACTTCGTACCGTCAGATTTCGTAACTAGTGGAATTGTTAAACCAAATGCTTTCGCATCTTCTTCTGATTTACGGATTAATTCAAGACCAGCTGTAATGTTACCCCATTGGTCACTACCACCGATTTGCAAGCGGCAATTATGGTTTTGGTATAAGTTTAAGAAGTCGTATGATTGTAAAATCATATAACTAAACTCAGTGAATGAAATACCAGTATCTAAACGAGATGCTACTGTATCTTTTGCTAACATATAGTTTAAACCGAAGTTTTTACCGATATCGCGTAAGAATGAAATTACATCTAAGTTACCAAGCCAGTCATAGTTGTTAGCCATTGTTGCTGGGTTGTCCACGTTTTCAAACTCTAAGAAGTTTGAAAGTTGGTTTTTAATGCTTTCTGTGTAGTAAGCAACTGTATCTTTCGTATTTAATGTACGTTCTGCTTTTTTACCACTTGGGTCACCGATCATACCAGTACCACCGCCAACAAGTGCGATTGGTTGGTGACCAGCTAATTGGAAGCGACGTAACATTAATACTGGTAACATATGACCGATGTGTAAGCTATCCGCTGTCGGATCGAAACCACAGTATAATTTAACGCTTTCTTTTTCTAATAATTGCTCAAGTCCCTCAGCGTCTGTTTGCTGATTAATTAGACCGCGAAATTCAAGATCTTGTAAAATACCCATATCCTACATACTCTCCTTTAAGTTCATTACTGGCGTGAAGGTTGAAAACATAAAAAAATCGCCCCTTCAAATAAGGGACGATTTTGATTATCGCGTTACCACCCTAGTTGCAGGCAAAAAAAAGCCTACCACCTTATTTACATAACGGCTTAGCACCGTCTTTTCCCTTTTGAATACAATTCAATCGAAAAAAGATGCTCTAGGGGCGTAATTCGCGATCATCTATGTGCTGATTTTCACCGGCCATCAGCTCTCTAAAACAGGGAAATGATCACTACTTCTCCCTTTCCACGCTCAATTATTCATATACTTTTCTTTATACCATCATTTATATAGGCGTGTCAAATAGAGGTCGGGTTTCTCTCCTTGCCAATCCTTTACAACGTCACAAAGAGTATCGTAACAAGGGAAAGAATTGGAACCCCAACTAATAACGACACATGAAATACAACCGATAAATCATTCCCAATCGTCGCCTCCACAGGATCTTTCGCTGGAGAACCAAGAAATCCGATTAATCGATCGAAGCGACTTACCGTTTTTGGAAAATCTGGTATCTCTACATGATCACTATCTAAATGCTGCTTTAATTTACATTCACTCTTAAAGGGATTTTCGCTCAATTTCATCCACCTCCAGCAATTGTTTCAATTTCTTTATCCCGTTATGGAGTCTCGATTTCACTGTTCCAATCGGAATGTTTAATATCTCCGCAATCTCTTTTTGCTGCATATCATGATAATAAGAAAGAATAAGGACAGCTCGCTGTTCTTCAGGAATTTTCAAAATCGCTTCTCTTACTGTGAGCCGATCTTCGTGAGAAAATTCCTTTTCCTGAATCGGCACTAAAAATGGCAAAAGCGTACGCCACTTTTTTCTTCTATTTAATTTATTAATCATGAGACGATAACCAATTTGAAATAAATACGTTTTTATTTTGTCTTTTTCAAGTTCATACATATGTTTCTTACGCTCTAGCGTCAAAAACGTATCTTGCACAAGATCGATACTTAATTGTTCATCTCGATTAAATCGATACAAAAATGTGTATAGCGCTGGTTTGATTAAAACATATAGTTTTTCCCCAGCCTGCTTATCTCCACTTTGATACGCAAGCATGAGCTCCTCCTCACTCCCAATCTGCGCCATGATTTTTGATCTCCTTTATTCCTTTTAACGTTAATGAAATACGGGAAATTAAATATGCACTTGCGACAATAATCCATACTTGCGATTGATTTGTAAAAAATTGAACATACGGGTTTTGTATTGTATGGCCGGTTGAAACTAAAATATTTAATGCTTGCACACATATGCATGCATACACTGCAAGACAAGCCGAAATCGTATCAAATACATTCCAGCGAAAATACACTTTTGTTTTTGTAAAATCAATTTTATATCCATTTTTCCGTACTATATGTTTTCTATCAAACGGAATAATGATGGAAAACATAACAATCATCATGACCCCAGCGGTAATCATTGATACTTTAAATCCGATTGGCATCGGTAATAGCAAACCACAAGAAAATACGACTATAATTCCAATTAAAGCAAAAGCAAGAAGTAATTTATTAGACATAAAAAAGCCTCCCTCATCTATTCTTTCATAAATGTATACAGACGAGGAAGGCACTTCGTTCAAATATTATTTTATTTTTTTAATAATCTTCGCAGGATTTCCGCCAACTACTACATTATCCGGCACATCTTTCGTTACAACGGCGCCAGATGCGATCACCGCATTATCTCCAATTGTTACACCAGGATTAATAATCGCTCTTCCGCCAATCCATACGTTATCACCAATTGTAACTGGTTTTCCGTATTCCGATCCGCTTATGCGCTCTACTGGATCAAGCGGGTGTGTTGCTGTATAAATGTGAACTCCTGGAGCTAACATACAGTTCACTCCGATTGTCACCGGGCATACGTCTAAAATGGTACAGTCAAAGTTCGCGTAAAAATTTTCGCCAACGTGAATGTTATAGCCATAATCACATCTAAAAGAAGATTCAAGATGAATGTTATCTCCAGTCGTTCCGAATAGTTCTTTTACGATTTCGCTACGCTCTTTTAATTGTACTTCTGGCGTTTCATTTAATTTTCTCGTTAATATACGAGCTTGCTCCCTCTCTTGAACTAAAACTGGATCAGCCGGTATGTACATTTCTCCTAGTATCATCTTTTCTTTTTCTGTTTTCATTTTATTACCCCCTTTAACTTATATATATAAGTTAATAATAACATAAAAAAAGGTCTGAACGTTATTTCGTTCAGACCTTCCTCTCTTAATCTTCCATCGTTGATAAGTCACCTGTTGGTAAGTTTAATTCCCACGCTTTTAATACGCGGCGCATAATTTTACCACTTCTCGTTTTCGGTAATTTATCTCTAAATTCAATTTGTCTTGGCGCTGCATGAGCTGCTAGGCCTTTCTTTACAAATTGACGAATCTCTTCTTTTAATTCATCAGATGGTTCGTATCCTGCTCGAAGCGCGATAAATGCTTTAATGATTTCTCCGCGCACTGGATCAGGAATACCAATTACACCAGCCTCTGCAACAGCAGCATGCTCGATTAATTTGCTTTCTACTTCAAACGGACCAACTCGCTCACCTGACGTCATAATTACATCATCAATACGCCCTTGGAACCAGAAGTATCCATCTTCATCCATATAAGCAGAGTCACCTGATACGTACCAATCTCCCGGCATAAAGTAAGATTCATACTTTTGCTGGTTATTCCAGATTCCACGCATCATCGCTGGCCAACCTTTACCAATTGCTAAGTTACCCATTGTGTATGGAGGAACTTCATTTCCTTCATTATCAACAATCGCTGCTTTCACACCTGGAATTGGTTTACCCATTGAACCTGGACGGATTTCCATACAAGGGTAGTTACAAATAACTTGTCCACCTGTTTCTGTCATCCACCACGTATCATGAATACGAAGTCCAAATGCGTTCATACCCCAGCGAATTACTTCTGGATTTAACGGTTCACCAACGCTTAATACGTGACGAACTTGTGATAAATCATATTTTTTAATTGCGTCTTGTCCAGCTCCCATTAACATACGGAACGCTGTTGGCGCACTGTACCAAACTGTTACACCGTAATCTTGCAGTGCTTCATACCACGCTTCTGGACTAAAGCGGCCACCTAAAACAACATTTGATGCCCCAACTAACCACGGTGCGAAAATACCGTAAGCTGTTCCAGTTACCCAGCCTGGGTCAGCTGTACACCAATATACATCGTCTTCTTTTAAATCTAATACCCATTTCGCCGTTTGATGGTGCTGCACCATTGCATTTTGCGCATGAAGCACACCTTTTGGCTTACCGGTAGAACCAGACGTGTAATGTAGAATTAAACCATCTTCACGGCCTAACCATTCAATATGTAATTCTTTTGAAGCTTGTTCAAATAAAGGATTGAACGCTACCGTTTTACCGCCTTCTTCTACATTATCTCCAACAAGGAAGACTGTTTTTAAAGCAGGTAAATCATTTAATGGTACGCGCTCTAACAATTCAGGAGTTGTAATTAACACCTTCGCTTCGCTATCTTCTAAACGATCGCGAACTGCGCCTTCCATAAATGCTTCAAATAGCGGACCAACGATTGCTCCTAATTTCACTGCACCTAAAAGTGCAAAATATAATTCTGGAGAACGCGGCATAAAAATAAAAACGCGATCGCCTTTTTCTACATCGCCATAATTTTTCAGGACGTTTCCTGCTTTATTAGAAAAATCCTTCATTTCCTTAAATGTATATTTCTCTTTTCGCGATCCATCTTGATAATAAAGGGCTACTTTATTTTTACGATCGGATTTCGCATGCTTATCAATTGCCTCATACGCCATATTTACTCGGCCTGTTTCATTCCAAGTAAAGTTTTTATTAACCTCTTCCCAGTTAAAATTCGCGTATGCCTCATCATAATTCGGCAAATTATTTTCTCCTTTAATGACAGGAAGCGTTTCTACTTTCATACTTTACATCCCCCTCCTATGTATTCTATTATCTATTATAATGATATTATTTAAAATTTTCAGTATATTTGTTGATTTTTAGACAAATTTTTAATGACAAATTTCGATTCACATCGCATATATTATAAAGTACGATATTAATAGATTCACAAACCCTCAAGGTGGTGAGTAATACATTGATTCATAAAAAAATATATAATGCTAGAAACTTAAAAACAGCGAAAGGCACTTTAATTATTGAAGGTCCTGTCTCTACACATAACTTAGAAATGTATGAATTTCATCCGGATTTAGTTGCGTTTCGTCCTGCCGAGCAGCAATATAAAGCAATTGTCGAAATTTCTAAATTACCAGAAGCTCGTCTCATTATTGCAAGACATGACCAAACGATTGTTGGATATGTTACATACTTATATCCTGATCCGCTCGAACGATGGTCAGAAGGAAAGATTGAAAACTTAATTGAACTCGGGGCAATTGAAGTTGTCCCCGCCTTCCGCGGTTGCGCTGTCGGAAAGAACTTATTAGAAGTTTCAATGATGGACGATTATATGGAAGATTACATTATATTGACGACTGAATATTATTGGCACTGGGATTTAAAACAAACAGGCTTAAATGTTTGGGAGTACCGAAAAGTAATGGAAAAGATGATGAATGCTGGTGGCTTACAATGGATGGCTACAGATGATCCTGAAATTTGTTCACATCCTGCTAACTGTTTAATGGTCCGCATCGGTAAACGCGTTGATACGGATTCTATTCAAGCATTTGATCGTCTACGTTTTCACAATCGTTTTATGTATTAATAAAGGGGGCAACTGGAATGATTGTAGAAGAAATTATGAATCAAGATGTGGTGACACTACATCCAAACGATACAATCGAAACAGCAATCCGAACGATACGCACGAAAGGCATTCGGCACATTCCAATTGTCGATCAAAATAATCATGTCGTAGGCATTATTTCTGATCGGGATGTAAGAGATGCAAGTCCGTCTATTTTAGATGAACAAGTTTCACTCGATATGCTGAAGCAACCACTTGAACTTATTATGAAACATCCTGTAATGACTTGCCATCCTCTCGATTTCGTTGAAGAAATTGCTACTTTATTTTTTGAAAATAAAATTGGCTGTCTCCCTGTTACAAAGGCTGGCAAGCTAGTTGGAATCATTTCTGAATCTACTGTACTGCACACGTTAGTAAAATTAACAGGAGCACATCAACCAAGTTCACAAATTGAAATTCAAGTAAAAAACGAACCTGGGATTCTTGGAAAAGTCGTTGCTATTTTTAGTGATTTGCAAATAAATATCGTGAGCGTTCTCGTCTATCCAGCAAAAGATGAGAATGATAAAGTACTCGTTTTCCGCATTCAAACGATGAATCCGCTAAAAGTGATTGATGCACTTGAAGCAGAAGGCTACCGCGTATTATGGCCGAACATTATGGGGATGCAAGCATGAGTAGCGCGTTTATTTATTCGGATGACTTTCGGGGCTATTCGTTTAGCCCTGATCATCCTTTTAACCAACTACGCGTCACACTTACGTATGATTTATTACAAAAGGGCGGTTTTATCTCTCCCTCCCAAATCATCTCACCACGGATGGCTACAGATGAAGAGATCGCCTACGTTCATACAGAGGAGTACATAAATGCGGTAAAACGTGCTGGAGAAGGTAAGTTAGAAAAATCAATTGCGATGACATATGGACTCGGAACAGAAGATACACCGATGTTTCCAAATATGCACGAAGCAAGCGCATTACTCGTTGGCGGTACGTTAACTGCTGTCGACGCTGTTCTTTCCGGGAAAGTAAAACACGCGCTTAATTTAGGCGGTGGCTTACATCATGGCTTCCGCGGCAAGGCATCTGGCTTTTGTATTTATAACGATAGTTCCATCGCAATGAAATATATACAGAAAAAATACGGTTTACGTGTTTTATATATTGATACAGATGCTCATCACGGTGATGGTGTACAGTGGTCTTTTTACGACGATCCTAACGTATGCACCATTTCACTACATGAAACTGGGCGTTATTTATTCCCTGGAACTGGTGCTGTAAATGAACGCGGACAAGGTAATGGCTATAGTTATTCTTTTAACGTTCCACTCGATGCCTTTACAGAAGACGAATCGTTTTTAAATTCATATCGCACTGTCGTAAAAGAAGTTGCCGCATACTTTAAACCGGATATTATTTTAACGCAAAACGGCGCTGACGCACATTATTACGACCCACTTACACACCTTTGCGCAACGATGAATATTTACCGTGAAATACCGAAGCTCGCTCGCGAAATCGCTAATGAATATTGCGAAGGTCGCTGGATCGCTGTCGGCGGGGGTGGCTATGACCACTGGCGCGTCGTCCCAAGAGCTTGGGCACTCATTTGGCTCGAAATGAACAACATCCAAAACATCTCAGGTTATCTCCCTCCAGAATGGATTGACGCTTGGAAAGGACAAGCTGAAACAGAACTTCCCCTCACATGGGAAGATCCAGACAACATGTATAAACCGATCCCCCGTAAACCAGAAATTGAAGAAAAGAACGCATTAACTGTAACGAAATCCCTTGAAATAATTCGGAATAATATGACAAAATCTTTGTACTAAACGAAAAGGAGGCTCGTTTTTGAATAGCCTCCTTTTATTTATAGCTTGCTATTATTGTCGGTTTCTGTCGGTAAGTCGATATATCTTGAGATTCGCTGATATATTTTAATAACCGCCGATATATTTCGAAAATCGCTGATATATTTTATTTCATAATTAAGTGGTCCAACTTTTATGAGAAAAGGTCGTGATATTATGTAGACACAACAAATAATCAACACGAAACGTGGCACATTTGAAATCTTTACAAAAGGAAATGGCGAACCGCTTTGCATTACACATCACTATTCACAATTTAATGAAACTGGTGATTACTTTGCGAATGTTTTCACTGCTACGCATCGTGTATTCCTCATTAATTTACGAGATGCTGGTAACTCAGCAAAAGCCAATTCAGAAAAAGAATTAAGTATGATTGAAACCGTTCACGACTTAGAAGCAATACGGGAAGCTTTACAACTCCCAACATGGCATTTCGCTGGTCACTCAACAGGCGGTATGCTTGGACTTTTATATGCAATTACATATCCAAATTCCTTACAATCATTAGTCGTGGCCGGAGCTGCAGCAAGTAATTATACCGAAACACCATTTTGCATTTATCACCCAGCACATCCTCAGTTTCATTATATGCAACAGCTCATCGAAAACTTAAAAACCCCTCACCTTACAAGTGAAGAACGGAAAGAACTATCTACTAAGAGGACAAAATTATCATTGTATAAACCAGAAAACTACAACTCTTATTTTTGTAAACCAATCCAAAAAACAATGTCCGCTAGCCGGATGAATGCTTTCGCCAATGAATATCCTTCATTTGATTTAAGAGAGCATTTACCTTCCATCCAAACAAAGACTCTCATTATATGCGGAAGACATGATGTACAGTGCCCGATCGAGTATTCTATTGAGATGCATGATGGCATACGTAATTCTATCTTTGTGATATTTGAGAAGAGTAACCATTATCCTTTTTTAGAAGAATCTGCTCAGTTTACTTCTACTACTCAAACATTTTATAAATCGTTGCACTAGTACCGCTATTATTAAGGAAAGCTCACAGTCTCTATAAGACTATGAGCTTTTTCAAAAGAAATATTTCACACTAGAAACAACAAGAAGAACAAAAAAATCATTAAACCTACATCAAGTAATACTGCCTTTTTATCGCCTTCTTTTAAACTTATCATAAAACTAGAAATTATTTTAATTCCAAAAAAGACCATCATAAATAGCCCACCGAAATGATCATTCGTAGAATCTTCATCATAAAACATTTGTATTGCACCGATAATTAATAAGATAAGTATGATATTGGTTCCAATCTTTAAAGCCTTGTTTGATTTATTATCTTTTAATGTATCTCCCAAAATGTAGCACGCCCTCTCATGCTCTCCTATGTTTTATCTCTCTTTATATTTTAACATAAATTACCTATTATTTCCTTTTTCGTTTGAATAACATAAAAAACCTGCCAATTACTCGGCAGGTACATTACACGTTAAAGCGATAACCAGCTCCCCATACTGTTTCAATATATTGCGGGTGGGCGGGATCTCTTTCAATTTTTTCGCGTAGTTTTCTAATGTGAACAACGACAGTAGCTAAATCACCAGCTGAGTCTAGTCCCCAAATACGTTCAAATAACTGTTCTTTATTTAATACTTGGTTTGGATGCGTTACAAAGAATGTTAATAAATCAAATTCTTTCGTTGTAAACGCAATTTCTTCATTGTTTATAAAAACTTTTCTCGCTCGCTGATCAATAGAAATTCCGTGAATGTATAACGTATCACGTTGCTTACTCACATTTCCTGATAATCTTTCATAACGAGAAATATGTGCTTTTACCCTTGCGACTAATTCACTTGGACTAAACGGCTTCGTTATATAATCATCCGCGCCTAAACCGAGTCCGCGAATTTTATCTATATCTTCCTTCTTTGCTGAAACAAGTAAAATTGGAATGTCTTTTATAGCACGTATTTGTTTACAAATTTCAAAACCATTCATTTTCGGAAGCATAATATCTAAAATAATTAAATCATAGTCTTCCTGAAGAGCCATTTGTAGACCTACTTCTCCTGAATGTTCTACATCGACTTGAAAATCACTAATTTCTAAATAATCTCGCTGTAATTCTGCAATACTTATTTCATCTTCTACTAGTAAAATTCTCTTCATTCTACTCACCACATTCCTGTACTTTTTTCAATGAGAAGAAAATACTTGTACCTTCCCCAAGATTACTTTCCGCCCAAATTTCTCCACCATGTTCTTTAACAATTTGCTTCGCTATCGCTAAGCCAAGTCCACTTCCACCTGTGCTAGAATTTCGCGATTGCTCTGCACGATAAAACCGCTCAAATATATACGGCAGCGTATCAGCTTCTATACCTGCCCCATTGTCCATCACTTTCACAATAACTTTATTGTTATCACTCAATACTGTTACAGTAATTTTCTTCTCTTCTTTATCCATGTATTTCACACTATTATGAATTAAATTTGATATCACTCTATTTATCTTTTCGCAATCAGCCGTTACATATAGTGGTGATGAATGTAATTGTAAGTAAACTTCTATACCTTCCTCACTTAAATCCATCTGCATCTCTTCTAATAATTCCTGCATAAACACGTTTAACTCTATCGTTTCAAACTGAAAGGGAACTCGATTCAAATCAAGCTTCGAAAACAAAAAGAGCTCATCAATAAGTGTATCCATATGTTTTGCCTTCGTATGAATGGTCGTTAAATACTTATCCATTTTCTCTGGCGTATTTGCGACTCCATCTTTTATGCCTTCTACATATCCGATAATAGATGTGATCGGTGTTTTTAAATCATGAGATATATTGGAAATGAGCTCTTTTCGATTTTCTTCATACTGCGTTTGCATCTCTATCGACTCTTTTAATTTCTTTCTCATTTCCTCAAACCCTTGATTTAATTGCCCGATTTCATCATGGGATGTAACTGGAATTTGAAAATCTAAATTCCCTTCTTTAATTCTCCCAGTCGCATCTTTCAACACAAAAATTGGTTTTATCACACTTCTTGAGACGAAATAACTTACTAATCCAATGAGTAATATCGCTAACAGTAAAAGTGCTACGAATAAAATTGGAAATAATTTTTGTGTAAGATCTACAAATGAACTTTGCCTTTTTAGTACAAATATACTCCCTTCTTCATCTCCGGGAAAATAAAAATCAAATTTTACATATCGATAAAATGTATCGCCTAGTTCTGTTGTACCACGACTATTAATATTTGCTGATTCAAATTTCGGAATGGCTTCTTTTAAAGATACACCTTCAAATATTTTTGTAGCATAAGAAATGATTTCTCCCTTTCTTACAACTATTTTCACCCCTTCTTTTTCAAGTGATGAAACGAACGATTCATCTAATAGTTGTGATTGATTTTTCTTTGCCGCTAATTTCAATTCAATATACGTATTCTCTTCTTCTGGCGTAAGCGGTTTTTGAATATAGGAACTTTTATAGAAATTTTTCACTGATTCCAAGTCTCCTGTTATAGAAAAAACAATTAAAAATCCCGCGACTAATATGAGCGTGATGGAAACGAGAATAACAGCGATATAAGAGAATAAAAATCTTGTTTTAATAGACATATGTTACATCCTCACTTTAACAAACCATGTTATTCATAAGCATAAAAATATATGTTCAAATACTCAAGCGATTTTATAGTAATTTTAGCGTCAGTTTATAAAAATTTAATGTTCTTCTTTTACAGTTGAAATGAGGAGGTTGAAATTCCATGTTCAAAAAAACATTAAGCATGTTATGTTGCGTAATTTTTTTACAAGGTTGCTCACAAGAACAAGAAGTTAAAAAGGAGATGACAAGCATGGAGACAGCGCTACACGGTGCTGATGTAAATATTCCAGACAACGATGGTGTTACCCCGTTAGAGCATGCTCGCGCTCATAACTTTGAAGAGATAGAGAAGATTTTGTTAGAAGGACGTAAGTAAAAAGCTAATTTTTGCCTTCCTCTCCCATCCTATGCTACATTTAAGCCGTTACATCAATATTAATAGGGTAACTAACTGTTACGATTTATTTAACAAATTATAACCAAAGTTAATTAAATATATCAGTAAGCCCTGCTAGTCAAGTGATTGGCTAGTAGTGAGGGTTAACTGCGGGCAATCCCTAAAGCTGATTGAACTACAACGTGGCTAGAAATGGTGAGCGTGAATGTTGCGAAAGCAGAAAAAATCAATCAGATGGTGCAAGGTTAAATCCTAAACACTAGAACAATGGGTCTTCCGCCTCGAATCATCTAAGTCAAAAGTGATAAGATGAACGTTCAACGACTATCTCGTATAACTGACGAGAGTACACCACAAGCCTATGGTGGT